>JBDSPO010000031.1:0-12513 GCA_039930265.1 Lysobacter sp. | reverse complement strand
AAGCGCTGGTAGAAACGGGTGCCATACGGGTCGTGCGGGTGCTCGGCGTCCTTCGGCAGCGGCGCGATCACGTCGGCAAAGGCCGGGTGGCGATCCGCCCAGCGCTGCCGCCGAGCGTGCCAGCGGGCTGCCAGCGATCCGGGCTTCGGCGCGACTGGATGCCCGTTCGCGCCGCGCTCGATATGCGGCAACAGCTTGTCACCCAGATAGGGCACGAACATCACCGCCGCAACCCACGACACCAGCAACGCAATCGTCACCACTTCGAACAGGGAGCGGGTGTACTCGCCGGTGCTGGACGCCGCAGTCGCGATCGGCAGGAAGCCGGCCGCGGTGATCAAGGTCCCGGTCAGCATCGGGAACGCGGTCGACTCCCACGCGAACGCCGCCGCCTTCAGGCGGTCGAAGCCCTGCTCCATCTTGATCGCCATCATCTCCACCGCAATGATCGCGTCGTCGACCATCAACCCCAGCGCCAGCACCAGCGCGCCCAGCGAGATCTTGTGCAGACCGACGCCGAAGATCTCCATCACGGTGAAGGTCATCGCCAGCACCAGCGGGATCGACAGGGCGACCACCAGACCGGTGCGAAAGCCCAGCGACAGGAAGCTGACCAGCAGGACGATCGCCACCGCCTCGGCGAGCACGCGGACGAACTCGCCCACCGACTCCTCCACCGCGGCCGGCTGGTCGGACACCTTGTGCAACGCCATCCCTACCGGCAGGGTGCTCTGGAGCTGGGCGAACTCGCGCTCCAGCGTTTTGCCCAGGATCAGGATGTCGCCGCCGTCGCGCATCGCCACGCCAATGCCGATCGCGTCGTGGCCCATGAACCGCATGCCCGGCTGCGCGGGATCGGAAAATCCGCGTTCCACCGTGGCCACGTCGCCGAGCAGGAAGGTCCGGTCGCCGACCCGGATCGGGAATTCGCGGATCTGCTCGACCGACTTGAACTGGCCACTGACCCGCACCGGCACCCGGCTGCTGGCGGTCTCGAAAAACCCGCCGGGCACCACCGCGTTCTGCTGCTGCAACGCGTCCTGCACCGCGGCCGCCGACACACCCAGCGTCGCCAGCTTGGTGTTGGACAACTCGATCCAGATCTTCTCGTCCTGGACCCCGAACAACTCGATCTTGCCGACGTCCGGCACCTTCTGCAGCGCCAGCTGGACACGGTCGGCATAGTCCTTCAGCACCGCGTAGTCGAAGCCGTCACCGGTGAGTGCGTAGATGTTGCCGAAGGTGTCGCCAAACTCGTCGTTGAAGAACGGACCCACGATGTCCGCCGGCAGTTCCGGACGCAGGTCGCCGATCTTCTTGCGCACCTGATAGAACAGCTCCGGCACCTCCGTCGAGCGCATCGCATCGGTGGCGGCAAAGATGACCTGCGATTCACCGGCGCGCGAGTACGAGCGGATGAACTCGTACTCCCCGGTCTCCATCAGCTTGCGCTCGATGCGCTCGGTGACCTGCTGGCCGACCTGGTCGGCGGTCGCCCCCGGCCAGACGGTGTGGATCACCATCACCTTGAAGGTGAAGGACGGATCCTCGCTGCGGCCCAGCTTGAGATAGGAGAAGGTGCCCGCGATCGCCACCACCAGCATCAGGTAGATCACCAGGCTGCGATGGCGCAGGGCCCACTCGGAAAGATTGAAGCGCATGCGGATCAGTCGCCGAGCGGTCGGTTGTCGCGGTCCACCGGACTGACCTGCTGACCTTCGCGCAACAGGTGGCCGCCGGCGGCCACCACCCATGCGTCCTTGGCCAGGCCGTCCAGCACCGGCACGCGATCGTTGCCGTACGCGCCGATAGTCACCGGCTGCAGTTTTAGGGTCGAGGTGGCGCGGTCAACCACGAACACCGCTACCGCATCGCCATGGCGCTGCAGGGCGGTGAGCGGAACGCTGAGGCTGGCGCTGCCGGGGGTGCCGGTCGGGAGCAGCACCCGCGCACTCTGCCCCAGCTGCAAGGCGTCTTCCGGCGCGTCCACCGTGGCGCGCGCGGCAAAGGTCCGCGACGCAGGATCGGCAGCCGGTGACACCTCACGCACGGTTCCCGGCCAGCGTTTGCCCGGCTGGGACCAGACTTCGACCATAACGGCTTGCCCGGGCTGCACCCGGGCCTGCGCATTCTCCGCCAGGGCAAACGCGATCTCGCGGGGACCGTCCGCCGCCAGGGTGAAAATCGGCTGGCCGGCAGCGACCACCTGACCGGCTTCGGCCTGACGGCTGGCGATCACGCCATCGGCAGGCGCCAGCAACGTGCCGTAGCTGGCCTGGTTCCCGGCCATCTGAAGCTCGGCCCGCGCGGCGTCCACCTGACCTTGGGCCGCCTTGGCGGCCGCGTTCTGGGCGTCCATGCTGGAGCGACTGATCAGCTGCTGGCGCGCGAGCTCCGCGTAGCGACTCTGGTCGGCGCGCGCGCGGCCCAGTTCGGCCTGCAGCGCCGTCAACCGGGCCTGCGCCGCGCGGGTCTGGGCCTGCTGGTCATCCGGGTCCAGCGTGGCCAACACGTCGCCCTTGCGCACGTGATCGCCCACATCCACCCGGCGGTCGGTCATGTTGCCGCCGATCCGGAACGCCAGCGGGCTTTCCTCACGTGCGCGGATGTCACCGGTGAGGGACAGCTCACTGGCCGAACCGGCACCGGGCAGGACCACCAGCACCGGCGGCCTTGCCTCGGGCGGGGCCTCGCTGCCGCCGCATCCGGCCAGCACCCCGACCACAAGGATCCCGGCGAGCGCGACGCGCGCTGCGCGGGCGGGACCGGTTCGGAAACAGCTGCGCATGTCGAGGGAATCCGGTGTGTACAGGTAGACAGAAACGCACTGTATAAATATAAAACTCTGCAGTCTAGTATTAAGCCATGCCGTCACTACCGCCCCGTCGTTCCAGCGGCGCGCCGCCTGCTTCTGCGGCCAGCGCTGCCGATACCCGCCCCGCCGCCGGGCCGGGGCGGCCGAAGGATCCCGCCAAGCGCGCTGCGATCCTGGCTGCCTCGCGCGAATTGTTCATCCAGCACGGCTTCGACGGCGTCAGCATGGATCAGATCGCCGCCGGCGCCGGCGTATCCAAGCTCACGGTATACAGCCACTTCGGCGACAAGGAGAATCTTTTCGCCGCGGCGGTTGCGTCCTATTGCGAACTGCAACTGCCGCAGGCGCTGTTTGACGGCGCGACCGGCTTGCCGCTGCGCGACCGTCTGCTCGACATCGCCCGAGCGTTCCATGCCATGGCCAGCAGTCCCGAGGCCATCGCCGCGCACCGCATGCTGTCCACCGCGCAATTGGCCGGATCGCCGCTGGTCGCCGCGTTCTGGGACGCCGGACCCGCGCGGGTGAATCAGGAGTTGGCGATCCTGCTGCAGCGTCGCGCCGCCGCCGGTGAGCTCCAGCTCGATCCTGCCGACGCCGCCGGGTTGGCGCGCGCCGCCGGCCAGCTGTTGGCGCTCCTCCGGGGCGAGCCGCATGCCCGCATGCTGTTCGGTCTGGGCGAGATGGACCGCGAAGCGACCCGCACGCACCTGGAGGCGGCCGTCGATCTGTTCCTGCGGGGCTGCGGTGCGCGTGACATGGGGCCGCTGCCATGACCGAAGTCGTGGTGACTTCCGGCACTCAGCCGTGGGGCCCGCGCGCAGCGATGCTGTGACGACGACGCCGGTACAATAGGCGGTTGAAACGCACAACCGGAATTGGACCAATGAGCATGATTGATTACGCCGACGCCAGGGACTTGATGGTCGAGCAGCAGGTACGTCCGTGGAACGTGCTGGATGCACGGGTACTGGATGTTCTGGCGACCATGCCGCGCGAGCCGTTTGTACCTGCTGCGCACCGCAATCTGGCCTACACCGACACCAACCTGCCACTGCCGAACGGCGAAGTGATGCTCAAGCCCGTCCTCCAGGGCCGGATGCTGCAGGGCTTGCTGGTCCAGGCCGACGAGGACGTGCTGGAGATCGGTACCGGCAGCGGCTACCTCACTGCCTGTCTGTCGCGGCTGGCGCGCGAGGTCGTCAGTGTCGAGCGGCACGCTGAGCTGGCCGATCTCGGACGCGCCAATCTGGTCGCCCAGGCGATCGCCAACGTCGAGGTCATCCACGCCGATGCCTTCGCCTACCGCCCCGCGCGTCTTTTCGACACCGTGTGCGTGACCGGCGCGGTGGACAGCATTCCGCTGGCGTTCCTTGAGTGGCTGAAGCCGGGTGGCCGCATGCTGGTCGTGCGCGGGCGCTCGCCGGTGATGGAGGCGGTGCTGGTGCACGCCGATGTCAACGGATCGCGCATTGAATCGTTGTTCGAGACCGACATCCCGTATCTGGCGGGCGCCGCGCCCGTACCCGCCTTCGAATTCTGATCGCCACCCCGATCGCAAGGAGCACCGCATGACCGTCCGCCCCCTCGTACTCGCCCTGGCCTTCGCCGTACTGCCGGCCACCGCCGCCGCCGAAGACCTGCTCCAGACGTACGAGTTGGCCCGTGCCGGCGACCCGCAGTTCGCCGCAGCGGAGTCGGGGCGACTGGCGACCCGCGAAGGCGCTGTGCAGGCCCGGGCGACGATGCTGCCCCAGATCGACGGCACCGCCTCGCTCACCCGCAGCCGCAGCGAAGGGCCGGCCACCCAGAACCAGTTCGACCCGGTGACCGGTCAGCCGATCAGCTTCACCGGCGACGTGCAGACCGAGACCACGTCGCGGCGCCTGGGTGTCAACGTCAACCAGATGGTCTATGACCGTGCCCGCTTCACCACCCTGAGCAGCCAGAAGGCCCTTAGCCGCGCCAGCGATTTCCGCCTTGAAGCCGCGGGCAACAGCCTGATCACCCGCACCTCGGCGGTCTATTTCGCCGTGTTGGTACGGCTGGAAACCCTGGCGGCGGCGGAAGCGGCGGAAACCGCGCTGCAGAAGCAGTTCGATTTCGCGTCCAAGCGGCTTGAGGTCGGTCTGGCACCGATCACCGACGTGCACGAGGCCCGCGCGCAGTACGACAGCGCCCGCGCCAACACCATCCTGGCTCGCAACGCGGTCGCCGACGGCTATCAGGCGCTGGCGGAAATCACCGGTGTGCCGGTGCGCAACCTGAAGGGCCTTCCGGTGGACTTCCAGCCAGCGCTGCCGGTGGCCGAGGGCCCGGACGGGTGGGTTCAGACCGCGCTGGCCAACAATCCGGCGCTGCGTGCCCAGCAATTGCAGGTGGAATCGGCGGAGGCCAACATCGGCACCGCGCGCGCCGGCCACTGGCCGACCTTGTATGTGGGCGGCGGCTATTCCGATGGCAAGACCTGGGGCGAGAACACCTTCAGCGCCAGCGGCCTGCCCGGCTCGGTGACCAGTCCCATCGACAGCCAAAACCGCGGCCCGCAGGTCGGGTTGACCCTGTCGGTACCGATCTTCTCCGGCGGCGCCACCCAGTCGCGTGTCCGTCAGGCGGTCGCCCAGCGTGACGTCGCCAGCGACCAGCTCGAGCAGCAGCGTCGCGCGTTGGAACGCAACACCCGCAATGCCTACCAGACGCTGGTGGCCGGCGTCAGCGAGGTCGAAGCGCGACGGCTCGCGCTGGTGTCCGCGCAGGCTGCCTACGATGCCTCCCAGGTCGGTCTGGAGGTCGGCACCCGGACCGTGCTGGACGTGCTGAACAACCAGCAGAACCTGTTCCGCGCCCAGGAGGCGTACGCGATCACCCGCTACAACCACCTGCAGCAGCGACTGGCGCTGGAAGAGGCCGCCGGCACGCTCGACATCGACGATGTGCAGACCATCAACCGTCTGCTCACCGTGGACGCCGAGGCGCAGGTGCAGTCCACTCCGCAGCGGTAGCACCGGTTCCGCTGCCCACCGCCGGCGCCAACGCTGGCTGCAGCAGCACCAGGGTCTGCGCCAGCGCGCCACGACCGGTTTCCACCAGGTGTCTGCCGGCCGCGGTCATCGCGTCCCGCCGTGCGGGGTCGGCCAGCAGCGTTTCCAGCGCGCCCGCCACGCCGACCATGTCGGATGCAATCCGCAGCGCGCCCGCTGCGTCCAGCCGGCGCGCGATCTCGGTGAAGTTGTGCAGATGCGGCCCGGTCACGATCGCCGTGCCGGTCGCAGCCGGCTCCAGCAGGTTGTGGCCACCGATCTCCTGCAGGCTCCCGCCCACGAACGCGACGTCCGCGCAGGCGTAGAAGGGCACCAACTCGCCGAGGGTGTCGATCACGAACACCGCATCATCGGCCGCCGGCCACTGGGCGCGCGACCGGGTTGAGACCCGCCACGCCGCCGCGCGCGACTGCTCGACCACGACCCGGAAGCGCTCGCGATGGCGCGGCGCCCACAGCAGCAGAATATCCGGGAAGCGCTCGCGCAGGCGACGGTGGATCGATATCACCGCCGCCTCTTCCTCCTCGTGGGTACTGGCCGCGATCCACACCGGCCTCGGTCCGCAGCGCTGCCGGCATTCGGCGGCGAACGCGTCCAACCCTTCAGGCACCATGACGTCGTACTTCAGATTGCCCACGTCCACCACCTGGTCGGAGCTGGCGCCAAGCTGCACAAAGCGCATGGCATCGGCCATCGACTGGGCAGCGACCTTGGTCACCGTGCGCAGCGCGCGGCTCACCAGCGGCGCCAACACGCGGTATCCGCGCAGCGAGCGTTCCGACAGACGTGCATTGAGGATATAGGTGGGCACCCCGTGGTCGCGGCAACCGAACAGCAGGTTGGGCCAGAGCTCGGTCTCCATGATCAGCGCGGCGCGCGGGCGGTAATGGCGCAGGAAGCGTGCGACCGCGCCGGGCAGGTCGTAGGGCAGGTAGACATGCTCGACGTCGTGGCCCCACAGCGCCCGCACCCGCTCCGAACCGGTCGGGGTGATGGTGGTGACCAGCAGATGCAGGTCCGGTCGACCGCGGCGCAGGGCATTCACCAGCGGCACCGCAGCGTTGACCTCACCCACCGATACGGCATGGATCCACAGGGTGCTGGCGTGTGCGGTGTCGTGGTAGCGCGCATAGCGCTCGTTCCACCGCTGGAAATAGCTGGGCTGGCGGAAGCCGCGCCAGATCAGGTGGTACACCGTCATCGGCACCAGCACATACAGCAGGGTCGAATACAGGCCGCGCAGTAGGCGCTCGATGGGGTCTGTTCGCATCGGCTCAGGATACTGCAGCGCCATGGCGCAGGACCCGGCCGGCTCTGTGCGACGGTGTTTGTCTGGCATGGCGGCGACGGTCGGTAGAATCGTCCGCATGCCTTCCACGTCTCCATCGCACGAAAACCATCGCGCCGCCGCCAGCCCGACCTCGCCCGGTCCTGCCCCCTTGGGCGTGCGCCACTGGCCCGCTTGGCTGGGCCTGGGCTTGCTGATCCTTGCCGCACGACTGCCCTGGCCGGTGCAGAGGGCGCTGGGCACCGGCATCGGCGCGTTGGCACTGCGCGTTGCCGGTGACCGTCGACGCGCCGCGCAGACCAACCTGGCACTGTGTTTTCCGGAGCTGGACGAGTCCGCGCGCGCGAACCTGCTGCGCGAGAACTTCCGCGACCTGGGCATCGGCCTGTTTGAATTCGCCCGCGCGTGGTGGGGATCGGTCGCACCGATGCGGGCCTCGGTCCGTATCGAAGGGCGGGAGAAGATCGAGGCGATCCGCGCCAGCGGTCGCGGCGTGTTGCTGGTATCCGGTCACTTCATGACCCTGGAGCTGTGCGGCCGACTGATGTGCGATCACCTGCCGCTGGCGGGAATGTACCGCCGCCACCGCGGGCCGGTGATGGAATGGGCGGTCAAGCGCGGTCGGCTGCGCTATGCCAGTGCCATGTTCGCCAATGCCGAACTGCGACCGGCCATGCGCCATCTCAAGCAGGGCGGACTGCTCTGGTACGCGCCCGACCAGGACATGCGCGGCAAGGACACGGTGTTCGCGCCGTTTTTCGGGGTGCCCGCCGCGACCATCACAGCCACCCACCAGTTCGCCCGCTTGACCGGCTGCGCGGTGGTGCCGTTCTTTCACCGTCGCGAGGGAGCGGACTACGTCCTGCGCCTGGGCGACCCGCTGGACGAATTTCCGTCCAGCGATGCGGTAATCGACAGCGGGCGGATCAACGCCGCGATCGAGGCGATGGTGCGCGAGGCACCCAGCCAGTACCTGTGGATCCACCGGCGCTTCAAGCGTCGCCCGGCAGGGTTGGACTCTCCGTACCGGCCCCGGTAATACCCGCCCGCCGGTCCTGCGGCGTCGGCTCGACCGTGTCGGAGACGGCCAACAGACTGCCGGCATACAGCGCAGCCAGCAACAGGGTGAATCCGCCCCAGAAGGTGGAATAGAACGCCAGGTGGGTGTTGAGTGGAAACACCGTGACCACCAGGGCCAGCATCGCCGGGTGTGCCCGCTGGCGCGCCTGCACATCGGCAAACCGCCAGGCCCGCCACGCCATCGCGGCGCCGGCCAGCCACATCAACAGGCCGAAGAATCCCGTTTCGCTGAGTATCTCCAGAAGGATCTGGTGCGCATGCAGGGCCGGACCCTCGCCCCACGCGGCCAACTGCCCGGCTTGCGGATCGCAGGCGGGAAATGCCTGGCGGAAACCGCGCGCCCCCACACCGTTGACGGGGTGCTCGCGGGCCATGCACAGCGCCGCACCCCAGATCCGGGTGCGCCCCGACAGCGCGGTGTCGACACCGTGCTCGTTGACCGCAAACACATGGGTCGTACGCACCAGCCGCTGGCGGACATCCGGGGACACCACGCCGAGCACGCCCATCAGGACCGCGCCAATGGCAAACACGCCCAGCAGTTTTTTCCAGTCCAGCAGGCGCCAGCCCGACAGCAACAGCACCAGCAGGTAGGTGATCCACGACGCGCGCGAGCCGGCCAGCATCACCACAAGGCCGATGGCCACGGCGGCAATCAACCAGCCGGTGATCTGCAGCCGCTGCGCCGCGGCATACAGGGCGAACGGCGACAGGCTCGCCAGGACAATGCCCAACTTCAGATTGCACGGACCCAGCACGCCGCTGAGCCGATCTGCGCCGGCCGTCTCACTGAGGCTGCACATGGCATGCCCGCTGATGAGCTGCTTGAGCGAGTCCAGTGCGAAGAACAGCGGGCTGGTGCCAAAGCCCGCTTGCAGCAGCGCGTCCACCGTCCAGATGCCAATGATGATCGCCAGTCCACCAAAGGTGGTGCGGCGGCCGCGCTCGTTGGCCACTGCGGCGGCGACCAGCCACAGGAAAGGCAGGTAGCGCAGGTCCACGGCGGCCTCACGCAGCGCCCGCGCCGGATCCACCGAATCCAGGGTGGACACCAGCTGGGGCACCCAATACGCGAAGAACAGTACGCTGGTCAGCGCCCACGCCGGGCCACTGAGCAGTGCGGCGCCGCCGCGGAATCGCGAACCGATCAGCTTGGCGATCGCCACCAGCGCGCCGAGCACCAGCACGCCCTCGGCATATCCGGGCGCGGGCCACAGCGCGACATAGGCCAGGATCCACGCGGGCGCCCAGCGCCACCCCTGCAGCGCGTGCGCGGCGGGCACCAGACCGGGCGCGGGTATCGATCCGCCGGCGTTGGGCGCGATCGCCTGTGGGTCACTTGATGAGTTCTGCATAGACATCCAGAGTCGCTTGCTGCATCGCTTGCAGGGTGAAATCCGCCAGAGCCGGCATCGTACCGGCTGGCGCGGCGTCGGGTTCAAGCAGTTGGCACGCTTGGCGATGCAACTGCAGTAAATCGAACGGTGCCACGGCACCCTTCGACTGCAGGTCGGCCAGGAGTTCGCCCACGCCGCCGTGCGCCCAACCCAGCACAGGGCGTCCGACGGCCAGCGCCTCAATGACGGTGCGGCCGAAGGCCTCCGGCTTGCGCGACAGCTGCAGCACCAGATCGCTGGCAGCGTAGGCGCGGGCAATTGCATCGGTGGGTGCGGTAAACGCGACCACCGCGTCGATGCCGCGCTGCGCGGCGATGGCTTCCAGTTCCACAATATAGGCCTCGCGACCGCGCTCGCGCGCGCCTGGAAGCCACAGGCGCGCATCGCTGCCATCGGCGCGCAGGCGCGCCAGCAATTCCAGCGCATCGGCGTGACCCTTCAGCCGGGTGCCGCGACCCGGCAGCAGCAGCAGCGGGCCGTCTCCGGCCAGCGCAGGATGCTGCGCGGCGGCCCACGCCCGCGCCGCGGGATCGGGCCGGGGACGCGGCGGGAAGGCCGCCGGATCGATCCCGCGCGGAATCACCCGCAGGCGGGCCGGGTCGACGGCGGGGTAGTGCGTGCGAACGTAGTCGCGCACGCACCCCGAGACACAGATGACCCGGTCGGCGCGCGCCATCACCGCGCTGTAGCGCGAGGGCGAGTTGAGGCCGTGCACGGTGGAGACCAGGTACGGGCGGCGCGTGACGGGAATCCCGGTCAACGCGAATCGCGCGATCCAGGCCGGCAACCGCGAGCGCACATGGACGATGTCGATGCGTTCATGCTCGATCAGCCGGCGCAGCGGTCGCACCTGGGCAAGCGTCGCCAAGGACTTGCGGCCAATGTCCATCGTCACGTGCGTAGCACCCAGGGCCTGCAGGCGCGGCACCAGACGACCTCCGGCGGATACCACGAGCGCGCGATGACCCGCGTTGACCAGGGCTTCGGCGATTTCCAGCGTTGAGCGCTCCACCCCACCCGACTCCAGCGCCGGCAGCAGCTGGAGCACCGTGACCGGGCGCATCGTGGCGACTCAGTCCTGCAGGACGAAGTGCGCGCCGCAATAGGGGCAGGCGCACTCCCGCTCCTGCTCGATCGGCAGGTAGACGCGCGGATGCGAATTCCACAGCGCCATCGACGGCAGCGGGCAGCTCAACGGCAGGTCGGCGCGCGTCACCGTGTAGCGGCGCTCGGCGTTGGCCTGGGTGGGATGGTCGTGGGCTGCGGTCATGGCGGATATCGGCGACGTGGCGAGGACGCCAGTTTACCAGCCACCGCAGACCTCACCCGACCGATGGACGCGCGCACCGTCGGTCCCCGCGCGCGGGCGTGATATCAACCGGGCAGATCGAACCACAGCACATCCGCCGGGCCCGGTGCTGCCGCGCCACCGGACAGTGCCAGCGACCCCGACTCGGCAGTGAAACCCAGCCCGTCCCCGGCCACCAGATGGCGGTCGTCGACCGTTACCGCACCGCTGGCCACATGCAGCCAGTAGCGGCGACCCGGATCCAGCAGGCGACTCGCCGCAACGCCTGGTGCCAGACCGATCCGGTGCAAGTGCGCGTTCTGGCGGATGGCCAGACTGCCATCCTCACCACCGGGCGAGGCGAGCAGTTGCCAGCCCTCGTCCGCTGTCGCCGCCCGCAGCGCGTAGCCGGGTGCGGCGTTCACCTGGTCGGGCTGCAGCCAGATCTGCAAAAAATGCACCGGCTCCGTGTCGGACGCGTTGAACTCGCTGTGCTGCACGCCATGGCCGGCACCCATCCACTGCAGTTGGCCGGCCCGGATCACCCCGTCGGCACCGCTGCTGTCGCGGTGGGCCAGCGCGCCGGAGATCACGTAGCTCAGGATCTCCATGTTGGCGTGCCGGTGCGGGGCAAACCCGGCCCCGCCCGCCACCCTATCTTCGTTGATCACCCGCAGCGCACCAAACCCCATCCACTGGGGATCGTAATAGCCACCAAAGGAGAACGTGTGCCGGCTCTGCAGCCAGTCGGTCTGGGCCGGGCCGTGACCGCGGGCGGTCGCGGGGCGTTCGGTAATCATGACCGTCCCTCAGCCGGCTTGGGCCACGGATGCTTCGGTGGTGATGCGGATCCGGACCTCGTCGCTCACTGCCGGCGCATGCAGGCCCAGACCGAAATCGCTGCGCTTGATGGTCGTCGTCGCGTCAAACCCGATCGTCGGCTGCTTGCGCATGTTTTCGCCAACCTTGTTCAGGGTCACGTCAAGGACCACCGGTCGGGTGATGTCTTTGATCGTCAACTCGCCGGCCACCCTGAGCTTGCCTTCAGCGAGCGACTCCACGCCGGTGCTGCGGAAGGTGGCCACCGGAAACTCGACCGCATTGAAAAAGTCCGCGCTGCGCAGGTGCGCATCGAACTTGGCGGTGTAGCTGTTCAGCCCGGCCAGCGGCAGCGTCACCTTGACGCTGGAGGCGCCTACGTTGTCAGCGTCGTACACCAGCACACCGTCCGCCTGACCAAAATGCATGGTCGGGTTGGAGAAGCCGAAGTGGCTCCACTGGGCGATCACGTCGGTGTGGGCGGGATCCAGCTGGTAGGTGACCGGGGCGGCATTGGCCGCCGTGGTGGCGGTGGCCAGCGCAACGGTGAGGAGCAGTCGCTTGAGCATGGTGGCATTCCTGTGGCGGTGGAGGAGGCAAACGGGAAGCGTCAGTGCGGTGGGCTCAGGCGATCCGGGCCGCCTCGTCAAACGACAGACGTGGGGAGCGCGGAAACAATGTTTCCTCCTGCCCATAGCCGAGGTTGACCAGGAAATTCGACTTGATCGCGGTGCCTTCGAAGAATGCCGCATCGACCTTGGCGTTATCGAAACCGGACATCGGGCCGG
>JBDSPO010000030.1:0-5281 GCA_039930265.1 Lysobacter sp. | reverse complement strand
CTGCTCGCCCGGCTATGATTCCGCTCCTTCACGGCATGCTCGTGAATTGGCCGGGTAGCTCAGTTGGTAGAGCAGGGGATTGAAAATCCCCGTGTCGGGGGTTCGATTCCCTCCCCGGCCACCATTTTGGTGGCACCTCGTGAAACCTTGACCCTGCAACGGCAAACACCGATGCGGGGTTTTGTATTTTTGGGATTCCCCATCCGACTGCGACCGCCACCATGCGCCGTAGTATGCTCGACGCTCTACAGGCGGAGTGGTCGATATGCGGGCAAAACGCGGGATGCAGTGGACGGTGTGGCTGGTATGCGTGGCGCTGCTCGCCGCCTGTGCGAGCGGCCCGGTACGCAGGGTCTCAGAACCCAGCGCGCGGATCCAGCAACTGACGGTAGGCACCGACGGTCGCTGGACGGCTGAGCTGCGGATCGAGAACTTCAGCAGCATCAAGATGCGCTTCGATGCCGTGCAACTGGTCATGAGGATTGCCGGCGCGGATGCGGCAACGTTGTCCGTTCAGCCGGGCCTGACCATCGGGCCGGAGTCCGCCGACGTATTGAGCGTAGCGATTGCACCGTCGGTGGCGGCAAAACTGGCGGTCGCCGACGCGCTTGCGGGCAGAAAAGGCGTTGACTATTCGCTGGCGGGCACCGTTTCGGTGACACCCGATGAGCAACGTCAGCGCGAATTCAAGATTGAGCGCGCCAGTGCCCTGAGCCCCGCACCCGGATTGCCCGGCGTCCTTCGGTGAGCCCGACCATCTGATCCAGATTGCCGGAGCGGCAGCTCCGGCGCGGCAGCGAGGTCACCCCCGTAGTCACCAGGCGCGCTGCCACCCCAGCAATTTCCCTGCACTTGAAGCGAGGCCGGCATGAGCAATTACCAAGCCCCCCTGGGGGATATGCGTTTCGTCCTGTTCGACCTGCTTGGCGCCGAGGCGGAGTTCCAGCGCCTGGGATTTGAGGACGCCAGCCGTGAACTGGTTGACGCCGTGCTGGACGAGAGCGCGCGATTTTCCCAGGAGGTGCTGGCTCCCCTCAACGGCGTCGGCGACCGCGAGGGTTGCAGCTTTGATCCCGCCACCGGCGCGGTGACCACACCGACCGGGTTCAAGCAGGCCTACGCACAGTATGTCGACGGCGGCTGGACCGGCCTGGTGGCGTCCACGGAATTCGGCGGCCAGGGCTTGCCGCAGTCCGTGGGCTTTGCGCAGAAGGAGATGATCGACGCCGCCAACCTGGCGTGGGGTAATTTTCCGCTGCTCTCGCACGGCGCCACCGAGGCCCTGCTGCATCACGGTGAGGATTGGCAGCGGGACGTGTTCCTGAAACCGCTGGTGGAAGGCCGCTGGACCGGCACGATGTGCCTGACTGAGCCGCATTGCGGCACCGATCTTGGCTTGCTGAAGACCCGTGCGGAACCCAACGCCGACGGCAGCTATGCCATCAGCGGCACCAAGATCTTCATCACCGCCGGCGATCACGACCTGACTGAGAACATCATCCATCTGGTCCTGGCGCGGCTGCCCGATTCACCGCCCGGCAGCAGGGGCATTTCCCTGTTCGTCGTGCCCAAAGTGCGCGTGGGACGGGACGGCAGTATCGGGGAAGCCAACCAGGTCCGCTGCGGCAGCATCGAGCACAAGATGGGCATCCATGGCTCAGCCACCTGCGTGATCAATTTCGACGGTGCGCAGGGCTACCTGGTCGGTCAGCCGAACAAAGGCATGACCGGTATGTTTACCATGATGAATGCCGCGCGCCTCGCGGTGGGGCTGCAGGGACTGGGACTGTCGGACCGCGCCTACCAGAACGCCCTCGCCTACTCACGTGAGCGCTTGCAGATGCGCTCGCTGTCCGGCGCGAAGTTTCCCGACAAGCCGGCGGACCCGATCATCGTCCATCCCGACGTGCGCCGGATGCTGCTCACCTGCAAGGCGCTGATCGAGGGTGGTCGGGCGATGAGCTATCACGCCGCGCTGCAGATCGATGTGGCCCACAATTCGACCGACGAAGGCGAGCGCCGGCAGGCCGACGCGCTGGTCGGCTTCATCACTCCGATCGTCAAAGCGTGCCTCACCGAGTGGGGCGTTGAATGCACCTACCACGCGGTGCAGTGTTATGGCGGTCATGGGTATATCGCCGAGCACGGCGTCGAGCAATTGGCCCGCGATGCCCGCATCACCACGTTGTACGAAGGCACCACCGGTATCCAGGCGCTGGACCTGTTGGGCCGCAAGATCCTGCAACTGCAGGGTGAGGGCTTCAAGGTGATGCTGGGCATGATCGAGGAGTTCTGCAGCGCCCACTCCGACGATTCCGCGGTCGCGGCGTTTGTTGCCCCGCTGCGCCAGCACACGGCGCAGTGGCAGAAACTCACGCTGGACGTGGTCGCGAAATCCACCCGCGATCCCGAAGAGATCGGTGCAGCCGCGTATGACTACCTGATGTATTCGGGCTATGTGGCGTTGGCGTACTGGTGGGCCCGCAGTGTGGCGCAGAGTGAGGCGGGCAGCCATCCAGAGGGTTTCAAGGCCGGCAAGCGCGAAACGGCGAAGTTCTATTTCGCCCGGATTCTGCCCCGCACCCTCATGCACGAAGCCGCCATCCGCAGCGGCAGCGCCTCGCTGATGACCTTGGAGGCGGCACAGTTCGACGACTGACCCTGCCGGGTTGGATTCGCGTCGCGAATGCAGGCGCGGACAATTGCCGCAAAATCGGGTATATGCTCGATTTCCAATGGAGACCGACACACCGCTGCTGCGCGTGGTCCACTCTGGAAACCCCGTCGAGCCGCGCGGCTCGCGGGGACCGGACGCCCCTCCCATTGCCCGGCGTCCCGCGATCGAGCGCCTCAATGCGGTCCGCCTGCTCTCGCTGGATGCGCATGGCCGGGTACTCAACTGGATGAATTGGCAACAGGCGGCGTGCCTGTACGCCCGCGACGCAGTCGCCTGGACCTTGGGTGATCCTTGTCTGGCCGTGCATGGCGGGATCAATCGCCGCAGCGGGCAGCACAGTCTGCTGCAGTTGCACCCCATCGTGGCGGCGCGCGGCCATGCACGCTCACGCGCCACCAACCCCACGCCGACGCTGACCAACACCGCGCTGTTCGCGCGCGACGCCCACCTGTGCCTTTACTGCGGCGGTGAGTTCAACCGGCCGCACCTGACGCGTGACCACGTGCTGCCGGTGTCCCGCGGCGGTCGTGATGTATGGGAGAACGTGGTCGCTGCCTGCTTCCACTGCAACTCCCGCAAAGGCGGCCGCACGCCCCAGCAGGCCAACATGCCTCTGCTTGCCGTGCCCTACCGGCCGAGCTGGGTGGAGCACCTGATCCTGTCGAACCGCAATATCCTCGCCGACCAGATGGCGTTCCTGAGAAGTCAGCTGCCCAAGAAGCATGCCCGTGACCACCTGGTGCTGCCCGCCGGCGCACGCGCCGAGGTCTGTTGAGAGTGGCGCCCGCTGCGGCCGGACGCCCGGGAACGTTCATTGACGCCCGCAGTAGGCTCCGCGACACTGGAGAGCGGCAAAACACGGACTTACAAATGGCTCTTACCCTTGGCCTTACCGGCATGGATCCGGCGACCGAAGCTTCCCTCAAGGCTGCCTTCGATGCCGTCAATGCGCGCCTGGGAGGAGTCTGGGAGATGCGCACCGACGGTACGGCCGACCATGTGATTGTCGACATGGACAGCATGTACGGGCCGATGAGCTGGCTGCGCCTGCACGCCGACCGCAAAATCGTGATTGGCCTGACGTCGGCGCCACGTACGCAGGCCGACTACCGCTTGGCGCAACCGTTCGATGCCGGATCGCTGCAGCTCCTGCTGGGCGAACTGGCGCCTCACGTGGTACCGGCACAGGTCGATCTGTCACCCGCCGACGGCACGCCAAGCGGGCTCTCCCCTGCTCCACGACCCGAGGACCAACTTCCGGAGGAGAGGTCCGGTCTGCTTGACGAGGAGATCGCCGCTCCGCTCGGTCTGGGGGCAGTCGAGGTGGCAACCGACGAACTGGGCACGCGGCGGGAGCCGGCCAGCGCGGCCGCCGGTGAAACCGTGCCGGCCGTAGCCAGCCTGCAGCCGCAGATTCCGGTCAGTGTGTCGCAACCGTTTGTGGCGGAACCGCGCACCCTGGTCGAGTGGCTCGCGTCCGGTCGGGTCGTTGGTCGTGTGGGATTCCAGCGCGAGGGAGTGACCCTGCTGCTTGACCTGGACCGTCGCGAATACTTCGGTCCGGCCACCCTGAAGCCACTCGCCGCGCATGTCACCGGAGATGCAAGCGAAGCGGACTTCGCCACCCTGCCCGACTGGACTTCCCGCGCGTCCGCGCTGGGTGACCCCCAGCCGCTGTCGCGTCTGCTGTGGTTCGGAGGACTCAAATCCAGCGAGGGACGCCTGCTGCCCGGCTTCGACCCCGATGCACGCTACCTGCTGCTGAAGTGGCCGCAGACCGAGCGCGAATACCCGCGCCATTTCCGCATAGCCACCGTGATGATGAAGGGTCCCGCTACCCTTGCGGAAATCGCCGAGGCCAGTGGCGTCACCCGCGAAGATGTCACCGACTTCGTGAATGCGAGCCTGACGACGGGCTTCGCTGAAGTGGAGCGCCCGCCCGAACCCGCCATTGAGCCGGCTCGCAAGCCGACCGGACTGTTCGGTCGCCTGCGCGGCCGCTGACCCTCCGCCGCACCCGGTCCGGACGTGCCTTGCCCCGCTCCGACGCGAGCGGGACAATGGCGTACCACCGTCCGACAGCGTATTGATGATCGATCCAGACCGTTACCCCCATCTCGCGCGCATCCAGGTGCCCGCGGACTTGCGCCAGTTCCCCGTCGAGGTACTGCCCGAGATCGCGGGAGAATTGCGTGCGTATCTGATCGAGCAGGTGGCGCAATCGGGCGGTCACTTCGGCGCGGGTCTGGGTGTCATCGAACTGACGGTGGCGCTGCACTGGGCCTACGACACGCCGGTGGATCGCCTGGTGTGGGACGTCGGCCATCAGACCTACCCGCACAAGATCCTCACCGGCCGTCGCGACCAGATCCACACGGTCAAGCAGAAGGGCGGGATTGCGCCGTTTCCGAAGCGGGACGAATCGGAATACGACACCTTCGGCGTCGGCCACAGTTCCACCAGCATCTCCGCGGCGCTGGGCATGGCCATAGCCCTGCAGCGGGCCGGCGACGAGCGCAAGGTGGTCGCCGTCATCGGTGACGGCGCGATCACCGCCGGCATGGCGTTCGAGGCCTTGGCGCATGGCGGTGGCATGGGCGACGA
>JBDSPO010000029.1:0-3877 GCA_039930265.1 Lysobacter sp. | reverse complement strand
ATCCGCCTGTCGATGAAGGCCGTGGAAGAAGGCGAGGGCACGCCAGCGGAGTAATCCGCAGCGGCGTCATCGCTGGTAATGAAAAGGCGGGCTTCGGCCCGCTTTTTCATGGGCGCGATTTGGGGCCGCGACCGGTGAAATGGTCCATCGACGAGTACACCCGGAACATCCTGTCGGCCAGCACATCCCAAAGTGGTTGCGGCAGGAGTCCACGCAAGGCACCGCTGAGCCAAACCGTCCACGGCAGCATGAGGCGTGCCTTGCCGCGTTTCATCGCCTTCCACGCGCGGTCAACCACGTCGGACGGCTCCATCAGCGGCGTCAGCAGCGGCGCCCGTGCACCGGCGAACATGCCGGTCGTTATATAGCTGGGAATCAGCGTGGTGACGCGCACGTGCGTATGGCCGGCGCGCAGCAGCTCCAGACGCAGCGAATCGCTCCAGCCGATCACCGCCCACTTGGACGCCGTGTACACGCTCATACGCGGCACCGCGAGCATGCCCGATGCAGAAGCGACGTTGAGCACGCGCGCGGGACCCGGTCGGGCGATCATCGCCGGCAGGAATTCGCGGGTGATGTGCATCAGCGCCAGGATGTTGACGTCCATCAGTTGGGCGATATCGCGGGTGTGGTCGTGCTCCCAGAACGGCTTGCTGCGCACGATCCCGGCATTGTTGATCACGATGTCCGGATCGCCGACCTCGGCGCGCACCCGTGCGGCAGCGGTGGTGATGTCCGACAGCGAGGACACGTCGACCACGAAGGCGTGGACCTGCGTCCCCGGCGTGCGGAGGTCATCGCGGGTGGCCGCCAGGGCAGGGCCATCGATATCCCACAGCACTACTGCGGCGGCCCCTTCGGCGATCGCGCGTTCCGCATACAGCCGCCCCATACCCATCGCGGCTCCCGTGATGAGCGCGATTTTTCCGTTTACCGATTGCATGCCTTCCCCTTTGTTCTACTGGATTGTGCACGAGGGGAGGCGTTGGCGTTCCGTCAAACAGGGCGGACTTCTGCAGTCGCCAAGCGGAACAGCCGCTCCGCATTGGCGGTGGTCGCAGACGCCAACGTTTCTCGCGGGATGCCCCGCAACCCGGCGATGGTATCCATCACGTGGACGAGGCGCGCGGGTTCATTACGCTGGCCGCGATGGTTCGCGTCCGGCTGGTCGGGCGCGTCGGTTTCCAGCAGGAGCCACTCCACCGGCATGGTCGTGGCGAGGCGCCGCAGCCGCGTCGCGCGCTCATAGGTCACCGGCCCGCCCAGTCCAAGCATGAAACCCTGCCTCCAGAGCGCTTCGGCTTGCTGCTGGCTGCCGGAGAAGCTGTGGACCACCCCGCGCAGGCTTCCGATCCGGCGTATCGCGGCGATCACCTCATCGACTGCCCGGCGAGCATGCACGATCACAGGCAGATCGAAGTCGCGGGCCAGTCTCAGCTGGGCGTCGAAATACCACGCCTGCGATGCGTGATCCGGGTCCGGGATGAAATGATCCAGACCGCATTCACCCACCGCAACCGGATTTTCGCTTTCGATCCAGTCCTTCAGTTCCCCGGCATGCTCGCGGCGGTGCGACGCCAGGAACATCGGGTGCAGTCCGTAGGCCGGGTACAGGCCGGCGCTGACGGCGCATGCCTTACGCAGTCCGGGCCAGCCTTCAGCCGTTGTTGCCGGGACGACCTGGCGGGTGACGCCGGCAGCACGCGCCCGGCGGATCACCGCATCGCGGTCATGGTCGAATTCGACCTGGTCCAGATGGCAGTGTGTATCAATCAGCACGACGGGTCAGCGCCGTTTCCTGGCTGGCGCGTCGATCACCGCTCCGCGCTGCTTCCACTGGGCCAGCATCAGCGTGCCCAGTCCCAACAGGATCTCGTCCACCAGCGGCAGCGGATCGGGGATCAGGACCGACAGTACGAACAGTGCGGCGGTGATCTTGAAGAGGGTCGGAAACCGCAGTTTCCTCGCCCAGGCGAGCAGGGGGAGCAGCAGGGGACTTGCCATGGCTATCTCGGTACGCAGGCGGGTAAGCAAGCAGTATCGCAATTGCGGCGTGGAGACGGTGCAGACGCACGGCGGCACTTTGTGACCTGAAGTGCAGCGCTGTTCAGCTTGGTAGTGGTCGAATGGACCCAGTCGAATTCGCGGGCGTATCCCGCATGAATGAGGTGGTCTGATGAACCGGAACATGATTGCCGTTGCTGTCGCTGCGTTGCTCGTAGGGGGCGTGGCTGTTGCCGCCTACAACTCCTTTGACCGCCCGGAGTCCGGGGTCATCACCAGCGGCAGCCTGACGGGGTCGGGCAATGGCATCGATGGCATGGCTTTGACCGGCGATGCCGCGCCCGGCGCGATCGCCCCACTGGGTCAGACGTCACCGCTGGAGTATGCGGACGTGGTCAGCGTCAACGAGGTGAAGCAGAAGGAGGCGCGCTACGCGTCGGTTACCTCCGTGGATGCTGTTCGTGAGAGCTATACCGTTTCCACCCCGCGCCAGGTCTGCAACGATGTAGTCGTGCAGGAGCGTCTTCCGGAGCGCGACGGCAACGTGGGCGGCACCGTCGCCGGCGCGCTGATCGGCGGTGTGCTGGGCAACCAGGTCGGCAAGGGCAGCGGTCGCAAGGCGGCCACCGCCGCGGGCGCGGTTGCGGGCGGGTTCGTCGGCAACCGCGTCGACCGCAATCATGTGGGCGGGCAGGTCGTCGAGCGGGTCGACACCCAGTGCCGCACCGTCGCTGACAGCTCGCAGTCCAGCCGCGTGGTGGGCTACGACGTGGCGTATCGCAATCCCGATGGCACTACCGGCAGCAAGCGCATGGGCAAGAAGCCCGGCGACCGCATCTCGCTCGGCAGCAGCGATGAAGTTGTCGGCTACGACGTCACCTACCGCTACCAGGGTCAGGATCACACCGTCCGCATGGACGATCGCCCGGGCGATCGCCTGCCGGTGATCGACGGTGACGTGGTCGTGCAGTCCGTGGCGGTCGCGGGGACGCCGCGCAGCTGAATCACGATCGCGGCACGCACCCCGATGCATCAACGGGAGCCGGATATTCCGGCTCCCGTTGTTCATTCCGGCAGTCGAACATGTGCCTCGGTTGGAACGGCTGCTTACAATGGGCGTTTCCGCGCCCGAGTTCGTCATGTCCCTCAATCCCTACGACCTGTTTGACACCCGCTCCCTGCTGACCGAGGAGGAGCGCGCCGTGCAGGACACGGTGGCGCGATTCACCGACGAGCGCGTGATCCCGATCATCGGCGCTGCCTTCGATGAAGGCCGCTTCCCGCGCGAACTGGTCAGCGAGATCGCCGAGCTCGGCCTGCTGGGCGCGACGCTGCCGGAGGAGTACGGCGGTGGTGGGCTCAACTCAGTCTCCTACGGCCTGATCTGCCAGGAACTGGAGCGCGGCGACAGCGGCATCCGCAGTTTCGTCTCGGTCCAGTCCTCGCTGTGCATGTACCCCATCTTTGCCTACGGCACCGAGGAGCAGAAGCAGCGCTGGCTGCCCTCGATGTCGCGCGGCGAGACCATCGGCTGCTTCGGGCTGACCGAACCGCACGGCGGTTCCGACCCGGCCAACATGAAGACCCACGCCAGGAAGGACGGCGGCGACTGGGTGCTCAACGGCAGCAAGATGTGGATCACCAACGGCAACCTGGCCGACATCGCGATCGTCTGGGCGCAGACCGATGACGGCATCCAGGGCTTTGTGGTCGAGAAGGGCATGCAGGGATTTGCCGCGCAGGAGATCAAGCACAAGATGAGCCTGCGCGCCTCGGTCACCAGCGGCCTGTTCTTCGACAACGTGCGCGTGCCCGAAGCCAACCGCCTGCCCAACGTGAAGGGCCTGAAGGGTCCGCTGGGCTGTCTGACCCA
>JBDSPO010000028.1:0-21232 GCA_039930265.1 Lysobacter sp. | reverse complement strand
ATCATCTGCTCAGCCAGCATGCGGATCGAAATCGGCTCACCCATGTCGAGGGTATAGAGTGCGTGCTGCGCACCGATTGCCGAGGCCTGCAGGATCAACTGGCAGGCCTCCGGAATGGTCATGAAATAGCGCGTCACTTCTGGATCGGTGACGGTGACCGGCCCGCCACGGCGGATCTGTTCACGGAAGAGCGGTACGACGCTGCCCGCAGAATCAAGTACGTTGCCGAAGCGCACAGTGACAAAGCGTGTCGAACGGTGGTCGACATAGGACTGGCACAGCATTTCGGCCAGGCGCTTCGTCGCACCCAGCACATTCACCGGATCAACCGCCTTGTCGGTGGAAATCAGCACGAAGGTGCCCACGCCAGCGTCGCAACTCGCGCGAGCAACCACGTCTGTGGCCAGGACGTTGTTGCGCACTGCCTCGCGTAATTGGCGCTCCAGCAGTGGCACCTGCTTGTAGGCAGCGGCGTGGAAGACCGCGTCAGCGTCCGCGAGCCGTAGCGCATGGCGCATCACCGCGGGGTCACCGCAATCGCCCAGCACGGGAATACATTCGATGTGGGGGGACTCGCGTCGCAGGTTTGCCTCCATGGTCAGCAGGGCCAATTCATCGATTTCCAGCATGGAAATCCGACACGCCCCGTTTCGCGCGCACTGGCGACACAGTTCGGAACCAATCGAACCACCAGCACCTGTGACGAGGACCGAACGACCGCCCAGCCAGCCTTCAATCGCCTTCCAGTCCGGCCTCATGGGTTGCCTGCCTAGCAGGTCTTCGATGGCGACTTCCTTGAGTTGCCATGGCATCGCATGGCCGTCCAGCATGTCAGTCAACCTGGGCAGTGTGCGGAACGGCACGCCGCTTTCTTCGCAGATGCCAACAATCCGTCGCATCGCACTGGCATCCAGCGAGGGCATCGCGATGACCAATAGCTCCACGGCCGTTTCACGGGCAATGCGAGCTACGTCATCGATGCGGCCCAGTACAGGCAAACCCTGCAGACGCGTACCTCGCAATCCGTCAGCATCATCCAGGAAGCCCACCGGCTGGTAACGGCCGGCGCGGTGCAGGTCACGCACCAGCCCTTCAGCGGCCTGCCCCGCCCCGAGGATCAACACACGCGCCGCAGAGTCATCCAGGCGTAGCAATCGCTGGTCTTTCCAGACGCGGAAAATCAAGCGTGGAGCACCAAGCAGGAAGGTCAGCGCGAACGGATACATCAACAAGGCTGCGCGCGAGACCAGATCGAGGCGGCTGTAGAAAAAGAGACCCAACACCACCGCCAGCAGTCCGAGCAAGCTGGCCTTGAAGATGTTGACCAAGTCCGGGACGCTGGCGAACCTCCATAGGCCTCGGTACAGGCCCACGCGCCAAGACACCAAGCCTTGCGCCACGATAACGATCAACACCGTGCTGGAGAACGGCGCCAGCGGCAGTGGCTGCGCCTGCATCGCATAACGGATGTAGTGCAAGCCTTGCCAGCAGACCCAGACCATGGTCAAGTCGTGCAGGATCACCGCCATGCGCGGCAAGCCGTATTTGAAGCGCTCCTTCCATGTGCTCATGACCCGAATCCTTCGGATTGACTGGCGTACTTCCGATGCAACCACCACCATACAAGCGCGGTTGCCGTTAAGCAGCACAGGAATGCGATGAACGCCGTCATTCCCGTGTGGCCCCGAGACAAAAGCATGACCCCAATCACGATTGTCGTCCAGAGGCCGTAAGCGAGCGTCACGATGGTCTGGCCCTTGCTTCGGCTCCAGCGCTGGAAGGCATGCTCGGCATGCGCCTGCCACCAGCGATCCCCTCGCCGCATCCGCCACACCAGCGTCAGGCCACTATCAGCCAGCATCGCCAGTGGCGGCAAAAGCAACAGGAGCGACTCGCGCGCGGGGCCTGCGGACACTCCGATCGAGATTAAAACAGCCACCATATAACCCAAGGACGTGCTGCCGACATCGCCCAGGAACAAGCGGGCCCGTGGGAAATTGAATGGCAGGAATCCAACGCAGGCACCTGCCAATGCGATCCCCAACATCTGGGCGGGAAAGGCAGGCAATAGCGCAAAAGCCACTCCACAAAGCATGGCCTGGCTTGCAGCGAGGCCATTGATGCCATCCATGAAATTCCAGGCATTGACTAGCCCGAGCACCAGCACGAATCCTGCGAGGCAGGCCAACTCGCCAGCCCCGCCGAAGTGAAGTGCCAGCGCCACCAGCAGAGCACTCAAAACGTGCACTGCAAGTCTTGGCAATGCAGGCAAGGGACGGTGGTCGTCCAGCCAGCCGATACCCGCGACCAGCGTGAGACCTCCCGCAACCAGCCACCATCTTGAATTGCCGCCATCCTGAACAGCCATCACGACGAAGCAACCAAGGCAAGCCAGCACGATTCCGATGCCACCACCACGCGGCGTGGCCATCCGATGGCTGCGGCGCACATCCGGCATGTCGATCAATCCATGGCGACGGGCATGCCGCAATGCCCATGCAGTGCCCAGCGACGAGACCGCGACGGCAATCAGGCCAGTGGCAAGCAACAACGCCGGATCATACGACCGCATAGTTCAGTAGCGGCTTCACTGTGCCCCATTCCTTGCAACTCGGGCATTGCCAGTGGTGGCTGCGCGCACCGAAGCCACAACGGGTGCAGCGATAACTCGGGTTGCGCACCAGCAACTGATCGGTGATGTGCTTGAGATCGTGCAGGGTGGCGTTGGCGTCGGCCCCATCGGCCAAACTAAGTTCGATCAAGGCGGCTTCGCCTCGCACTGAGGGCCGATCCTTCAACTGCTGCGCCAAGTAGTGGCGTGCGGCACCGACTCCCTCCTCCACTTCCACCATCCGGGCCAAGGCCAGCACTGGCGAGATCCCGCGATAGTGTTCGCACATTTCGCCCAGGAACGCGCGCGCGCCTGTGCGCTCGCCGACGACTTCGTAGTTGGCCAGCAGCGACGGCAGGATGACCGGAAGGAAATCCGGGTCATGGCGGGCAGCACGTTCAAAGGCACGGATCGCCGCGGCAGGATGGCCAGCATCCGTCTCGATGCGTCCCTCGCTGATGCCGGCGCGCGCAGAGGTCGAATCGGCTGCATACGCCCTCACTATCGACGCACGCGCTGCCTCCAGATCGCCTGCGGAACGCTGCCGGTCCGACAGTTCGCATTCGAACTGCGCAATCAGCTTGCCCATTGGTTCACCGGTAGCCGTCTCGAAACGGCTGGCGTTCTCGATGGCCTTTTCCCAGTCACGTTCGGCCTGGTAGATGCCAATCAAGTGGCGCAGCGCTTGCGGCGCACGCTGGTCGATTTGCGCAAGGTCGGAAAATACCGTTTCGGCGCGATCCAGCAGCCCGGACTTCATGTAGTCCTCGCCCAGCGCAAGTAGCGCCTGCACCTTCTGCGGATCGCTCAGATCGGGGCGTTGCACTAATGCCTGGTGCAGTCGAATCGCACGGTCAACTTCCCCGCGGCGTCGGAACAGGTGTCCCAACGCAACTTGAGTTTCGAAGGTGTCCTTGTCGAGCTCGGCGATGTGCAGGAACAGCTCGATCGCCTTGTCAGGCTGTTCGTTCAACAGGTAGTTCAGGCCACGGAAATAGGTGGTGGACAACTTGCTGACCTGATGATCGCTATGCCGCTCACCACCACGTCGTCCGATGATCCAGCCAGCCAATGCGGCGCCCGGGATCAGGATCAGGTACCACAGCCATTGGTCGAGGTATTCCATGCTCAGGCCTCGTTGCGTGTCACGCGGGCGACGTTTTCAGCACGCCGCAAACGCCGGCGCAATGGCGCCACCACGCCAATTACAAGGATGCCGCCACCGATCACCACGCCAATCAACAAGAACACCAACACAGTCAGCCCGAGGCTGGCGCGGATCGTGGTCATGCCCAGGTCAAGGGCCACGGATTGGGTGTTGAGCGCGCCCAGCACTGCGCCCAGCAGGATGCAAGCAATCGCGGCAATCAGACGAATCAGGCGCATCGGTCACTCCGAAGTTCGCCTGCAAGCTTAACGGACTCGCGGCAACTCAGTCGTCGGCAGGCAGTGGCACGACACCAGTCACCCGTTCGCGAAGCTGTTTCCCCGGTTTGAAATGCGGGACGTGTTTGCCAGGTAATGCCACGGCGTCACCCGTTTTCGGGTTGCGGCCGGTACGCGGCGGACGGTAGTGCAAAGAAAAACTGCCGAATCCGCGCACTTCGATGCGGTCGCCCTCGGCAAGCGCCGTGCCCATCATCTGCAACAACGCCTTGACCGACATGTCGACATCGTCGGCCTTCAAATGCGGCTGCCGACGGGCGAGCAATTCGATGAGTTCGGATTTGGTCATGGAAACGTTCGTGGCCAACACAAACATGGCGACCCGGCCGAAGCCGGGCCGCCACGATGTACTAGGCCAACTGGATCACTCGGCCTTGCTGTTCAGCTGCTCGCGCAACAACGCGCCCAGCTTGGTGGTGCCGCTGGCAGCATCGGCGGACGCCTTCTGGTACTCGACCATCGCGTCAGCAGTCTCGGCATCGTCCTTGCCTTTGATCGACAGCTGCAGGCTGCGGCCCTTGCGGTCCATGCCCATGAACTTGGCTTCGACTTCCTGGCCAACCTTGAGGAACTGGGTTGCGTCCTCGACGCGCTCTTCAGCGATATCGCGGGCGAAGATGTAGCCTTCCACGCCGTCTCCCAAGTCAATCATTGCACCCTTGGCGTCCACTTCCTTGACGGTACCGGTGACCTTGGTGCCCTTCACGTTGCTGGCCATGAACTGGCCAAGTGGATCCTGTTCCATCTGCTTGACGCCCAGGCTGATGCGCTCACGTTCCGGGTCAACCGCCAGCACCACGGCTTCCAGCGTGTCGCCCTTCTTGTAGTTGCGCGCCACGTCTTCACCGGTGGAGTTCCAGGTGATGTCGGACAAGTGGATCAAGCCGTCAATGCCGCCGTCCAGGCCGATGAAGATGCCGAAGTCGGTGATCGACTTGATCTGGCCTTCAACCTTGTCGCCCTTCTTGTGCAGGACCGAGAAGGTCTCCCACGGATTGGACGACACCTGCTTCATGCCCAGCGAGATGCGGCGACGCTCCTCGTCCACGTCCAGCACCATGACCTGGACTTCGTCACCGACCTGCACGATCTTGGACGGGTTGACGTTCTTGTTGGTCCAATCCATCTCGGACACGTGCACCAGACCTTCGACGCCCGGCTCGATCTCGACGAACGCGCCGTAATCGGTGACGTTGGAGACCTTGCCGAACACGCGGGTGTCGGCCGGGTACCGGCGCGCGATGTTGTCCCACGGATCCTCGCCCAGCTGCTTCAGGCCCAGGCTGACGCGGTTGCGCTCTTTGTCGTACTTGAGCACGCGCACGTCCAGCTCGGCGCCGACTTCCACAACTTCGGACGGATGGCGCACGCGCTTCCAGGCCATGTCGGTGATGTGCAGCAGGCCGTCGATACCGCCCAGGTCCACAAACGCGCCGTAATCGGTGAGGTTCTTGACCACACCCTTCAGGATCGCGCCCTCGACCAGCTTCTCCATCAACTGCTCGCGCTCTTCCGAGTGCTCGCTCTCGACCACCGCACGGCGGGAGACGACGATGTTGTTGCGCTTGCGGTCCAGCTTGATCAGCTTGAACTCGAGTTCCTTGCCTTCCAGGTAGGTCGAGTCGCGCACCGGGCGCACGTCAACCAGCGAACCTGGCAGGAAGCCGCGGACATCCTTGATGTCGACGGTGAAACCACCCTTGACCTTGCCGCTGATGCGGCCGGTGATGGTCTCGTTCTTCTCGAGGGCTTCCTCAAGCTCGTCCCACACCATGGCGCGCTTGGCTTTCTCGCGCGACAGCACGGTCTCGCCAAAGCCATTCTCGAGGGCATCCAGGGCAACCTTGACCTGGTCGCCCACGGCGATGTCGATCTCGCCGTCGTCGTTACGGAACTGCTCGATCGGCACGATGCCTTCGGACTTCAGGCCGGCGTTGATTACGACGACGTCGCTACGGACTTCGACGACGGTACCAACGACGATGGAGCCAGGCTTCAGCTTCGCGAGGTATTGCTCGGTCTGTTCGAACAGTTCTGCAAATGATTCGGTCATTGGAAAATATCCATGTGAACACACGGGCCGCACCGGCTGGCATCGTTACCCATTGGGGATAACGCAAGCAGCACGTGGTCGACCCACCCGTTGATGTGATGCGATGTTGCCGCACCATGTGTCGGTTGGTTGATCCGCCGCGGGATTGCGACGGGCCGGGTTACAGCGTTTGTGCGGTGGAACTCACTGCGGCGGGGTCATCACCGCCAGAACGCGGGCGACGACTGCATCGATGTCAACGCCAGTGGTGTCCACGGTCACGGCGTCGATCGCCGGTCGCAAAGGCGCCACCGCGCGATTGGCGTCGCGGGCGTCGCGGGCCAGAATCTCCCGCAGCAGACCCGCAAATGTAACCGAAACCCCCTTGTCCTTCAACTGCTTATAGCGCCGATCCGCCCGTTCTTCAGCGCTGGCGGTCAGAAACACCTTGTACCGGGCGTCAGGGAAAATCACCGTTCCCATGTCGCGGCCGTCGGCCACCAGCCCTGGTGGCTGACGGAACGCACGTTGGCGCGCCTTCAACGCCTCGCGCACCTCGGCAATCGCCGCGATCGCTGAAGCCGCAGCACCCGCGGTCTCCATCCGCAGCTCATGGGTCGCGTCGGTGCCGTTGACCAGTACCCGCAAGCCGTCTTCGGCCTCCTGGAAGTCGATCCGCGTGTCGGATGCGCAACGCACCAAGGCTGCCGGATCACCCAGGTCGATCGACTTCCAGCCCGCCGCAACCCCGACCGCGCGGTACAACGCGCCGGAGTCCAGGTAATGCCAGCCGAGCCGCCTGGCGACCAGGCGGCTCACCGTACCCTTGCCCGACCCGGAGGGGCCGTCGATGGTCATTACCGGCGCGAGAGGAGGTGCGGAGGCGGTAGCTGTGGAGGGTTCGCTGCTGTTCATCGTTTTATTATGACGGCATCCGTACGTGGCGGGCAGACCGGGGTGACGCGACATCCTCTCCGGTCGGTCCGTTGGCACACCGGCTGACTTCCGTCGACCCGTTGAACGTGCCTGTACGCAAGCGCTTGCTCTGACCGGCAAATGCCGGCTAGAATTACGGGCTTGATAATTTCCCACTGTTGCCGAGGTCTGTCATGAAGGTCCTGTCCTCCCTGAAGTCGGCGAAGAACCGTCACCGCGACTGCAAAGTCGTTCGCCGTCGTGGCAAGGTCTTCGTGATTTGCAAGTCGAACCCGCGTTTCAAGGCGCGCCAGCGCTGAACCACGGGCGCTTCCTGCGCTTCGCCAGAAAGCCGCCCAAGGGCGGTTTTCTGCTTTTTGGAAGCGCGTCGCAGCGGCGTGAAGCGTCCCGCCGGCAAGCCGATACCGATGCATCACGGTGCGGTCACTGGAGCGCTTACAATCGGCCGCCTATAACCACTGCCGAGGGATCCAAGGATATGTCCATCAAAACCGGTATCGCCAGCCTTTCCCTGATCGCCCTGATGGGCTTCGCCGGCGCAGTTTCGGCGGACACCCTGTTGATCGACCGGGTCGATCGGGTCGAGGCGACGATCGCGCCTGCGCGCGGGATGAGCATGTCCCAGATCGAGGCAGCCTACGGTGCACCCGCCCAGCGCCTGGATCCCCGGGGCGGCCAGAAGCGTCAGTGGCCGACCATCAACCGTTGGGTCTACCCGGCATTCACGATTTATTTCGAGAAAAACCGCGTCATTGATGTGGTGGCCAACCAGGCGTTCACCAGCGAAATCGGCCCCAAGCCGGCCGTCCTCTGAGCCACAACCCGAGCAAAAATGACCGTATCAATGCGTTTCCCCGCTGAGTGGGAGCCCCAATCCGCGATCCTGATTGCCTGGCCGACTGCCGACACTGACTGGGCTGACCGTCTGGGCGAGGTGGAGGACACGTATATTGCGCTGGTTGCCGCGATCACGCGCTTCCAGTCAGTGCGAATTTGCGTGGCCGACGAAGACGTTCAGGCCTACGCACGGGCGCGATTGGCGTCCGCCCGCCTGGATATGGACCGCGTGGCCTTCATCGAGATCGACTACGACGACACCTGGCTGCGGGACACCGGCCCCGTCAGCATGGAGACGGGCAGCGGCTTTCACCTGCTGGATTTCCGCTTTACCGGCTGGGGCGGAAAATTCGCCGCCTCCCGCGATGACCGCCTGATCGAGGGACTGTTCGATCGCGGCGTGTTTCCGGGCAGCTCCCGCGAAGAGATCGATTTCGCGCTGGAAGGCGGGGCGATCGAGACCGATGGCGCGGGCACCCTGCTGACCACCTGGACCTGTCTGCACGAGCGTCATCCGCAGGCCCGTCGTGAGGAGCTGGACCAGAAGTTGCGTCAGTGGCTGAACCAGGATCGGGTGCTGTGGCTGGAGCACGGCTATCTGGAGGGGGATGACACCGACGCCCATATTGACACCCTCGCCCGCTTCGCCGGCCGCGGCGCCATCGTCTACCAGTCCTGCGACGACCCGGCCGACACTCACTTTGAGCCGTTGCAGGCGATGGCCGCCGAGCTTGCGGCTTTCCGCACAGCAGACGGGCAGCCCTATCAGCTGTTTCCGCTGCCGTGGCCCGAACCGGTCATCGACGGCGAACGGCGCCTGGCGGCCAGCTACGCCAACTTCCTCATCATCAATGGCGCGGTGCTGATGCCGGCATATGGCGATTCTGCGGATGCAGCCGCGGCGGCCGTGCTTGCAGAAGCATTCCCGGGACGCGAGATTGTCCAGGTACCCTGCCGCGCGCTGATCTGGCAGAACGGCAGCCTGCACTGCATCACGATGCAGTTACCGGCCGGCCTCGCCTGACCGGAGTGCGCTGATCGGAAGCATCTGACCGGAACCAGCTGACCGGAACCAGCCGCCTGCCGCCGCCCAAGCACAGCCGGGTACGCGCCGGTCGGCGCCCCCCGCATCATTCGGAGTCGTCATGAAAACCAGGACCCTTCCCGTCGCGTTGATCCAGGATCACGCGATTATCGACCGTGGCACCGGCAACGCCGATGCCAATCTGGCGCAGATCGAGCAGCGCGTGGCGCAGGCTGCCGCCGACGGTGCGCGTCTGGTGCTGCTGCAGGAAATCCACAACGGCCCCTACTTTTGCCAGCACGAGTCGGTCGACGAGTTCGACCTTGCCGAGCCGATCCCCGGCCCCAGCACCGAGCGGCTGGGCCGGCTGGCCGCGGAGCACAAAGTGGTCATCGTCAGCTCGTTGTTTGAACGACGCGCCGCCGGGCTTTACCACAACACCGCCGTCGTGCTGGAGGCCGACGGCAGCATCGCCGGCAAGTACCGCAAAATGCACATCCCCGATGATCCCGGCTTTTACGAGAAGTTCTACTTCACCCCGGGCGACCTCGGCTTCGAACCGATTGATACGTCGGTCGGGCGTCTGGGCGTGCTGGTGTGCTGGGACCAGTGGTATCCGGAAGCCGCACGGCTGATGGCGCTGGCCGGGGCGGAACTGTTGCTGTATCCGACGGCGATCGGGTACGACCCGGACGACGACCAGGCCGAAAAGGACCGCCAGCGCGAGGCGTGGATCATCAGCCATCGGGGACACGCGGTGGCCAACGGCCTGCCGGTGCTGAGCTGCAACCGGGTGGGACACGAACCCTCACCGCTGGGCACGTCGGGCGTCGACTTCTGGGGTCACAGCCACGTGCTCGGGCCGCAGGGCGAGTTCCTCGCCAAAGCCGGGGATGCCGCCGGCATCCTGATGGCCGAGGTGGACCTGCAGCGGAGCGAGGACGTGCGGCGGATCTGGCCGTTCCTGCGTGACCGCCGGATCGATGCCTACGATGATCTGCTCAAACGCTATCGCGACTGATTTGCACCCTGCTCCCGCCCATCCACTACGGCTGTCCCTTGATGACTGATACCACCCCGGCACCCGCGGCCGATTTTCTGCAGGGCCAGCCGCACGAAGTGGTCGAGCGCGATGGTGTGCGCTACACCTTGCTTGGTACCGCGCACGTGTCGCAGGCCAGTGTCGACGCGGTGCGCGAGGCGATCGACAGCGGTCGTTTCGACGCGGTCGCGGTGGAGCTCGACGAGGCGCGCCTGCAGGCGCTGTCCGACACCGACTCGATGGCAAAACTCGACCTGGTGCAGGTGATCCGCACCGGCAAGACCGCGATGTTCGCCGCCAATCTTGCGCTCGCCGCCTACCAGCGCAGGCTTGCGGAGCAGCTCGGAGTGGAGCCCGGCGCGGAGCTCAAGCGGGCGGTGCTGGAGGCGCGGGCGCGCGATATGCCGGTGCATCTGATCGATCGCGACGTCGGGCTGACGTTCAAACGTGCCTCCGCCCGGCTCGGATTCTGGGGCCGGGCAAAACTCGGCGGTGGGCTGCTGGCCGGCCTGCTGGCCGATGACGAGGTCGCCGCGGAGGACATCGAAAAGCTCAAGCAGGGCGACATGCTGGAGGCGAGCTTCAACGAATTCGCCAGCGAAAGTCCGGCGGTCTACGAGACCGTGATTGCAGAGCGCGACCGGTATATGGCGGCGCGGCTGCGGGAAATCCGCGAGGACACCAACCACGACGGCTCCCGCGAGGTGCTTGCCGTTGTGGGTGCAGGCCATCTGCAGGGTCTGGCCAAGCACCTGCGCGAGGAAACCCGGCCCGCCACCGCCATCCGGGAAGATCTGGAGTCTGTGGCGCCCAAGAGTGCCATTCCGTGGTTCACCATCGTGCTGTCCACCGTGGTGATCGGCGGCTTTGCCTGGGGCTTCTGGCACGGGGGCATCGACGTGGGTTCGGACCTGCTGCTGCAGTGGATCCTGGCGACCGGTCTGCTGGGCGCGCTCGGCTGCGCGATCGCCGGCGGCCATCCGCTGAGCATTCTGGTGGCCTTCGTGGCCTCCCCGATCACGCCGCTGCACCCTGCCTTGGCGTCGGGCACGTTGAGTGCGTTGACCGAGGCATGGGTGCGGAAACCGACCTATGCTGATTTCATGGCGTTACGCGCCGACGTTCAGACCATGCGCGGCTGGTGGCGCAACCGCGTCTCCCGCGTGCTGCTGAACTTCTTCCTGACCAGTCTGGGCACCGCAATCGGTGTCTGGACCGGGGGCATGAAGATGCTGGGGACACTGTTCGGCTGATCTCCCGCGCAAGCGCGTGGCTGGGGCGCGGACGGGCCCCAGCTTTAAAACAACCGTTGTCGGTCAGGGGACGCTCGTTGCGGCGGCCCTACCCTCCACGGGAGTTTCGCTCTCCGGCAGCGCGCCGCGTGCACGCCGGGCCAAACGTGCGGTCGCGTTGCGCATGTCATCCAGCATCGCGTAGATCGTTGGCAGGAACAGCAGGCTGACCAGCGTGGAGAACGCCAGGCCACCGGCGACCGCGCGGGCCATCGGCGAGTACGTCAGGCCGCCCAGCACTACGGTGTTGCTCAGCGAGATCGGCACCATGGCCAGGATCGCCGTGCCCATCGTCATCATGATCGGGCGCAGCCGCTCACGGCTGCCCTCCACCAGCGCGTCGGTACGCGACAAGCCGCGTCGGCGCAGGTTGTTGATGTGCTCGACCATCACGATGCCGTTGTTCACCACCACGCCCATCAGCACCAGGATGCCGATGAAGGCCATCACCGAAAACGCGGTGCCGGTGAGCCAGAACAGCCAGAACACGCCGAAGATCGAGAACACCACGCAACTCATGATCGCGGACGGGAACACCAGCGACTCGAATACCGCTGCCATCACCACGTAGATCATCACCAGCGCGATGATCAGGTTGAACATCATCTGGTTGACCGCCTCGGCGTCATTCTCGAACGAGCTGCCTTCAAACGTGTAGCCATAGCCCGGGGGGAAAGCGATGGCGTCCAGCACCCGTTCGATCTCCTTGCGCGCTTCCGGCGTGGTGGCCTTCTCGGCGAGGTTGGCCTTGATCACCAGGGAGGTCTGGCGGTTGGTCCGGCGGATCTGGGTGGCGGCGGCGCTGGTGTCCAGATCCACCATGCTCAGCAACGGTACGTCGCGACCATCGGGCGAGCGCACGGTGAAGGCCGCGATATCGGCGACATCGAACTCTTCCGCGCCGGCAAACCGTACCCATACCGGAACCTCCGTCTGACCGCGACTGAAGTCACGAAGCTGCGCACCACGCAGGGCCAGCCCCACAAACCGCGCGACCTCCTCGGCGCTGAAACCGAAGGCCGCGGCACGCTCGCGGTCCACGCGCACATTCAGCTCGTTGTTGCTGTCGCCGGCGTCGACCCGCACGTCGCGGAGAATGCTCGAGCGCGCCAGCACAGGCACCACGTCGTCCGCCAGTTCGGTGAGCACCTGGGTCGAATCCCCCACCAGTTGCACCTGCAACCCTTCGCCGGTACCGCCCCCGCCCTGGTTGCCCTGATCTCCGATACCGAACTTGGCGCGCGCCGACTTGGGCAGGTCCTTGCGGATCGCCTCGACCAGCGCAGCAGCATCCGTTACGCCATCCTTGAAGGTCACCATCGTGCCCGCATCGCTGCCGCTGCTGAACCAGGAGTAGACCTGCGCGATCTGGAAGCGGTCTCGATTGCTCTCCAGGTAGCCTTCGATCCGGGCCACCTCCTCCGACACCTGATCTTTGCTGTAGCTGCCGTTGAGCCGGTAGTCGATCTGCGTCTCGCTGCGCTGGTTGCCGCCGCCGAACATGTCGAACTTGGTCTGCGTCATCGGCACCACGCTGAGGGCGCTGATGAGCAGGATTCCGGCGACGCTCCAGCCACGGTGCTCCAGGGTCCAGCGCAGCACGCGCGCGTAGCGCGACTGCAGCCGGTGGATCAGCCCGCCGGTATTCTGCACCGCCGCCGGCGTTTTCATCCTCGCGGACAGCATCGGAATCAGGCTCACCGCAACCAGCCATGAGGCCAGCAGGGAGACCGAAATGGTGATCGCGATCTGCGACATGAAGATGCTGATGTTGTTCTTCTCACCCAGCAGATTGGGCACAAAAACGATGCAGTGGCACAGCGTGCCCGCGGACAGTGCAATGGCCACGTTACGCGTGCCTATGATCGACGCGCGCACCGGCTGGTCGGGCATGCGTTCGCGCTCCTGGTAGATGCTCTCCACCACGACCACGGCGTTGTCGACCAGCATGCCGACCGCCAGCAGCAGCCCCATCAGGCTGAGCACGTTGAGGCTGACACCGACGAAATACATGAAGCCCAGCGTCATCACGAAACAGATCGGGATCGCCAGCGTCACCATCAGGGTTGACGGCCAGTGGCGCAGGAAGAAGAACAGCACCGCCACCGACAGCAACAGGCCGATGCCGCCGGCTTCGGCAAGCTCGAGCAACGAGTTGGTGACGTCCTCACCCTGGTTTTCGATGATCTTGAAGTCGACCCCGCTCAGATCAGGCTGCTGGCGGATGCGCTCGACCTCAGCGAGTACCCGCTTGGAAACCTCCACCAGGTTGGCGTTACGCTCCTTGAAGACCTCCAGCGCCACCGCGGGCCTGCCATCCAGCCGGCGCCCGACATCCAGACGTGCCGAGCGCAGGCGGACGTCGGCGACGTCCTTCAGGCGCAAACCGGCGGCATTGAGCGGCAGGTCGCGCAGTTGCTGCAGCTGGTTGATCTCGCCGATGGGCTGCACGCGCAGGCGTCGCCCGCCTTCCTCGATCTCGCCGGCGGACACCGAAAAGTTGGCCGCCTGCAGGCGCGACGTCAGCTCATTGAGGTTGAGCCCGTGCGCGACCAGCCGATCCGGGTCGATCGCCACCTCGACCTCATTGGCTGCCGCGCCGCCGATATCGACCTTGGCAACCCCGTCGATGCGCTCCAGCGGGGTCTTGAACTCGCGCTCGATCAGGTCGTACTCGCCGCTCATGTCCACTTCGCCCGCCAGGCGCAGCTTCATGATCGGTTGATCGGAGGTGGAGAACTTGAAGACGAAATAGCGCCGCAGGTCGTCGGGCAACTGGTCGCGGATCGCGTCAATCCGCTCGCGTGCCTCCGAAGCCGTGAGCTCGACGTTGCGGCTCCAGTCCGAGAACATCATGAACACCATGGCGCCGTCGGCGGAGGCGCGGCCCTGGATGCCCTTGATACCGCTCATCGTCGCCAGCGCTTCCTCCGCCGGCCGCAGGATGTTGCGCTCCACCTCTTCGGGCGTGGAACCTGCGTAGGGCAGCTGCACGCCGACGAACGGCGCCGACACGTCCGGCAACGCTTCCAGCGGCAGCCGCACGGCGGCGATCAGACCGATCGCCACCATCGACACAAACAGCATGATGGTGGTGACCGGCCGGCGCAGGCTGATCTCCGCGATGCTCATGCCGCCGGCTCCGGATCTCCAACCATCCCCACCACGTCCTCATCCCCGCGCCGGGAGCGGTTGCGATAGTACGCGTCCGGGCGACGATCCAGCAGGTCATAGACCACCGGGATCACCAGCAGTGTCAGCAGGGTCGATACCAGCAATCCGCCTATCACCGTGATCGCCATCGGCGAGCGCACTTCGGCGCCCTCGCCGAACGCCAACGCCAGCGGCAGAAAGCCGAACAGCGTGCTCAACGTGGTCATGACGATCGGCCGCAGCCGCGAGCGCGCACCCTCCACCAGTGCCTCCCGCTTGGCCACTCCCGCCTCGCGCAGCTGATTGACCTTGTCGATCAGGATGATCGCGTTCTTGGTCACCAGCCCGACCAGCAGGATCAATCCAATGAACACCACCACCGAGACCGGCGAGCGCGTCAGCAGCAGCGCCAGCACCGCGCCGACCATCGCCAGCGGGATGGTGAACAGGATCACGAAGGGGTGCAGCAAGGACTCGAACTGGGAGGCCATCACCAGATAGACCAGGAAGATGGCCAATCCGAAGGCGAACAGCAACGAGCGGATCGAGTCGGAAAGCTCTTCGCCCTGCCCGCCGATATGCATCCTCACCTCCGCGCCCAGCGGGTTGTCCGCAACCAGCTGCTGTACTTCCAGCACCGCACTGCCCAGATCGATGTCCTGCAGGTTGGACGAGACCACCGCCACCCGCACCTGATCGGCACGATGGATCTCGCTGGGACCCATTGTGGAGACCACATCCGCCACCGAGCCGAGCCGCACCGACGTGCCACCGGCATTGATGGTCAGGTTGCGGATGTCGTCGACCGAGCCGCGATCGCCTTCTTTCACGCGGACCAGCACGTCGATCTTGCGGTCGCGAAAACTGTAGCGCGTGGCTACATCTCCGCGCACTTTCGACACCACCGCGTCGGCAATCTGGCGCGTGGTCAGGCCGAACGCCGCCGCCCGCTGCTGGTCGAAGTGGATCTGGATCTCGGGAAAGCCTTGCTCCACGGTGGAGCTGACGTCCGTGTAGTGGGGATTGGCACGCAGCAGCGCGGCCATCTTCTGGCCGGCCGTGCGGATGGTCTCCAGGTCGGGGCCGGACAGCTCGATCTCCAGCGGCATCGAGAAACTGAACAACTCCGGCCGGCTGAAGTCGACCTGCGCCGAGGGGTGGTCCTGCATGCTCTCACGCAGTGCCGCCGACATGGACGCCTCCAGCTTCTCGCTGCCACCGCCGACCATGACAATGTTGAGTTTGCCGATGTTGTCGCCGCTCTCGGTCGGACTGGCGTCCAGGCGTGTCCCGCTGCCGCTGACGCCGTACAGGGCATGGATGCCTTCGGTGCCTGCGTGTTTTTTCTGCAACTCGCGCACCAGGGCATCGGTTTCCCGCAGGGGTGTGCCCGGCGGCAGCTTGACGGTCATGTCAAAGCGGTTCTGGGCCAGCTGGGGAATCAGGTCCGCCCCCAACAACGGCACCAGCAGCAGCGCGAGCACGAACGCGGCCGTGGCCGACCCCAGTACCACCACCGGCCGGGCCATGGCCGCGGGCAGCAGTTTGAGATAGCCGCGCTCGGCCCGGGCATACGGCGCCATGGCAAGATCGCTGGCCTTGCGCATCACCGGGCCAACCACCGCCACAAGCCCACGCCAGGCGCGCACGATCAGCCACGCGATACCGAAGACCGCACCGCCGACGCCGGCTCCGATCCCGCGACGCGCGGTCGCCACCGGCTTTTGCCATTTGCTTGTCGGCTGCCACTGCGGGTGCGCGGGCTCCTCCGCAAAGGACTCTCCGGGCTTGCCGCGCAGCGCGCTCAGCATCGGGATCAGGGTCATGGCCACGGCCAGAGAAATAGCGATGGCAATCGCCACCGTCAGCGCCTGGTCGCGGAACAACTGCCCCGCAATGCCTTCCACGAAGACCAGCGGGAGGAACACCGCCACCGTGGTCAGGGTCGAGGCCACCACGGCCATGCTGACCTCACCGGTGCCCACGATCGCCGCCTGCAGAATGCCCAGACCGCGCTCGCGCGCCTTGGCGATCGACTCCAGCACGACGATGGAGTCATCCACCACCAGTCCGGTGGCCAGTGCCAGCCCGCCGAGTGACATCACGTTGAGACTGAGCCCCAACTGGCCCATGAAAAAGAATGTGGTGACGATCGAAATCGGCAGCGACAGGCCGATTACAAACGTGCTCCAGCCATCGCGCAGGAACAGGAAGATCACCAGAATCGCCAGCAGGCCGCCGATCACCGCATCCATCTTGACGTCGCTGATCGCCTTGCGGATGAAGGTCGACTGGTCATCGATCACGGTCAGCTCGATGTCGGGCGGAACCTGCTTCTTGATCGTCTCCAGTCGCTCGTGGATCGCATCGGCGGTTGCCACCGTATTGGCGTCACCTTCCTTGTAGATGGCCAGCTCGACCGCCTCACGCCCGTCCAGCCGGATGATCGCTTCGCGCTCCTTGTGACCCTGGACGACCTCGGCAATGTCTTTCAGCCGTACCGCTTTGCCGCCGGCGACGGTGCTGGAATTGCCTGCGGAAGTACTCTGCACCGACGCCGCCGCTGCCATCGCGTCCGCCGAGCCGGAGGCCGCGGCGACCCGGGCCATCTGCATCGCGGCATCCGCCGCGGCGTCGTTGCCCCCGCTGCTGGTAGTGACCAGCAGTTCGCGGATCTGGTCGACAGTGGAGAACTGGTTGACGGTCCGCACAAGGTAGCGCTGGGAGCCTTCCTCCAGTCGCCCGCCGGAGATATTGATGTTTTCCTGCCCGAGGCGCTGGGTGATGGTCGCAATCGGCAGGTTCAGCTGGGCGAGCTTCTGCTGATCCACCAGGACCTGGATTTCGTCCTCCAGTCCGCCCCCGACTTTCACCGCGGCAACGCCCAGCACAGGCTCGAGTTTCTTCTTCAGGTCATCGTCTGCATACCGCCGCAGGATGGACAGCTGGCGCAATTCATCGCCTTCGGCTTTGGAGGACAGGGCCACGCGGATGATCGGCTCGGTCGAGGGATTGAACCGCAGCAGCACCGGCGGCTTGGCCTCCAACGGGAGTTGCAGCGACTCCATCTTGTCGCGCACCTCCAGTCCGGCCCGATCCATGTCCGTGCCCCAGGCGAACTCGAGCACCACATCGCTCTGTCCCGTGCGGGACACCGATTTGAGCTTGCGCAGACCCTTGACCACGCCGACGGCCTCCTCGACCGGTTCGGTGATCAGCGTTTCGATCTCGGTCGGCGCCGCACCGGTGTATTCGGTGCGGACTGTCAGCGTGGGATAACTCAGGTCCGGAAGCAGGTTGACTTTCAGGTTACCCAGCGCGATCAGGCCGAACAACAGGAAGCTGATCGTGACCATCGCGACGGTCACCCGGCGGCGGGTGGAGAATTCGACCAGGCTGAAGCCTCGCGCCGGATGCGGGTCCGGCGAGTTCGGGGATCGTTGCATATCGTCGCTCATTGCCGGCCCCGGCTTACTGCAACGCCGCGGGCGCGGGCTTGGCTGCGCCAGCCGCAGGGTCGATGACGGTCACCGCGCTGCCATCGCGCAGGGCGGCCTTGCCGGCGACAACCACCCGGTCTCCGACAGCGAGGCCGTCGCGGATCTCGACCCAGCTGCCGTCCATGTAGCCGGGCTTCACCACCGTCCGTTGGACCTTGCCTTCCGCCACCACGTACACCGCCGGCTCACCCTCGCCTTCCAGCAAGGCGTTGCGGGGGACCACCAGGGCGTCGGCACGCTGGTCATAGTCGATGCTGATGCGTCCGAACATGCCCGCCTGCAGCACCCCGTCACTCTGGAACCGGGCTATCACGCGGAAGGTGCCGCTGCCGGCATCAACGACCGGCGATATACGTTCCACCACACCCTCGAACTGCTTGCCCGGCAGCGCATCCACCGCCAGCGACACCGGCAGGCCGGACGTCATGGTGGCCAGTTCCCGCTCCGGCACGTTGAGCGTTGCCTCCAGCACGGAAATGTCGACCACCCGCACGATGGGCGTATTGATCTGGATAAAGTTGCCGGCCTTGGGCGGCACGGACGCGACCACGCCATCGATAGGCGACTTGACGTTGGCGTAGGACAGTTCCAGGTTGGCGATACGGTTGGCAGCCTGCGCATTGGCGAGGTCATAACGGATCTGGTCGTAGTCCGAAGCCGCGATCAACTGCTCGGCCGCCAGCTTCTGTGCCCGCTCGAACTGGTTGCGCAGCTTGCCCAGTTGCGCGTTGCTCTGGGCGACCTGCAAACGCGCACGATCCGAGTCCAGTTGCACCAGGGTCTGTCCCGCACGTACCCGGTCGCCTTCGGCAACCAGCACATTCAGGGCCACCCCCGAGGTCTTGGCCACCACCTGCGCTTCCACCGACGCTTCCAACGGGGCCGTCCCGGTATAGCTGGCAGCCATCAGGCGTTTCTGCACCGGCGCCACCTCGACCGGAACGCTCTCCTTCTCGGCCGCTTCGTCTTGCTTGCCGCCGCTCTTGCCCTCCGCGCCTCCCTTGCAGGCGGACAGCACCAGTACGCTGGCGATCAACAGACCGCAGGTGCCAAGCCAGACATTGCTGCGGAAACCGGCGCGATGGTGCATGTGAAGACCCCAGGATTCAGATATGGAAGAACGCGAACCGGCCCCATGCCGGTGTTGTAGGTGAGTATGTCACCAACACTTAGCATCCGGTATGCCCCGAAGGTCATGAGCGGACACATGATTATTATTGCTGCGCAAGACGCGCTGGTGGGACATGCACCCTTCGTTGAGCGATGAACGCAAGCTATACTCCGGATCTTGCGCGGCAGACGCTGCAGTTCATCACTGCGCGGGCCAACCCGACTTCGCCAGCCACACGAGATTGCGGATACCCATGATTCGACCGCTGACCACTGCCGCCTGTTTGGCGCTTACCATCGCCGCCGCACCCCTCGCCGCCCAGGATGTGGCCGGGTCGGGTACCACGGATTCCTCCGCCAGCGCCCGCAACGGCTACGAACTGACCTACACGTGTCAGGGCTGCCACGGAATCGAGGGCTACAAGAACGCTTACCCCAACTACCACGTCCCGAAGCTGGGTTCGCAGTCGGTCGATTACCTCGTCAACGCCTTGACCGCCTACCGTGACGGCACGCGCAAGCACCCGACAATGCGTGCCCAGTCGCAGGCCTTTTCCGACCAGGACATCGCCGACATCGCGGCATTCCTGTCCAACGTCAAGTAGGAGCGCAGCCATATGACGATCCGCCTCAATTTCGCCATCCTGCCTGCCTGCCTTGTTGCAGGAGTGGCGCTGGCGCTGTCCGCCTGTGCGCCCTCTCACCCGGGCGACGCCGATACGCGTTCTTCCTCAGCCGGCCTGCCGGCGGGCTTCGTTGCGGTGGGCGAGAAGCTTGCCAATGCGAAAGGTGCCGCCACCGGCCAGTCGTGTGTGGATTGCCATGGCGCCGAAGGCAATGCACCGATTGACCCCAGCTATCCGGTACTCGCCGGTCAGTACGCCGATTATCTGGGCCACTCCTTGCAGACCTACCGTGACGGCAGCCGTGACCACGTCATGATGTCGATGCAGGCCAAGGGCCTGACGGACCAGCAGATCGCCGATCTGTCCGCGTATTTCGCCTCCCGGCAGAGCGCGCTGACCACCCTGGTGGGATCCCACAAGAAGCAGTGATCCGGACGCCCGCGGCCCAGCCGCGGCGCACTCGTGCCTTTCCCAAAAGCCCGCGTCACTGCGGGCTTTTGCGTTACTGGACCGGCAACGCTGCCGGATTATTCAACAGGATCCGGAAGGCTGCCGTTGTTCTCCTGCAGCGCCGGCTTGAACGGCACCTCGGGTGCCGGGCGCGCAGTGGCCGAGACATCCAGCAGGTTGGGGTCCGAGATGTCGCAGCCACCACCGACCAACAGCAGTACCGTGGTGCACACCACATGCTTGTTGGTGCCCGGAATCGGTATCCGCACTGTCTGCACGCTTTTGCGTACCCATTCCTCCAGCAGACTCTCGCTGGGCCGCCAATAGCGGTCGAACGTGGTGGGTTCGTAGTCGGTGGGTTTCCGCTTCAGCCAGGTTCCCGCGCGATCAAGGTTGACGATCTCGTCGGTCGCCGTTCCCGGCGGCCGGCCAGGCGAAGCCGAACCCGCTGGGGTCGCCAAACGCACGCTGCCGTCGGCGTTGTAGATTCCCGCCGGATCGCCTTTCTGCCCGCCGGCAACCTCACGGGTCGAATCGCCCCAGTCATCGGCACGCCGTGGCGAGTTCCAGCCGCCCGGTGCCGCTTGCGATTTGGGACCAGCGTTAGCCACCGGCGCGGCCTGCCGGGTGGTGTTGCTCGCTGCAGCCGTCGCGCGGGACGGCGCCGACGGGGCGGCATTTGCCGGAGTGGCAGATGGCGACGCGGATGCCGCCGCCGGCGCGGGCGAAACGGCAACCGCTTCCGCGGGCGGCGACGGGATCGTCCGTTCCTGGACCGGTCGCGCACTCAGCGGTTGCTCGGAAGCCGGAAGTATGGGTCTGGCAACGGCGGTTGCAGGCGCCGCAGGCAACGCCGCAGCGATCTCGCGCACGACCATCTCGGGTACCCGCTGCTCCAGCACCACAGAGGGAATGGCCCGCGCGGTCACGGCCGGCAGCGCGGGTGCCGGTCGGCCGGGCAGCTCCACGATCATCACCTCGGGTGCCGGAGAGTCCTGGTCCCGCAACACCAGCTGAGGCGCTTCCAGTCGCGGCATGGTCGGCGGCAACGCGAAGTCCGAGTCCGTGTCCGGCGTGGGTTCGCTGACTACCAGCGGCTGGCTCAGCTGCTGTGGCAAGGGTGGTGCGACCTCTTGCGCGACGGCGACGGGTGGCTGCACGCTGGCCGTTGGC
>JBDSPO010000027.1:0-4655 GCA_039930265.1 Lysobacter sp. | reverse complement strand
GGCATGGAGCTGCACGCCAAGTACACGATCTTCGCCGAGGGCTCACGCGGACAACTGGGCCGCGAACTCATCGCGCGGTTCAAGCTGGACAAGGACAGCGACCCGCAGAGCTACGGCCTGGGCATCAAGGAGCTGTGGCAGGTCGACCCGGCCAAGCACGAGCCTGGGCTGGTGGTACACACCGCCGGCTGGCCGCTGGATTCGGACACCTACGGCGGCTCGTTCCTGTACCACGCCGACGACAACAAGATCGCGGTCGGCTTCGTGGTCGGGCTGGACTACAGCGACCCGTGGCTGAGCCCGTTCCAGGAATTCCAGCGCTTCAAGACCCATCCGTCCATCCGCAAGCATCTGGAAGGCGGCAAGCGGATCTCCTACGGCGCCCGCACCATTACCGCCGGCGGGTTGATGTCGCTGCCGAAAACGGTGTTCCCGGGCGGCGCGCTGGTAGGCTGCGAGGCGGGCTACCTCAACGCCAGCCGGATCAAGGGCAGCCATGCGGCGATCAAGACCGGCATGCAGGCCGCGCAGGCTGCGTTCGACGCACTCGCCGCCGGCCGCTCGCACGATGAGCTGAGCGCCTACCCGGCCGCGTTTGCAGCCAGCTGGCTGCACGACGAGCTCAAGCAGTCCAAGAACTTCAAGCAGTGGTTCAAGAAGGGCCGCATGATCGCCACCCTGATGACCGGCATCGAGCAGTGGCTGCTGCCCAAGCTGGGCATCCGCAATCCGCCGTGGACGCTGCGCCATTCCAAGGCCGACCACGAGTGTCTGGATCCCGCCGACCAGCGCGAAAGGATCGACTACCCCAAGCCCGACGGTGTGCTGACCTTCGACCGCCTCAGCTCGGTGTTCCTCAGCAGCACCCACCACGATGAGAGCCAGCCGGCGCATCTGACGCTGAAGGACCCGGCGGTGCCGGTGACCATCAATCTGGCCGAGTATGCCGGCCCGGAAGCGCGCTATTGCCCGGCCGGGGTGTACGAGTTCGTCGGCGAAGCGGGCGCGGAGAAGCTGCAGATCAATTTCGCCAACTGCGTGCACTGCAAGACCTGCGACATCAAGGACCCGACCCAGAACATCGTCTGGGTCGCCCCACTGGGCGGCGACGGACCGAACTACGCCCAGATGTGAGCTCGGCGGTACCATCGGGTTCTCATTTCTCCCCCGTTAGAGAACCCGATGACCGCACCCACCAGCCCCGGCGCCCGTTTCCGTCAAGCCCTGTCCGACGAGACACCACTGCAGATCGTCGGCACCATCAACGCCAACCACGCGCTGCTGGCCAAGCGCGCCGGCTATCGCGCGATCTACCTGTCCGGTGGCGGGGTCGCGGCGGGTTCGCTGGGCCTGCCCGACCTGGGCATCAACACCCTGGACGACGTGCTGACCGACGTGCGCCGGATCACCGATGTCTGCGACCTGCCGTTGCTGGTCGATATCGACACCGGCTTCGGACCGAGCGCCTTCAACATCGCGCGCACCGTCAAGTCGCTGATCAAGGCAGGCGGCGCCGCCTGCCATATCGAAGACCAGGTCGGTGCCAAGCGCTGTGGCCACCGTCCGGGCAAGGAGGTCGTCTCCAAGGGCGAAATGGTCGACCGCATCAAGGCCGCCGTGGATGCCCGGACCTACGCCGATTTCTTCGTCATAGCGCGTACCGACGCCATCGCGTCGCACGGCGTGGACGACGCGATCGAGCGCGCGATCGCGTTCGTGGAAGCCGGGGCCGACGGCATCTTCGCCGAGGCCGCCTACGACCTGCCGACCTATCAGCGCTTCGTCGACGCTGTGAAGGCGCCGGTGCTGGCCAACATCACCGAGTTCGGTCAGACCCCGCTGTTCACCCGCGAGGAACTGGCCTCGGTCGGCGTGGCGATGCAGCTGTTCCCGCTGTCCGCGTTCCGGGCGATGAACAAGGCCGCCGAGGCCGTCTACACCGCGATCCGCCGCGACGGTCACCAGAAGGCCGTGGTCGACACCATGCAGACCCGCGAGGAGCTGTACGACCGGATCGGCTACCACGACTTCGAGCAGCGTCTGGACAAGGTCCTCAGCGACGCCGGCTAGGCGGCTGCCGCCGCGTGCCCATGGGCTGTGTGCAGTAAGAAAAACGCAGCCTGAGGGCTGCGTTTTTTATTGGCGTCCTGCCGGATCAGATCCCGCATGCTTCAGTGGCCGGATGGCTTCTTGGCATTGCCCGCCTCGGAGCCGGTGTGCTTGCCAGTGCTGGCAGGAGCCTGCTTGCCCGGTGCACCGGCCTTGTCCGGCGAGGTCTTCATTCCCTTGTCGTGCTTCTCGTCCTTGCCGCCGTGATGCTGGTCATTCTGGGGGGTGTGGCTAGCCATAGCGATAACTCCTGCAATCGAATTGCCTCATGCGAGGCGGATGTCGCCTGGACGCATCCTGCGAGGAGGTGGACAGGGTCACGGCCGAAGTCGTGGTATCGGACAGGGCAACGTCTGCCGCTGCAGGCTCGGGAGGGACCGGTCGACGCCGGGATGACACCCACTCCACGAACTCAGTGGGACATTAGGTCCGCGCTGGTTAATGGAATGTCACCGGTGCCCAGTCATAAAACTCGTGGAATCAAGCGCATCTGCATCGGTCATCGGTGCGTCCCAGCGACGATCCGGGCACTCTCAATGTGACCGCGCAGCCGCCCTCTGCGGCAGCAACAGGATCAGTAGCGCAATGGCAGCCAGCAGTAAACCGGTCGCGGTGTAGCGACTGAACGCCAGCCCACCGCTAGCCACCGGCTTGTCCAGGAAGTCGCCCACCACCGCGCCCAGTGGACGGGTCAGGACGAACGCGGCCCAGAACAGAACGGTCCGCGATATCCTGGAGAATCCGTACGCGAGGGCGACCACTCCCAGCAGTCCGGAGAAGACCAGCGCTGCACCCGTGTATCCCAGCCCTGCACTGTCCGCGGTCCAGTCACCCAGTGCGGTGCCCAGGGTCTGCGAGAACATGATCGTCACCCAGTAGAACCCCTCGGCGGAGGGGGTGTGGACGGACCCCACGTCAATGGCACCCAGCGAGCGGTACCACGCCAACAGCGACGCGCCCAGCAGCGTGGTGAGGATGATGGTGCCGCCGAGGTAGCCGATGCCCAGCGAGCGATCCACGAAGTCGGCCAGAGTGGTCCCGACCGTGGTCGACGCGATGATGGTTGCCCAGTACAGGAACGGATGGAACCGCTTCGCTGCGATCTGCAGCAGCACGGCGAGGACGAACAGCCCCATGAAGATCGCGGTCCCAACCACATATCCAAGGTTCATCGACATGGACACCGCGTCGCCCCCGGTCTCGCCCAGCGTCGTGGCGAGAATCTTGATCAACCAGAAGCCGAGTGTTACCTGGGGCACTTTGCTGAGGCTGTTGTCGGCATCCCTGTTCATCGAGCTCTCCCGCTAATTGCCACCTGGCCATTGGAGTAAATGCGTGCTCGCAACGTCCTCATCCGACAGCTTCGAACGCCGCGCCCACTCCGGCAGTCAACGCCTTGGAGAATGCATTGATGGCGACGCTACGCGCTTTTGTCCTCGTCAACCGCGCGCAGTACCGCCTTGTGAGCGAGCTTGGAGAGCACCACGATCGCCAGGATGCCCAGCGCCAGTCCGGCCCCCAGCAACCACTCGTGCGCTGCGCCCGGCGTGGTATTGCCGGCTGCCAGCATGCGCTCGCCGGCATGACCCAGATACACCTCCAGGCAGATGTGCGGCAGCAAGCCCAGGCAGGCGACCATAAAGCTGGAGAAACGGACCCCGCCTGAGCCGAGCAGGTAACTCACGGTCGCGGGATTGACCGGGGTCAGTCGCAGCAAAAACTGCAGCCGCAGCTGGTCCTTCATTACCGCATGCTGGATGGCGACGAAGGCCGGGCGACGGTCGAGCGCCCGCTGAACCGGGGCGCGAAGCCACCAGCGCGCAAGCGCATACTGGACCGCAGCGGCACACGCATTGGCCAGCACCGCAATCGCCATTCCCCAGGCCAGTCCGAACAACACCCCTGCGGCCACGCCAAACAGCGACTCGGGCAGCAGCAGCGACGTTCCGACCACCAACAGCACCGCAAAGACCAGCACGCCCCACACCCCGAGCGTGCCGATCCACGTTTGCAGGGCGCCGACATGCACCTGGAGTTGATCGCCCAGCACCGCGCTGAGGCCCAGCAACACCGCGACCGCGACGAGAACGGCGGCCAGCCGGGGGACGTCCGTGCGCTTGATCAGCCCCCTCAGACGGCCTTGTGACATTCGACTTTCGAGCGGACCTTTCACTGCGGAATGGTATACCGGCTAACGCCCCGCACCAGCAAGGAAAAGCGCGCCATGAATCGCCCCAAGGCACTGAACTATCTGGAGTCCGCGTCGCGCTGGTTTGGCACACACCCCAACGCGATGGACGCGACGGCCCGCCACGTCCTCACCTTGGCGACCAAGCGGCAGATTGTCACCGGTGATCCCAACGACAAAATCGATGCGCAGGAGTCCTTTGGCGATGCGATCGCCGACCGCGTCGCCGAGTTCGGAGGGTCGTGGCGATTCATCATCATCTTCGGCGTTGCGCTTGCCGCATGGGTTCTGCTCAACTCGGTCATCCTGGGGAAAACCGGATTCGATCCCTATCCGTACATCTTCCTCAATCTGATCC
>JBDSPO010000026.1:0-4530 GCA_039930265.1 Lysobacter sp. | reverse complement strand
CGCGGCCATCCAGGTCGTGCACGAACACGGGGTAGATCAGGTCGTTGCTGGTGAGGACGGTCTCGCGCATCAGGCGGCGTGAGAACTCATCGCGACGCATCCGTCGCGGGCGTACGTAGGGATAGCTGCTCATGGTGCCCATTCTACGCTGCCCCGTTCAGCCGGCCGTTGCGCAACCGGGCGGCAGGTTGCGGTGACCGCTCAGATCACGCCGCCGCCGATGCTCAGGCGCACGACGGCGACCACGATCACGAGGCCGTTGAGCACCAAGCCGGCCTTGGCGCGGCCGCGGTTGCCGGCCCGGGTCAGGGCGATGCCGATACCGGCGATGACCACCCCGACGGCGGCAAACGGGATCAGGAACCAGTTGCCCCACCCCAGCAGCGGGATCAGCGCAATCACCATCCAGACCATTGCCACGATGCCCCACAGCAGGCTGATCATTCCCATCTCGGTGTCTCCCTCAGGCAGCCGGCGGCCGCGATGGTGCCATGGTGACGCCAGCGGTCATGCCGGTCGAGTTTCCAAGGTCATGCGAGCCGTCGATTTCCAGCGCGAGCTCGCCGCGGCAGACCTCGGCATGCAGGATGATTCGCGGCACGGCGGGGTCCAGCCGTTGCGCGAGCAGATCGGCGACGTGGTCCAGCAGGGCGCGGTCGCGCACGTACACCTTCAGCCGCGAGCCGGGGCCGAAACCGGCCGGCAGGCCCGGTCGGTGCTCGCGCGCGGCCGCGAGCAGACTGTCGAAATTGGTCAGCGTCTCGTCCAGCTGGGTCTCGACGGAGTCCGCGTGCAGCGAGCGGTGGCCGACGATGGCCGCGGTGCCCGACAGCAGCAGCGGCATTCCCGTGCCCGGCGGCAGCATGGCGCGCGCAAAACTCGGCGGCTGCGGGCCGTACTCGCGCGGATAGCGCCAGGCGCTGATCTGCCGGGGATTCTCCAAGGGACGGCCGGGGGACCGGGCAGCCAGCCAGTAGACCTGCAGCCGGCGCTGGCCGTCGAGGCGGCCGATGGCGGTCGCCGCGGGCAGGCGCTCGGCGTCAAATCCGCCCAGGCCTGCGGCACGCCCGCTGCAGAAGCGCCGGTAGCGCTCCTGGTCGCCGTCACCGTCAGTGATCGCGTCCAGGTAGTTCCAGATCCGCAGCAGTTCCGGGTAGCCGCGCACCTGGGTGAAGGCGAGCAGGCGTTGGTAGGCCTCCTGGGCCGCGGCACCGATGTCCTCACCGGCGGGCTCGTCCAGCTCCAGGGCGCCGAACTGCAGCTGGCCGTCCTCGGCCCACGCGATTCCCTCGTGGCGCCCGTGGCGAACCGGCGCGCCACTGCGCCAGACCTCCAGCGGCGCCGGGCCATGCGGTTGCAGGTCGACCCGCAGGTAGCGCGGGTCGTCGCTGGTCGGCGCGTTCGCGCCGAAACCGAACACCGCCAGGGTGTCATCGGCCGCCAGCACAGAGGCCACGGGGGCATCGCTGTAGCTGATCTCCAAGCGGGGAGCTGGCGTCGCCGCCATGGCAGTTGCCGTCATGCTGCGAACCCGCGCAACGCGCCGACAGCACACCGCTGCGATGACGCGCCGCAATCCGCCGCGCGGCGTCCGGAAACAAGGGATTGGGAAGCTAAAACAATCATGCCGCGCATGATAACCGGTGCCCCCTAAACGCCAGCGTGGTTGCGCGGGGGGCCGGCATGCCGGATCGTGGCGCCACCCAAGCTCATGGAAGCCGTCCGATGTCCGCACAAAGTCCCGCCGAGGCCGCCCTGGCCGAACTGCTGGTCGAGAGTCTCAATCTGGAAGATGTCACACCCGCGGAGATTGACCCGGAGTCCCCGTTGTTCGGCGAAGGCCTGGGGCTGGACTCGATCGATGCGCTTGAACTCGCCCTGGCTATCAGCAAGACCTACGGTTTCCAGCTGCGTTCCGACAGCGACGAGAATCGCCGCGTGTTTGCGTCCCTGCGCTCACTGTCGGCGCATGTCGAGCAGAACAAGGCGAGCTGACGTCCGCCTGACCCGGGGCGCGGGATGCTGATCGTGCTGCTGCGGGTGTTGTTGGCGATCGCCTACCCGCTGCTGGCCCACCGGGCCAGCGTCGATGGCGACAACGTGCTGGCCGCGGTGGCCTTGCTGGACCTGGCACTGCTGGTGCTGGTGCAACCGCTCGCACGGGGACGTGCCTGGGCGTGGCTGCTGTTGGCGGGCATTGCCGCTGGCCTGTGGATGTTGCGGACCGGCGACGTGCCCGTGCTGCTGCTGCTGGCCCCGCCGGCATTGTTCGCCGCGATGGTGTCGTGGTTCTTCTGGCGCAGCCTGCGTGGCGGGCGGGTGCCGGTGATCACCCACATCGCCTCGGCGCTGGAGGGCTGTCCGCCGGAATCGCTGGAACCGCGGCTGCTGCGCTACACAACGCGGCTGACCCTGGCCTGGGCAATTTTGCTGGCGGTGCTGGCCATTGCCGACACCGTGCTGGCGGTGATCGCCGTGCCCGACGGTGTGCTCGTCCGTCTGGGACATGCGCCCGTGCTGAGCGTGAGTCAGCAGGCGTGGTCGTGGTTCGCCAACCTGCTCGATTACGGGATCCTCGCCGCGTTCTTTGTCGGTGAGTACCTGTTGCGGAAACGCTGGTTCCCGGACCCCCCGTATCGCAACTTCATCGATTTCATGCGCCGCATGGGCCAGTTGGGCCCCGCGTTCTGGCGGGACCTGTTCCGCTGACGCCATTCATCGCGCTGGCTTATCCTTCCCGGTCGACCCGCTCCTGTGTTCCGACCGCCGTGCCGTCAGTGCCTTTCGTCATCGATCCCGATCATCCCAGCCTGCCGGGGCATTTCCCCGGACGCCCGGTGGTGCCCGGCGTGGTGCTGCTGGATCGCGTGTTGGCACTGCTGGAGCTCCGCCATCCCGAGCTGGCCGGTGTCGCGCTGCGGCTGCCACAGGTGAAATTCCTGCAGCCCCTGCTGCCCGGCGAGGAGGCCGCGATCGATCTGCAGCCGCCGACGATGCCGGGGCTGCAGCGCTGGCGCTTCCGCATCCTGCGCGGCGAGGTGGTGTTGGCCAGCGGCGACATCGCGGCCGGACCGTTGCCATGAGCGCGGGCTGGGTGCAACGCCCCGAGGGTGGCAACCGGCTCGCGTTCCACCTGATCCGCAGCCTGGCCCATGCGGTGGGCAGAGGACCGACGCGGCTGCTGCTGTGGCCGATCACGGCGTACTTCGTGCTCACCCGTGGCCCGGAACGCCGCGCCTCGCGCGACTACTTGGCCCGGGTGCTGGAACGGCCCACGCGGTTGGCCGACGTGTTCCGGCACGTGCACGTGTTCTCCGCGACGATTCTGGACCGGGTGTTCCTGCTCGGTGGCCAGTTGCCGCGCTTCGAGCTGGAGGTCGACGGGGTCGAGGAACTGGTAGCGCAACTCGCCCACGGCCGCGGCGCGCTGATGTTCGGCTCCCACCTGGGCAGCTTCGAGGTACTGCGCATGCTCGCCGTGCAGCGACCGCAGGTGCACCTGCGGGTGGTCCTCGACGTGGGCCACAACCCGGCGTTGACGGAGCTGCTGGATTCGCTGAACCCCGGGGTTGCCAAAACCGTGATCGACGCCGGGCAGGACGGACCCTCGCTGCTGCTGGCGATCAAGGAGGCGACCGACGCCGGCGCGCTGGTGGCGATGCTGGTCGACCGGGTGCAACCGGGCCAGCCCTCACATCCGGCGGAATTTCTGGGTGGTTCTGCACGCTTTCCAGTCGCGCCGTGGTTGGTCGCCAGTGTGCTGAAAGTGCCGGTGCTGCTCGGTTTTGGCCTGTATCGTGGCGGCCGGCGCTACCAGTTGCGGTTCGAGATGTTCGAGCCTCTCCTGCGCATCGAGCGGCGCGACCGCAGCCGTGCGCTGCAGGTGATCGTTCAGCGATATGCCGACCGCTTGCAGCACCATGCCCGTAGTGCCCCCTACAACTGGTTCAATTTCTATGACTTCTGGCAGCCCGACCATGATGCGATCGAACCCGACGCCGCGCCCGGCGCGCGCACCCCGCTGGCTGTTGGCCCCGCTGCTGCTGGCGGTCACGCTGACAGCCACGGCGGCTGAGGGCGCCAAGCCCGCAGATGCGGCCACCGCGGGTTGGATTCTGGGCAAACTGGCGCGCCCGGCGCCGATGTCCACCGCATTCCTGGAGCTGCGCGAATCGCGGATGCTGAAGCAGCCCATGCGCTTGAGCGGGGAGTACCGCCGTCCCGCCGAGGGCGTGCTGGTACGCGATGTGCGGACACCCTACGCGGAGACCACGACCATTCGCGCCGGCGAGGCCACCATCGAGCGTGCCGGGCGCTCGCCGCGCACTTTCTCATTGTCGCGCGCGCCCGAGCTGGCCGGCCTGCAGGACAGCTTCGGCGCCCTGCTGGCAGGGGATCGGGTGGCCCTGGAGTCGATCTACCGCCTGCGCAGCACCGGCACCCGCCAGCGCTGGACGCTGGTGTTGACCCCCACCGCCACCGAGCTGGCCAGCCGTCTGCAGGCGATCACCCTGTACGGTCAGGGCGCCG
>JBDSPO010000025.1:0-2884 GCA_039930265.1 Lysobacter sp. | reverse complement strand
AGCAGTTCATGCGCTTGCTGCGGGGTGCCCAGCCGGTGCGAACGCTGACCCGGATGGCGCGTCTGGGCGTGCTGGGGCGCTGGATTCCCGCGTTCCGGAAAGTTTCCGGACGCATGCAGTTCGACCTGTTCCACGTCTACACGGTCGACCAGCACACGCTGGCCGTGCTGAAGTACATGGCGTCGTTCGCCGCGAGTGAATCGAGTGAGCGCTTCGCGCTGGCCCACGAAGTCTGGCCGCGGCTGCGCAAGCCCGAGCTGCTGCTGCTGGCGGGTCTGTTCCACGACATCGCCAAGGGCCGCGGCGGCGACCACTCCGAGCTGGGCGCCGTGGATGCGCGCGTGTTCTGCACCACCGTCGGGCTTGGCGCGGCGGATACCGCGCTGGTGGAATGGCTGGTGAGCAAACACCTGCTGATGTCGATTACCGCACAGAAGCAGGACATCGCCGATCCCGATGTGATCCACCGTTTTGCCAGTCTGGTCGGCGACCGCGAGCGGCTTGACCACCTGTATCTGCTGACCTGCGCGGACATTGCCGGGACATCGCCCAAGCTGTGGAATGCGTGGAAGAACCGGTTGATGGCCGATCTCTACACCGCCACCCGACTGGCGCTGCGCCGTGGACTGGAAAACCCGGTGGCGGCGATCGAGCACATCGCCGAGACGCGCCAGGCGGTGCACGGCCTGCTGACCGCGCAGGGCTTGAACGAGGCCACCATCGCCGATCTGTTCGCGCGCATGCCACAAGCCGGCTTCCAGCGCGGCCGCCCGTACCAGCTGGCCTGGCAGGCCGCCGCATTGCACGGTCTTGAGCCGGGACGGACCAAAGTGCGTGTGCGCCCGGTGGCGGCCGATACCGGCGCACTGGAGGTGTTCGTCCACTCGCTGGATCGCGACGGCCTGTTCGCCGCGATCGTAGCCGTGCTCGACCGCTGTGGCCTGGAGATCCAGCAGGCGCGCGTGCTCGATGGCCCCAACGGGACCATCTTCGACACCTTTGAAGTCATTCCCACCGACGCGCGCCGCGCTCCGGTCGCCGCCGAGGTGGCCGAGCGGCTGTCGCTGGCGCTGGACGGCTCGCTGGACGACATCCGGCCCGCGCGGCGCACCCAGCCCCGGCACCTGCGCCACTTCCGCATCCCGCCCAATATCGGCTTCGATGATGCCGGCCAGGGTCGCACCACGCTGAGCCTGGTGTGCACCGACCGCCCCGGCTTGCTGGCCGATGTCGCCCAGATCCTGCGCCACCAGCACATGCGCGTCCACGACGCCCGTATCGCGACCTTCGGCGCGCGCGCCGAGGACGTCTTCCAGATCACCGCCACCGGCCCTGATGGCAGAAACCAGCCATTGGATCCGGACCGCCAGCAGGCATTGAGCACCGCGTTGCTCGCCTGCCTTGAAGGAGAACACCCGTGAATCCCAGCAAGACTTCCCCGAGCGCCGCCCACGATGAGCTGCAAGCCGTCATCGAGGGCGCCTTCGAACGCCGTGCGACCCTGACGCCGGAGGAGCTGGCCGGCTCCACCGCACCGGTGGTGGAGCGCGCCATCGCCGGTATCGAATCCGGCGAGCTGCGCGTCGCCGAACCGGATGGCAACGGCGGCTGGAAGGTCAACGAGTGGCTGAAGAAGGCCGTGCTACTGTATTTCCGCACCCAGGACATGGAACTGATCGAGGCGGATCCGGCGCCGTTCTGGGACAAGATTCCCTCGCGCTTCGCCGACTTCGACGAGGCCGCCTTCCGCCAGTTGGGTGCGCGGGTCGTGCCCGGCGCGATTGTCCGTCGGGGTGCGCACATCGGCCGCGACGTGGTGCTGATGCCCAGCTTCGTCAATATCGGCGCCTACGTCGGTGAGGGCACGATGGTCGACACCTGGGCGACCGTCGGTTCGTGTGCCCAGATCGGCAAGCACTGCCATCTGTCCGGCGGCGCCGGCATCGGCGGCGTGCTGGAGCCGCTGCAAGCGACCCCGACCATCATCGAGGACCACTGTTTCATCGGTGCGCGATCGGAGGTGGTAGAAGGTTTTGTGGTCGGCCACCACAGCGTGATCGGCATGGGCGTGTTCCTCGGCCAGAGCACCCGCGTCTACAACCGCGCCACCGGCGAGGTCAGCTACGGCAGCGTGCCGCCCTACAGCGTGGTGGTCTCCGGCCAGCTGCCGGCGGCGGATGGATCGCACTCGCTGTACTGCGCGGTGATCGTCAAGCAGGTGGACGCGCGGACCCGCTCCAAGACCAGCATCAACGAGCTGCTGCGCGGACTGGCCGACTGAGGAGCACCGCATGACCACCACCCTCTACGGCCTGGCCAACTGCGATACCTGCCGCAAGGCGCGCAAGTGGCTGGAGCGGTTCGAGATCCCGCACGAGTTCATCGACTACCGCGACCACCGGCAGGCGCCGGAGACGCTGGTGGAATGGCAGACGCAACTGGGAGGCTGGGAGGCAATGATCAACAAGTCCTCGACCACCTGGCGGCAGTTGCCCGACAACCGCAAGTCGCCGGGATCGGACGCCGAGTGGAAGCTGCTGCTGAAGGAATACCCGCAACTGATCCGGCGCCCGGTGGTGGTCACCGGCGATGGCCAGGTCAGCCAGCGTTTCAGCGACAACGCCTTCAAGCAGCGGTTCGGGCGATGAGCAGCGACGTCCTCGCGCTCGCCTGCGAGTTGATCCGCCGTCGCTCGGTCACTCCCGACGATGCCGGGTGCCAGGCACTGCTCGCGGAACGCCTGCAGCGCGCCGGCTTCGCCTGTGAACACCTGCGCTTCGGCGCGGTCGACAACCTGTGGGCCACGCATGGCGATGGTCCCGGGCCGACGCTGCTGTTGCTCGGTCACACCGACGTGGTCCCGCCGGGGCCGGCCGCGGACTGG
>JBDSPO010000024.1:0-3672 GCA_039930265.1 Lysobacter sp. | reverse complement strand
GCTGCCGTCAGAAACCGGCGACCTTCACCGTTCAGCCGGCGAACAACCGCGCCAGATCATTGGCGTCCAACGTCCGCCACTGCCCTTCCGGCAGCCCGTCCAGCGCCAGTCCGCCGACCTGGCTGCGATGCAGCGCGTCCACGTGATTGCCGACGGCGGCAAACATGCGCCGGACCTGGTGGTAGCGGCCTTCGGTGAGGGTCAGCCGGGCCTGGCGGGGCCCGTCGACGGCGAGTACTGCCGGTGCCAGCGGGGTGTTTTCGGCCTCCAACAGCAAGGTTCCGGCCGCGAAGACCGCGGCCTCGTCACCGCGCAGGTCCTCGGCCAGCGTGGCCGCATACACCTTCGCCAGTCCGGATTTGGGCGAGGTGATCCGGTGCAGCAACTGGCCGTCATCGGTCATCAGCAGCAGACCGCTGGTGTCGCGATCGAGCCGGCCCACCGGCGACAGCAGCGGCGCGCGCAGGCGGAAGCGCGGCGGCAACAGGTCGTAGATGACCCGGCCCGGATCCTTGGTCGAGCACGTGTAACCCACCGGCTTGTGCAGCATCAAGACCAGCCCCGCGAGCGGGTCCAGCGGCTCGCCATCGATCCGGATGGTGGCGGGGGCAACCTGGTCATCCGCGTACAGCACCTCGCCGTCGGCGTCGGTGATGCGGCCTTCGCGAAACATCAGCGCCACCTGCTTGCGGCTGCCGTAGCCCAGGTTGGCGATGAGCTTGACCAGCTTCATCGCGACTGGTTTCGCAACTCGACACGGTTGAACGGGCGGACTTTGGGCGCGGGCTTCGGCGGCAGCGCCTTGACCGCTTCGATGATCTTGAAGCCGTCGTGCTGGGCGACGGTGCGCACGCTGCCAAAGCTGTCGTTGAGCACCGACTCGTAGGGCAGGTGGCGATTGGCGACCAGCCACAGCCGCCCCCCGGGCTTCAGCGCTTCGGCGGCGACGGCGATGAAGCGTCGACCGATGTCGGGGCGATCGGCGCGCCCCTGGGTGTGGAACGGCGGATTGCTGATGATCACATCGTAGGCTTTGGGGAGTCCGGCGGTCACGTCATGCCAGTGGTAGCCCAGCGTTGCGCCGGTGGTCACACCGCCCAGGTTGATGCGCGCAAGATCCAGCGCGCGCGCTTCGGCTTCGTACAGATCCAGTGCGGTGATCGCCGGGCAGCGGGCCAGCAGTTCCGCGGACAGGTAGCCGAAGCCCGCGCCGAGATCCGCCGCCACCCCCGCCAGGTCGGCCGGCAGTTGCTCGACCAGCAGCGCGGACGCGGGATCGATGCGGTCCCAGGCGAACACGCCCGGACGACTGGTGAAGCGGCCACCTGCGACCGGACGCGGTGCGTCCAGCTGCCGCCATTGGGCCTGCAGTGCGGTGTCGAGTACGGCGGCGCCCTCCTCGACATGCAGCGGGGCGGTCCAGAACACGCGGCACTTGTTCTTGATCAGGTCACCCACCGCGCCGGTCAACCTGCGCAGGTCGTCCTGGGCGGAGCGGGCACCCTCGTTGTTGCTGACGCAGGCGACCACCCGGCCGCCCGGAGCGACGCGATCAACCGCGCGCGCATACAGCGCGCGAGCCTCCTCGCGCTGGCGTGGCGGCAGGACCAGGACCAGCGGATAGCGCGTCGTATCCTCCGGTGCTACCAGCGCCAGCCCGGCTTGAGTGAGCGCGTCGGCATGCGGCTTGAAACTCTGCTCGCATACGAGGCCCGGCAGGGGCCGCTGGTGCAGCGGCCAACCGTCGCGCGCGCGCAGAAACAGCGCACCGCCCGCGTCGGGCCACGGCAGCAGGCCCCGCTCGAACGGCAGCATCAGGGTTTCGAGCGCGGGATCTTCAATAGCCACGGCGTAGACATCGGTGCGGGAGAGACGCGCAGTTTAGCGTGGCCGCAGCGCCGAGCCGGTCTCTGACGGCCGCCGTCGCTCAACTCCCGCCTCGACTTCATCGCCCCGCAACAAGTGGCGGGACAGTGTGGGGGTCTTCCTCACCGGAGTGGAGATGCCATGCGAGCCCTATTTGTTGGCGGCACCATCGACAACAGCGAAGTGGATATGGACGGCGAGGCGCCCGTCCACTACCCCGCCAATACCGGCGGCGGCCGGCCCCGCTACCGGCTGTTCGAGGTCGGGCGACGCGCCGGCGCACTGGCGTACGCGGTGTATGCGGCCCCGGAAATGGAGGAGCAGGCGGTGCGACAGGTCGTCGCTGAACGCGACTACGCCCGACGATTCGCGGCCGACGAGGTGCTCAACCCCGCGTAGGCCGGAGGTCGCCGCGTGTCAGCCCTGCAACGCACGCAGGGTCTGTGCCGGCGGTGAGTCCAGCACCTTGCGGGTGGCAAACATGCCTGCCAGCAGTGCGGCCAGCATGCCCAGCATGGCCCCGGCCGCCGCCATCGCCCAGTTGGGCTGCCACGGCAGATCGAACACGCGCACCGCCACCACCCCGGCCAGTACGGATGCGGCCAGCGCTGCAACGACGCCCGCCAGCAGGCCGACCACGGCGAATTCGGAGGCCTGGGCCAGCCGCAACTGGCGCCGGCTGCCGCCGAGCACGCGCATCACTCCGCCCTCCAGCAGGCGCTCATCCTGACTCGCGCTGACCGCTGCCAGCAGCACCAGCACGCCGGTGGCCAGCGAGAACCAGAACACCACCTCGACCACGACCGACACCTGATCGGCCGTCGCGCGGACCTGCGCGAGCACCGCGTCGATGTCGATCACCGTCAGGTTGGGGAACCGACCGACCAGATCCGCGGTAAAGCGCGGTTGGTCACGGGAGACGCTGACCGCGGTGATGTGGCTGGCCGGAAATCCGTCCAGTGCTCCCGGCGAGGCCACCACGAAGAAATTCGGCCGGAAGCTGGTCCAGTCGACCTCCCGCAGACTGGTGATGGTGGCCTGGAACGGTTGACCGGCGACATCGAAGGTCGCGGTATCGCCGAGCTTCCAATGCAGCGACTTGGCGTAGCCGGTCTCCACCGAGATCTCCGGTGTTGCCGGCACTCCGTCCCAGAAACGGCCTGCCGCCACCCGGTTGTCGTCGCCCAGGCTGGCTGCCATCGACAGGTTGAACTCGCGCTCGGTACGGCGGCGGTCGGGCGCGTCCTGCGCGTCCCTTGCGTCGTCAGCTGCGGCGTTATCGGTAGTGACTACGGGCTCGCCGTTGTGGGCCACCAGGCGGGCCCGGATCATGGGATACAGGGTCGGGGGCGCCATGCCCTGTTCAGCGATAAACGCCGCCACCGGGTCGATCTGGTCGTCCTGCACGTTGATGATGAAGCGGTTGGGCGCATCCGCCGCCAGTTGCAGTTGCCAGCGGTCCAGCAGGTCGGTGCGCACGAAGGTCAGCAGCAACAGCGCCATCAACCCCAGCCCCAGCGAGGCGATCTGGGCGATGCTGGTGGCGGGGCGCCGGCTGACGTTGGCCAGTCCGTAGCGCAGGCTGCCGCGCAGGCGCGGGCGCAACCGCCGCAGAAGCACGATCATCCCCCAGCCCAGCAGGCCCAGTACCGCCGCGGTAACCACCAGCCCGGCGAGCATCGCGATGCCCAGCGCGGCCGAGCCCGCCTTCCACCACAGCAGCGCCGCCAGCCCGGCCAGCCCCGCTGCCGCGACCAGCCAGGCGCTGGGTTCGGTCGGATCGAGGTCGCGTCGCAGTACCCGCAG
>JBDSPO010000023.1:0-3614 GCA_039930265.1 Lysobacter sp. | reverse complement strand
GCGTCATCGAAGTCCTTGGCGTCCTCGCCATCGATGGTGACCAGCGGAAACGCGCGCAGGTCGACACGTTGCGCGGCCTCCTGGGCCAGCACTTCCACCGGGATGGCGGCGGCTTCGTCCAAGACTTCGGGGGCAAACTCGTGCGGGATGTCGTGGCCGTGGATCGCGGCCTGCACCGCCAGCGAGGCGGTCAGCTTGTCGCCCAGCACGGTCAGGATGCGGCCCATGGGCGGGCGGCGGGCGTCCGGGGCGCGGGTCAGTTCGCACACCACCAGGTTGCCGGGCTGCGCGTCGCCGCGGGCCTCCGGCGGAATCAGGATGTTGCGCTGGATGCGGCGGTCGTCCGGCTCGACGTAGCAGATGCCGTCATCGACGATGAAGCGCCCGATCATGCGGGTGACGCGGCGCTCGAGCACCTCGACGATCACGCCTTCCTGGCGGCCGCGACGGTCCACGTTGGTGAGGCTGGCGAGCACGCGGTCGCCGTGCATCACTTTGCGCATCTCGTTGGGCGGCAGGAACATGTCGTCGCCGCCGGCTTCCGGGCGCAGGAAACCGAAGCCGTCCGGGTTGGCGATCACGCTGCCGGCCACCAGATCGAGCTGCTGGGCGGGGACGAAACCACCGCGCCGGTTCTGCAACAACTGGCCGTCGCGCACCATGGCGCGCAGGCGCGCGGTCATCGCATCGAAGCGGTCCGGCTCGGTCAGCGCCAGTCGGGTGGCGAGTGCCTCGGCGTCCAGCGGGCCGTCGGAGGCGACCAGCAACTGCAGGATCATTTCGCGGCTGGCGATGGGCTGCTCATAGCGCGCGGCCTCACGGGCGGCATGCGGATCGGACGTCGGCACGGTCGCGCTGCCGTCCTGATGCAACGGGCCCAGCGGCGGACGCGGCGCGCCGCGCGCGGGCGCATCGGGCATCCAACCGGGCTTTTTCTTGCCGGTCGGGCGACCGCCGCCCCTGCCTGCTGCAGACGGCTTGTCGCCGGCGGGATGTTTCGGGGTTCCGGGCTTGCCGGTCGACTTGGCGGCACTGCGACCGCGCTTGCTGGGGGGCTTGTTCATTGAGCTCATGTTACAGCGCGACCGTGTCAACGCGTCGTTCAATGGCCGCGGCGACCGGCTTACGGGGTCAGCTGTCGGCGGTCCCGGCGGAGAGTTTGCCGTTGCGGATCAGGTGCAGGTTGCGCATGTAGATCCCCAGTCCGGAGGCCTGACCGAGGATGAATACCGGGTCCTCGCGGTGGATCGCATACGCCAGCAGCACCGAACTGCCGGCCAGGCTGAAATACCAGAAGGCAGTCGGCACCACGCTGCGCTTGGCGCGCTCCGATGCCAGCCACTGCAGAATGAAACGCGAGGCGAACAGCGCCTGACCCACAAAGCCGACGATCAACCACGGGGATAGAGTGCTCATGCCCTGTTCCGCTCCAGTGCGTCGTTCATGACCGGGATCTCCGGCGCTTGCGCCGATTCCTTGCGCAGGGTCACCACGCGGCTGCGCCGGATCAGCCAGGCCACGCCGGCCAGGTCCGACAGTCCGACCCAGGCCCGCCCCAGGTTGGTGTAGTTGGACACCCCCGTGCCCCGCGGCCGGTGGTTGACCGGAACACTGACGGTGCTCCAGCCGGCGCGCTGCATCAGCGCAGGCAGATACCGGTGCATGTGGTCGAAATACGGCAGGTCCAGGAAGGCCTCGCGCTCGAACAGCTTGATGCCGCAGCCCGTGTCCGGCGTGGCATCGCGCAGCAGCGCGCGTCGAACCGCGTTGGCGATCCGCGACGCCACCCGCTTGTCCCAGCGGTCGCGGCGGGTGGTGCGCCAACCGGCAAACATCCGGATCGCCGGATCGCCCGCATCCCGCGCTGCCAGCAGCCGCGGCAGATCGGCCGGATCGTTCTGGCCGTCACCGTCCAGCGTCGCGACCCAGCGACCGCGGGCGGCCTTGACGCCGGTGCGGATGGCGGTGCTCTGCCCGGCCTGGGTCGCGTGGGCAAGTACCCGCAGCTGGGGCGTCCGGGCCGCGATGCACTGCAACTCGTAAAGCGTGCCGTCGCGGCTGGCATCATCCACGCAGATGATCTCGAAGCCGACCACATTGCGCAGGGCCACCACCACCTCGGCCAGCAGCGCAGCGATATTCCCGGCCTCGTTGTGCAGCGGGATCACCACCGACAGCGCCGGATGGCCTATCACCTCCACCGGGGGGCCCTTCGTTTCAGCGTGGCTTGAATCGACGGGCGTGACACGCATGCGGGGCATCTCCATATGGGCGGAGGATGATATTCGGCAGAATATCCACGCTTCGTTAATTTCGGCGGCGGCGCGTCCGCTTCCACCACCCCCAAAGCGAGACTAACGGATGCAACAGCCCAAAACGGCCCGCAATCCAAACCTCTGGTGGCTGTTGCTCCTTGCCGCCATCGCGCTGGGAGCTGGCATCGGGCTGCGCGATCCGTCCCCTCCGGACGAGCCACGGTTTGTCCTCGCCGCCCAGCACATGGTGGAGAGCGGGCAGTGGATGATTCCGCACCGCGGGATCGAGCCGTACGCACACAAGCCGGCGCCCTTCATGTGGCTGCAGGCGCTCGCGTACACCGTGGTCGGCAACTGGCGCATCGCCTTCCTGCTGCCATCGCTGCTGGCCGCGCTGGGCACCCTGTGGCTGACCAGTGATCTGGCGACCCGTTTGTGGGATCGACGGGCGGGTCTGCATGCCGGCCTGGCCCTGCTGGCGTGTTTGCAGTTCGGCCTGCAGGCCAAGCGCGGCCAGATCGACATGGTGCTGGTGTTCTGGACGACGCTGTCGCTGTGGGCGTTGTGCCGCCATCTGCTGCGCGGGCCGGACTGGCGTGCGCTCGCGCTGGGCGGGCTGGCGGCCGGCATCGGCACCGTCACCAAGGGTGTGGGCTTTCTGCCGCTGCTGGTCTTGCTGCCATGGTGGCTGGCGCGCCGCCGCGGCATGGCGCTGCCGCAGGAGGGCTACCGGGACTGGCGCTGGTGGTGGCTGCCGGCGGGCTTTCTGGTAGGCGTCGGGACGTGGCTGGTACCCATGCTGTGGGCCGTGGCCACCAGCAGCGATCCCGCCCTGCGCGCCTACGCAGCCGAGATCCTGCTCAAGCAGACCGCGACCCGCTACGCGAACGCGTGGCACCACGTGAAACCGGTCTGGTACTACCTGCAGGTGATGGCCACGCTGTGGCTGCCGGGGGTTTTGCTGATGCCCTGGCTGGCGCCGGAATGGTGGCGGCGCATTCGCGCGGGCGATGCGCGCCTGCTGCTGTTGGTCGGCTGGGCGTTGCTGGTGCTGGTCTTTTTCAGCGCCAGCCCGGGCAAGCGGGAGGTCTACCTGTTTCCCGCGCTGCCGGCGCTGTGCATCGCCGCCGCGCCCCTGCTGCCGGAGCTGTTGCGCCGTGTCTGGGTGCGCCGGCTGCTGCTGGGGTATGTGCTGCTGATGGCCGGCGCCGCCGCTGCGCTGGCGATCGGTGGCCTCGCCGGTGCGCCGTGGCTGGATGGGGTGGCCCGCGACCGCGCGCTCGACGCCGGCGCGGTGCACACGCTGCTGCTGTGGTCCGGCGGGCTGGGCATCGGCGGCTTGCTGCTGGCTGCGTGGGG
>JBDSPO010000022.1:0-6835 GCA_039930265.1 Lysobacter sp. | reverse complement strand
CATCGCGCTCGCGGATTTTCTCCGCGGCAGCCCGGGGTACCAGCTCATAGCCGTCGCCATGGCGCACGATCACCAGCACGCCCTTGGCCAGATGACCACGCAAGACATCGTTGACCAGCACGCTGCGGATCACGTCGCCATCGTTGAAGCGGTAGTCGATCTCGCCTTCGCGCTTGATCTTGTGCGCGTCGACGATCTGCCGCACCTGCGCCTTCAATTCATTCGCTTTGGCTTGCGCGTTGCGCGCCGCTGCGAGTGCCCGGTCGCGTTCGGCGCGCTCGGCGGCCAACTTGGCGGTATCGATCTGGTCCGGATCCGCCAATGCGTCCGCCGGCCCCTTGGCGTGGAGCCGCTTGTTCTGTTCGCGAACGGCCTTGGCGACCTTGTCTTTCTTGACCAGACCGGCCTTCAGCAACTGTTCCTGCAGGGGATTGCGCATGGTGACGGTGTCGCGATCAAGAGAGGCGGGCCATCAGTGTAACGCCGGTGCTCGCCGACCGGCGCCGTCCAGCCCGAGCAGCCGCAGTGCGACGAAGCTTTCGGCGGGCTGGACCGATCCGGCTCGCTGGTCGACCATGGCAACCCCGGCGCAATCCGCCAGCTTCGAGCACCGCTCCCCTGACCATGACGATCAAGATTCCCGACCCAGTCCGGACGCAGTCGCTGGCATCCATCCAGCGCTACTTCAATACCAATATGGACCAGGAGATTGGCGACCTGCCGGCCGGCATGTTGCTGGACTACTTCATCGAGGATATCGGACCGGCGATCTACAACCAGGCCGTTGCCGATGTGCAGGAGCGCCTTCAGGCGCGGGTGCTGGAGGTGGATGCTGAGGTCTACGCAGACGAGTTTCCTTACTGGTCGCGGATCGACCGAAAGCGAGTCCGATAGGAGACGGGGAGGGCAAACCGTCATTCCTTCTTGATCGCGTGTCCCCCGAACTGGTTACGCATCGCTGCAAGCAGCTTGTCGGAGTAGGAGTCCTTGTCCCGCGAACGCAGGCGCTCCAACAGCGCTAACGTGATAACCGGTGCGGACACGTTCAGGTCGATTGCCTCGGCGACCGTCCACCGGCCCTCGCCCGAGTCGTCGACCCACGGTGCGATGCCTTCCATCTTCGGATTCTCTTCCAGCGCGCGGGCAGTCAGGTCGAGCAGCCACGAGCGGACCACGCTGCCGTTGCGCCAGATCTCGGCCACCTGATGCAGGTCCAGGGAAAATTCCTGCTTGTGCTGCAGGATCGAAAAGCCTTCCGCGTAGGCCTGCATCATTCCGTATTCGATGCCGTTGTGGACCATCTTGGTGAAGTGGCCGGCCCCTGACGGGCCTACGTGGCCCCATCCCTGATCTTTCCGCGGAGCCAGTGTCTCGAACACGGGTCGCAGGGCTTCCACCGGGTTCGTTTCGCCGCCGATCATCAGACTGAAGCCTTCGGCAAGCCCCCAGACGCCTCCGCTGGTACCGCAGTCCACGTAGTGGATACGGTGGTCCGACAAAGCCTTCGCGCGCCGTACGGTGTCTTTGTAATTCGAGTTGCCACCGTCGATCAGCGTGTCGCCGGGTTCCAGCAGGGCCATCAGTTCGCCGACGGTGGTCTCGGTGATAGGCCCCGCAGGCACCATCATCCAAACCTTGCGCGGTCCCGGCAGTGATTCCACCAGCGCCTTCAAGGAGTCGGTAGTCTGAGCGCCATCCTTTCCAAGATCGTCCCGTGCCAGGGCGGAAGGATCGAATCCGACGATCGAGTGGCCGCCCTCGATCAGGCGCCGCGCCATGTTGGCGCCCATGCGTCCCAGTCCAATCATCCCGAGTTTCATGCCGATTCTCCTTCCCGTTGCATTGTGCTCAGTCTTGCAGGCGGGGCGTGATGTCGGAGCCATATTGAGTGGATACATAGGCGTCGGCCGCCATGCGGATCGCTTCGGACTGCGTGGGGTAGGGATGGATCACCCGGGACAGCGTCGCAAGGCCGATTCCCGCCACCATCGCCAAGGTGATCTCGCTGATCATCTCGCCGGCGTGGTGGGCGACGATGGTCGCACCAAGGATCTCATCGCTGCCATCTCGCACGTGGATTTTCACGAAACCCGTGTTCTCGCCGTCGGTGATGGCGCGGTCCACTGTATGCATGGGCACGGTGAAGGTGCGTACCGGAATCCCCTGTGCACGCGCCTGGCGGACATAGATCCCGACATGCGCAATTTCGGGATCGGTGTAGGTGCACCAGGGAATCACCATCTCGCTCCAGCGAGCCGTAGCATCACCCAATGCATTCTGCACCGCGATCCGTGCGGATGCGTTCGCTGTGTCATTGAAGCGATGCTCCAGACAGACGTCTCCGGCGGCGAAAACCCTGGGGTTGCTGGTACGAAGGAAGTCGTCGACAAGGATGCCACGGTGTTCCTCGAAAATGATCCCGGCCAGCTCCAGATCCATGCCCTCAACACGTGCGGCGCGGCCTGCGCCGGTCAGTATCGCATCGAATTCGATCGTGCTTTTGTAGTCGTCGCTCAACAATTCGGCGATCTTGCGTCCATCTTCCACGCGAATATCAACCACGCGGGTATTAAGCCGCACCTCCAGTCCATCACGCGCAAATGCGGTGGCCAGGATCTGAGCGGCATCGCGCTCTTCACGGGGCAGGAACAATGGGCGGTTTTGCACAATGGTGGTATGCGCACCGAATCGACAAAGTGCCTGCGCCATCTCGCAACCCAGTGGCCCTCCACCAATCACGACCAGTCTTCGCGGCAGCGACGTCTGGTCAAAAGCGTTGTCGCTGGTCAGGTAGCCGGCCTCGGCCAGACCCGGGATCTGCGGAATCCGCGGCCGTGCACCGGTCGCAACCAGGGCCTTCTCGAAGGACAACGTAGCGCCCTCCACCGACAGCGAATCGGCAGCGGTGAACCGCCCTTGGCCGAAGAATACATCCACGCCCTGGGCGGCCAAGGGCGCGACGGAATCGGCACGGCTGATCCTGGCCCGAATGCCACGCATGCGTTCCATTACCGCAGGAAAATCCACGGGCGCCTGACCTGCGACATAGCCGCCATACCGTCCGGCGCACCTGAACTGCGCGTACAGGCGCGCGCTATGGATGAGGGACTTGGAGGGGACGCAACCGGTGTTGAGGCATATCCCGCCCAGCAAGGCCGACTCCACCAACGCGACCGTGGCACCCCGACGACGTGCTTCTGCGGCAGCGGCGAGGCCCGCGGTGCCGCCACCGAGTATTACAAGGTCATAACGCGCCGCGGGCTCCGGGTTCCGCCATCCGGGGGGACGCACATTGGCCATGCGCTCTCTTTCATACAGGTCCTGGGGCGCGCCTGTGACCTTTCCAGCCGCCGCGGGAGTCGTCATGCCAACCACCCTTGGCTGAAACCGGTGTTGTGCAAGCCGTCGCGCAGGTAGGTGCACTCGCGCATCAACTGCCAGACCAATCCGGTGCGGTGATTCTCCACCATCATCACCACCAGTCCCTGGTCAAGGCCGAACACACCCTGGGAGATCCATGGTGTGCCGCCCGAATCCTCCACACTGGGGTTGATCGAACTGGCGAACTGGTCGTTGACAAGTATTTGGGGATACCGGTCCAGAAATGTCCGGGTTGCCGCCATTGCGATGTCCGGCTCGAACGGCAGACAAGCCAGGCCCAACCACCCGCTCAATGTGCCGTCGTCGGGTCCGTAGGGGACACCACGTGCCGCATACCCATACAGCCGCCACATGGGATCTGCCAGCGCTGGAGTGTTGCCGTCGGGACCGTCACCTGCCGTCAGGCCCCAGCAATCGCGGTCATAGCCGGAAAATCCGTGCGGATTAAGCCACGCGTACTTGCGCTGGACAGCAATGGCCCGGCGGGTGTTCTGGAAGTAATCACTGCCTTTGCCGCGCATGAAAGCATCGGCAATTCCGCGGAAATCGATCCACGCATGCGAGAACAGATGCACAAACAACGGCGCGGCATAGAGGAATTCCTCCCCATAGAGGCATTCCCACTGGTACGTCGCGGTCCATGCGCGGTAGTGCGACACGTCCACAGGGTGCGTCGGCGATCCGGCTGCAAGCACGTACACCAGAATGCCTTCGTCATAGCCGTCCCAACCGTAGTGGAGGAATCCGCACTCCGGCTTCCACCCCAGGCGGATGGTTGACTTGCCGTCCGCTGCCCAGTGCCAGTCGACCCGCAGGTACAGCGCTTTGGCAAGTTCCCGCACTTCGCGTTCCGCGTCCGTATCGCCAGAGAAGTACTGCGCGGCGAGCAACGCGCCAAGAATCAACAGCGCCGTGTCGATGGTCGACAGTTCCGAGCGCCATACCCGGGTGCCTGATTCCATGTCCAGGAAGTGGTAGTAGAACCCCTTGTGACCGGTCGCATCGTCCGCGCCACTCTGATCGCTGTCATGGAAAAACCGGAGTGATGCCAAGGCGCGCTCAGCGGCCTTCTCGCGCTTGATCCATCCGCGCTCAACCGCCACTGGGTAGGTCGACAGAGCGAAGCCCACCACGGCGATGCTGCAGGGAGAACCTGTGCGACTGTTATCGGCCACCAATCCATTGGCAGGATTGAACGCACCCAGAAAGTATCCGAATGCAGCCTGTTGCAGCCGATCCATCAACGCTTCATCAGTCACAGCGATGTCCATCTGCGGACGCGCGTCCATCGTAGCGGATGCCTCTTCAATGCCACGTCACGGCGCGCGCGTAGCATTCGAGCTGCGATCCCGTAGAGCTTCACCGGCAGATCATCCGCGCGGCGCAATGCTGCAGGAGTAACGGGAAACGGGGTCCGCGGAACGCATCGAGGACAGCACCATGGCAGAGACAGCCGAACCATTGGAAGGGCCTGACCTTGGTCGGGGGGTTGCGGTGGACAAGCTCGCCGATGGCGGAATTCTGCTGGGCCACGTTGATGGCCGCGCAGTGGTTCTCGCACGGGACGGTGACCGGTTCTTTGCCTTGGGCGCGATCTGTACCCATCAGGGTGGACCGCTGGCGGAGGGACTGGTCGTGGATGGCGGTATCCGCTGCCCTTGGCACCATGCTTGCTTCGACCTTCGCAATGGACTTGCGTCGCGTCCGCCAGCACTCGATCCGGTAGCGAGCTATGAGGTCGAAGTGGCTGGAACCACGGCGGTTGTCAGCAAGAGAGGCGGCGATTCACCGGCTGACACCCATCACAGGGATTCCACGCCAGGCAGGAACGGAACACCCGAGTCGATCGTGATCATCGGCGGCGGCGCCGCGGGACTTTGCGCGGCGCAGACATTGCGCCGCGAGGGCTACGCAGGGACCGTCACGATGCTGAGCGCGGACAACGCCGCACCGTATGACCGCACCAACCTGACCAAGGGAGTACTGAGCGGAGACATCGACGAGGACGCCAACGAGCTGCTTCCCGCCACGTTCTACCAGGATAACCGGATCGACCTGCGACTCGGCGCCCGCGTTGATCGCATCGATACCGAACGGCGCGAGGTTGAGCTAATCGGTGGAACCCGCGTCCCGTATCAGGCCTTGCTGATCGCGACCGGAGCGGAGCCCGTGAAGCTGGACATACCCGGTGCATCCTTGTCACACGTGCACTACATGCGCAGCGCGGCGGACTGCAAGCGCCTGATCGAAGCGGTCGGAAAATCCAAAAGCGCCGTCATCATCGGTGCCAGTTTCATTGGATTGGAGGTCGCTTCGGGACTGCGCGCTCGCGGCCTTGAGGTGCATGTGGTCGGCAAGGCGCCGTCGCTCATGGCCAAAGTGCTGGGCGCGCAGCTGGGTGAATTTCTAAAGACGCTTCACGAAGACCATGGTGTGATGTTCCACCTGGACACCACGGCGAGCGTGATCAACGCTCACGAGGTCGTACTGACAAACGAGGAGACGCTGCAGGCCGACCTGGTGGTTATCGGGATTGGCGTTCGTCCGCGGACAGAGCTGGCGGAGCAGGCGGGTCTGGACGTCGATCATGGCGTCATCGTCGACAAGTTTCTGCAGACCAGCATGCCCGGCATTTTTGCGGCTGGAGATGTCGCACTCTGGCCGGACCCGAGAACCGGCGATCCAGTCCGCATCGAGCACTGGGTCGTCGCCGAGCGCCAAGGTCAGACCGCGGCGATGAACATGATGGGGCACAAGCAACCGTATCAGGCGGTGCCGTTTTTCTGGACCGAACAACACGGCTTTGGCTTCGCCTATGTCGGCCATGTCGAAAACTTCGATCAGGTCGACATCGACGGCGAGATTGACCAGCGCGACTGTGTCATCAGCTACTCCAGGGACGGCCGAGAACTGGCCGCTGCGTTCATCCACCGCGACCACGCTGGGCTGGTGAAGGAGCTTGAGTTCGAACGTCTGATCGCGGCGAAGGAGTCCGGCGGGACGGCGCAGGTATCGAGTGACGTGGTTAGGGGTGGACAACGGGATCGCTGACTGTGGGGTATTTACATAATATGCATTATGCGAAGTGAGCCATGGCAGATGTGCCAAGGTGTCTCGGCTAGCGTTTTACGGTCAAATGCCCGGACAACTGATTGACGCATAGCCCACCGCCACATCTGTTGATCGTCAGCTTATGCGTACCACCAACGAATTTTACCCGTTCACCGGCGCCAACTAAACCGTTCCACGATGGCCCATCGTCAGCTAATACGGACTATGCGGCATTGGTTGCCACTTCAAGCGATCCGCGCGCGGCGGTTGTGCGCAGCGCGCTCAAGTGAGAACTGCGGCTGCACATCTCGGGTACAGAACGACCACTCAAATGGGTACAACGTGGGCGTTGTCCAGCGTTAAGCAAAAGTTGAGCAGCTGTCGGCTTACTTTTTGGCGGCGG
>JBDSPO010000021.1:0-39818 GCA_039930265.1 Lysobacter sp. | reverse complement strand
GACGAGGTGACGATCGCCACCACCCCCTGCTCCTGCAGCTGGGCCAGCTCGGCGGGGGCCACGTTGTCGGTGACGAGGATCTCACCGGCGACACCGCCGGTGTTGTCCAGTCGGCGGTGCAGGCTGGCATGCACGCGCGCGATGACCTGATCGATGTCGTCCATGCGGCTGCGGAAATAGTCGTCATCCATGCTGGCGAACACGGCCGCGATGCGGTCGCGCTGCAGGCGCAACGCGTAGTCGGCGCTGCAAAGGCCGCTACGGATCAACTCGTCCAGCCCATGCAGCAGCTCGGGGTCATCGAGCATAAGCGCGTGCAGGTCGATGAACTCGCCCAGTTCGTGGGCCAGCGCGCCCTGCAGTCGGTCGCGCATGGCGTGCATTTCGGTGCGCACCCGGCCGATCGCGTCCTGCAGGCGCGCCAGTTCAGCCTCGACCGAGGCCTGGTCGATGTATTCCTCGACCACGTCGATGACGTGCGGGAGGCGGACGCGGGCGCGTCCCAGTGCGCTGCCACGCGAGGCTGCCAATCCGGCCAGTTGCTGGCGCACGGGCCTTCTCCTACTGGTCTTCGTCGAAGCGCCGTTCAAACAGCGCGGCCACGGCGTCGGCGACCGTGATCTCGTCCTCCCCGTCGACCCGCAGGCGGACCTGGGTGCCCTGGCCGGCAGCCAGCAGCATCACCCCCATGATGCTTTTGGCGTTGACCTCGCGGCCCTTCGCAATCAGCGTCGCGTTGCACTGGTAGCCCGACAGCAACTGGACGAGTTTGGCGGTAGCACGGGCATGCAGGCCCAGGCGATTGGAGACGGTCAGGTCGCGTTCGATCATGGCAGTGTTCCGTGGGCCGTCTTCAGGGGAGTGCAATGCTGCGCGGTGCTCATGCGTCATCCAGCCGGACGCCGTTGCGGGCGCCTGCCGCCGCCACGTTGGGCAGTTCATCCAGCCCCAGCTCGGCGTAGTTCAGCACCCGCAGCAACATCGGCAGGCTGAGCCCGGACACGCGGTGGACGCGCGTTCCCAGCTTCGCCGCGGCAGCCGCCAGATTGCTCGGGGTGGCGCCGTAGACGTCGGTCAGCAGCAGCACGCCGTCGCCGTCGTCAACCCGTCGCAGCGCCGCGCTGGCCTGCGGCAGCAACTGCTCCGGATCGCCCTGGAAGCCGACTTCCATCGCCTCCACGCGCAGCGGCAATGGATTCAGCAGGCGGGCGGCAACGGCGAGAAACGCGCTGCCGATACCTTCGTGGGTGAGCAATAGAATACCGACAGACATCCGACAAACTTACCAGACGACGATCGTGCAGGGTTGGACGGATGTGCCGGACGAGGCCTGCCGGGCCGGCTAGTCGAGCTCGCGATGGTGCACGGCCACCTCATCCCAGCCCTGTTCACGCGCACTCCGGGCCATGCGCTCGGCCAGATACACCGAGCGGTGCCGGCCCCCGGTGCAGCCGAACGCCACGGTGATGTAGCTGCGGCTGGTGTCGGTGTGCAGGCGCGGCAGCCAGGTTTCCAGCAAGGCACCGACCTGGCCGGCGAACTCGTTGACCAGCGGTTGGGCGGCGAAGAACTCCGCGACCGGCGCGTCGCGTCCCGACAACGGCCGCAAGGTGGGGTCCCAATGGGGATTGGGCAGGCAGCGGGCGTCGAACACGAAATCCGCATCCGCCGGCACGCCGTGCCGATAGGCGAAGGACTCGAACAGCAGCGACACGGTGCTGGTGTCGCCCAACGCGTAGCGGGTAATGATGTGGCGCCGCATCTGGTGGACGTTGAGCTCGCTGGTGTCCAGTTGCGAGTCGGCCAGCTTGCGCAGCGGTTTGAGAATCTGCCGTTCCAGCGCGATCGCGTCCGCCAGTGCCAGGCCCAGATGGCTGAGCGGATGGCGGCGACGGGTGTCGGCGTAACGCTTGATCAGCACCTCGTCACTGGTCTCGAAGAAGATCATCCGGGGGTCCAGCCCCAGCTTGCCCACTTCAGCGACCCAGCCCGGGATGCTGGCCAGATCACGGTGGCTGGTGCGTACGTCGATGCCCACGGCCAGCTTGGCCGCCTCGGTGAGGTTGGCGGTGGCACTGCGGACAAAGGCCGGCAGCAACTCGGCGGGCAGGTTGTCGACGCAGTAGTACCCCAGATCCTCGAACGTCTTGAGGGCAACCGACTTGCCGGAGCCGGACATGCCGCTGACGATCACCAGGGTCGCGCCGGCCGGGGTACCCCCTGCGGGGTTCGTCCCGTGGTCGGGGCGCGCGTTGTCGGTCTGGTCCATGGCGTCAGGGAGCTCCGCGTTCAAGGAAATTGCTGTGGCGGGCGATGAACGCCGCGGCCGGGTCCATGCCCTTCATGCGCAGGCTGTGCAGGCGCGCGGCCGCCTCGGCCAGCACCGACAGGTTGCGCCCCGGCATCACCGGCAGACGGGTCATCGGCACGTCCAGATCCAGCACCCGGCGCAGGGTGTTGTCACCTATCAGGCGCTCCAGACCCTCGGTATTGGCCGGGGCATCTCCCGGCCGGGTCAGGTGGATGATCAGGCGCAGGTACTTGTTGTTCTTCACCGCGGTGTCGCCGAACATCTGGCGGATGTTGAGGACGCCCAGGCCGCGCACCTCCAGCAGGTCCTGCAACAGCTCCGGACAGGTGCCGTCGAGCACGTCAGGCGCGATCTGGGTGAACTCCGGCGCGTCGTCGGCGACCAGACGGTGACCGCGACTGACCAGTTCCAGGCCAGCTCGCTTTTCCCCGCGCCCGCGTCGCCGGTGATCAGCACGCCGATCGAATAGATCTCCATGAACACGCCGTGCAGCGTGATCCGGGGCGCCAGCGTGCGCGCCAGGTGGTACTGCAGGTGATTGAGCAGCTCGTGGCCGCGCAGGGGCGAACCCCACAGCGGGGTCATGGATTCCTCGGCCGCCTCCAGCAGATCGGTTGGGCAGTCCTGTGCCTTGCTCAGCACCAGCGCCAGCGGGCGGAACTGGATGATTTTCTCGATCGTTTCCCAGCGGTGCCGTGAATCCAGCGAATCCAACCAGGCCAGTTCCTCGCTGCCGAGGATCTGCACCTTGTTGGGGTAGATCGCATTGAGATACCCGGCCAGCGAGGGCCGGCGGGCCAGTGTCTCCACCGCCTCCAATACACGGTGGTGGCCGGTCTGGCCGGCAAACCAGCGCAGCTGCAGGCGCTCACGCTGCTGCTCGAACAGTTCGCCGGCGGTGATACGTGCGTTGGAGGCAGGCATCGGGATCAGTCCACGGCGCCCACGGGCGCAGTCAGCAGGCAGCGGGCCAGTGCATCGGCGTCAGCGGCCTGGCGCAGACGGGATCGGAAATCCGGATCGGAAAAGTACTCCGCCAGTTCCGCCAGCTGCTCCAGATGTTTCATGGTGGAGTGCTGCGGCACCACCATCGCCAGGATCAGGTCCACCGGAGTGCCGTCGGCGGCGCCGAAATCCACCGGCTGGGCCAGACGCAGAAAGGCACCCCGGCTGGCATCGATGAAATCCACCCGCCCATGGGGAATCGCCACGCCATGGCCGATCGCGGTGCTGGCGAGGCGTTCGCGCGCGTGCAGGCTGTCACCGATCAGGATCTGGTCGGTATCGACTGGCGTGGCGAGCAAGCGCGAGGCGGCGTCAATCACCGCCTCGCGGTCGGAAGTGCCGGACAGGATCGCGATGCGACCGGCACTCAACAAGTCATTCAGGGGCATTTTTGCTAGCCGGCCTCGCCGATTCTTGACAGGTTCTCGCCGCGGGGCTGCAGCCAGGTGAATTCAGTGTCCACGTAGTCGCGCAGGGCGGCAGTGATATCGAGCTGCTGGCCATAGACTTCGATCCGCATGGGAAAGACTCCTTCACGTGGCGACGGGCATCCAGCATATCGCAGCTGATGGCCGGCGGATTCGCCCGCTCAGGCCATTCGCACCCGGTCCTGGGAGGAGGAAATGCCCATCGCTTCCCGGTACTTGGCCACCGTACGCCGGGCGACCGGGACCCCGACGGCTTTCAACGACTCCGCCAGACGCGCGTCGGACAGCGGCTTGCCCGGATCCTCGGCGTCGATCAGCTCGCGGATCATCACCTGGATGGCCGTGCTGGAAGCCTCCCCACCGCTGCCGGTGTCGATGCCCGACGCGAAAAATGACCGCAGCGGGATGGTGCCGCGCGGCGTGCGCGCGTACTTGCGCGCGATTGCCCGGGATACGGTCGACTCGTGCATGCCGATATCCGCGGCCACCTCGCGCAGGGTCAACGGGCGCAGGGCCGCGTTACCGAATTCCAGGAAGCCGGCCTGCTGACTGATCAGGCAGCGCGCCACCTTGAGCATGGTCACGCCGCGGGCTTCCAGGCTTTTGAGCAGCCAGCGCGCCTCCTGCAAGTGACCCTTGAGGTAGTTGGCATCGGCCGTGCCGGCGTGCCGGATCATGTTCTCGTAGCCGCGATGGATACCGATTCGCGGCCGCATGCTTTCCGACAGCGCGACGCGCCACACGCCGTGCTGGCGCCAGATGACGACATCCGGAGCGACGTAGGTGTCGTCGGCAACGGCGCCAATGCCGGCGCCCGGACGCGGGTCCAGCGAACGCAACAGGTCCACCGCGACCTGAGCATCGGGCTCCGACGCTTTCAGCTCCGTTGCGACGCCGCCGATGCCCATGCGTGGCAGGCGGTCGAGAAAGTCGCGTGCCAGCGCCAGCGCCAGCTCGCGGCCCGGCGTGTCCGCAGCAAGGTGCTGCAGCTGGAGGGTCAGGCACTCGACCAGGTCGCGTGCGCCGACCCCGATCGGATCAAAGCGCTGAATCTGGCGCAGCACCGCGATCACTTCGGCCTCGTCCACCCGCAGGTCCGGCGCCAGCGTCGCCGACACCGAATCCAGCGGCTCGCGGAAATAGCCGGCGTCGTCCATGGACTCGATCAGCACCACCGCGATCTGCCGATCACGCGGCGACAGGTGGCTCAGGTGCAGCTGCCACAACAGATAATCCTGCAGGCTTTCGGTCTCGGCGACCTGGTCCTGCTCGTCGCGCTCCGAGTCGGGATCGGCCGGACCGACGCGCTGGTACCAGACTTCGCCATCATCGGGTCCCCAGTCGGCTTCCGGCGGCACGGGCGTATCGCCAACGTGGTCGTTGGACGCGCTCGGAGAAGGCTCGGTTGTGGTCAGCTCGGAGGGATTCTCCGCCCAGTCCAGCAGCGGGTTGCTCTCGACCGCGGACACCAGTTCGGCTTCCAGCTCCACGGCCGACATCTGCAACAGCCGGATAGCCAGCTGGAGTTGCGGCGTCATGACCAGATGCTGGCCGAGCGAGGTCTGTAGTTGAGGCTTCATGATCCGGGTGGGGTTGCGGCGCGGTCGAATTGCTCGCCGAGACGCCCCATCATGCCCGCAAGAACGCTAGCCCGCGTGAGCAAAGCGGGCTAGAGCCGGAACGTATCGCCCAGATACACGCGACGCACATCCGGATCGGCGAGCAACGCGTCGGGCGCGCCCTGCGCAAGCACACTGCCTTCGTTGAGGATGTAGGCACGGTCGCAGATGCCCAGCGTCTCGCGCACGTTGTGATCGGTGATCAACACGCCGATCCCGCGCTGCTTGAGGTGGGTGACGATGCGCTGGATCTCGCCGACCGAGATCGGATCCACGCCCGCGAAGGGCTCATCCAGCAGCATCAGGCGCGGCTTGCCGGCCAGCGCGCGGGCAATCTCGACCCGCCGACGCTCACCACCCGACAGGCTCGCGCCGGGCTGGTTGGCCACGTGAGTGACCTGCAGTTCGTCCATCAGCGATTCGAGCTCGCGTGCGCGACCGGCCTTGTCCAGATCCTTGCGAAGCTCCAGCGCGACGCGCAGGTTGTCGGCCACACTGAGCTTGCGGAACACCGAGGGTTCCTGGGGCAGGTAGCCCATGCCGAATTTGGCGCGGGCATACATCGGCTCGCCGGTGATGTCATTGCCATCGAGCGTGATCTTGCCCGCGTCGGCAGGCACCAGGCCGACGATCATGTAGAAGCAGGTCGTCTTGCCGGCGCCGTTGGGGCCCAGCAAACCGACCACTTCACCGGCATCCAGGGTCAGGCTGAAGTCGCGGACGACTTCGCGCGAACGGTAGGCTTTGCGCAGGCCCTCAACAACCAGCATCAACCAGCCTCCGCCGCGCCGGCGGACTTCGCCTTTTCGGCAGGCGCCGCGTTCTTGGGCATGATGCGCATGTTGACCCGGCCATTGCCTTCGCCGCCGCTGGTCACCTGGCCGGTCGTCATGTTGTAGACCACCCGCTCGCCACTAAGGCTGCCTCGCGGTTGCTGGATGTTGACCTTGCCGGTGAACACCACGGTATCGCTGGTGACGTTGTAGTCGATCTTGCTGGCCACCGCGTTCATCCGGCTGCCATCGTCCATCAGTTGGGACAGCTTGGCCGGCGATCCGGTCAGCACGACCTGCGAAATGGTGCCCCCACGCGAGCGGATTTCCGCGCGGGCGGCTTCGGTGTGCAGGCTGCCCTGGTCAATCACCACGCCTCCGGACAGAACCGTCGGCGTGCTGTCATCCAGGCTGCCTTCCTGCTTGCCGGCGCTGATGTCCATGGGCTGGTTGCGGTCGGATTTTTTCGCCATCGCCGTCGGGCTGGCGACGAGGGCAAGGCCGATCAGCAGACCGGTCAGCGACTTGGTGCAATCAAGGTGCATAGCGCGATTTGACCTCCGACAGAAGCGTGTATTGCGTGGTGGCCAGATTCACCTCCAGCCCGTTGCCGCGGAGTATAGAGCCCGGTCGGTTGACGGTGACCTGTACCGCCGAGTCAAGCCGGTCCGCGTCGGGGTGCACGTTCAGCTCCTGGGTATCAATCGCAATCTTCTCGCCTGCGGCACCGTCGTTGACTGCGTTGACATCACCGCGAAGCCGCAACTCGTCGCCGTCCGCGCTGATCCAGCCGGTCTTCGCGCGCACCTGCCAGGCATCGCCATCCGCCTGTTTGGCGGGAATCAGGAACAACGGGGTGGTGACATCCATCGTTTCCAGTACCGGATCGCGGGCCAGCCGCGGCGCGCGCAGGGTGAAAGATTCCTTGCCCGCGGCATCCAGCACCACCAGTTCAAACTCGTTGAGCAGGTAATCGGGTCGGCCGCCGATGTCCAGCGGCGCCGCCGTGTCGGTGCTCAGGCGCGAGAGCACCGACCAGCCACTGATGACTGCGCCCAGCAGCAACAGACCGGCGACGATCGTGCGCCAGTTCATGCATGCCGTCCGCTGGAGTGCAGCGCGGCATCACCGGAATGGGCGTCTTCGGCTGCGTCAAGGAAGCCCCTGGCCTTGTCCTGCGCATGCAGCAGCAGGTCGCACAACTCCCGTCCCGCCCCTTCGCCGGCGCGCGCCGCGGTCACCCAATGCGCGCGGTCACGGACCCATGCATGCGCGCTCGCCGGGGCAACGGCGAAGCCGACCTGGAGCATCGCCCGCAGATCGGGCAGGTCATCGCCCATGAAGGCGACCTCGTCCAGCGTCAGCGCGAGGCGCGCGGCAATGTCGCGCACCGTGGCCAATTTGTCGGCGACTGCCGTGTGCACTTCCGACAGCCCCAGCTCCGCACCGCGGCGCTCGACGACGGTGCTGGCGCGGGCGGTAATGAAAGCGACTTCGATGCCGGCCTTGCGCAGCATCACCAGTCCCATCCCGTCATGCACGTGGAACGTCTTGCTCTCGCGACCGTCACTGTCGAAGGCCAGCCGCCCGTCGGTCAGGGTGCCGTCGATGTCGAAGCAGGCCAGGCGCACGCGCGCGGCGCGCGCATGGATCGCCGAGACCGCCGGGATGTCGGCAGCGTCAGTGAGTTGCAAAGCTTGCGCGCTCATACGACTCGCGCCCGCAGCAGATCGTGGATATTCAGTGCGCCGACAAGGCGACCGTCGTCATCGACCACCAGCAGGCCGCTGATCTTGTGCGTCTCCATCAACTGCGCGGCTTCCACCGCCAGCGCGCCGGGGCCGATCGTGCGCGCGCCACGGGTCATCACCGCGCTGATACGGGTGGCGCGCAGATCGACCTGCGCATCATCCAGACTGCGGCGCAGGTCGCCGTCGGTGTACAGGCCCAGCAGGGTGTTGTCGGTGAGGTCGACGATCGCGGTCATGCCCAGACGCTTGCGGGTCATTTCCACCAGCGCCTCGCTGACGCTGGCGTCGGCACCGACGCGGGGAATGTCGGCGCCCACGTGCATGATGTCGGCGATGTGCAGCAGGAGGCGGCGCCCGAGGGCGCCGGCCGGATGCGAGCGGGCGAAGTCATCCGCGGTGAAACCGCGCGCCTCCAACAATGCCACTGCCAATGCATCCCCCATCGCCAGTGACGCGGTGGTGCTGGAGGTGGGTGCCAGGTGCAACGGACAGGCCTCTGCGGGCACGCTGATGTCCAGATGCACGTCGGCAGCGCGGGCAAGCGCCGAGCCGGCACGGCCGGTCATGGTGATCAGCTGGTTGCCCTGGCGCTTCAGGCCGGGCAGCAGCATTGCCACTTCGTCGCTTTCACCGGAGTACGACAGTGCCAGCACGACATCGGTATCGGTGATCATCCCCAGGTCGCCATGGCCGGCTTCGCCGGGATGGACGTAGAACGCAGGAGTACCGGTCGAGGCCAAGGTGGCGGCGATCTTGCGCGCGATATGACCGGACTTGCCCATGCCGGTGCACACCACGCGTCCGCGCGCGGCCAGCATCAACCGGCAGGCAGCACTGAACTCGCCGTCAAGCCTGGCCGCGACGGCGGCGAGCGCTTCGGCTTCGATGGCGAATACGCGGCGGCCGCTGGCGGCGAAGTCGTACTCGCTGAGGTTTTCGGGAGACTCGGAAAATAGTGCCATTTCGGAGCAGGGGGCTTTCCGCTAGGCTAGATCGGCTGATTTTACCCAGATTGCCTGCGTTCGTATCCCGTCCGCTGAACCATGCCCTACCGCACCCGCAGAAAAGGCATCCCCGCGGCTGATACCCCGCGTTTCACCTGCTGGCGAGCCGCACTCGCCGCATCCCATTGCGAGACCGACACCGTGAATCCCCAGACCATCAAAACCCTGATTGAACAAGGCCTTCCCGGCGCCAGCGCGGACGTGCGCGGCGACGACGGCGTGCATTTCGAGGCGACCGTGATCAGCGATGCCTTCACCGGCAAACTGCCACTGGCGCGGCATCGTCTGGTCTACGCGACGCTGGGCGCGCTGATGGGTCGGGAGATCCACGCGCTCGGCATCGAGGCCAAGACCCCCGCCGAAGCCGGGCAGGGCTGAGCATGCAGAAGATTGTGGTCGAAGGCGGGGTCGCGCTGAGCGGCGAGGTCCGAATTTCCGGTGCCAAGAACGCGGTGCTGCCCATCCTGTTCGCCACGCTGCTGGCGGACGCGCCGGTCGTCATCAGCAACGTGCCGCACCTGCACGACGTGGTGACCAGCGTGAAACTGCTGGCGGAGATCGGGGCCGGCATCTGCATCGATGAGCGCTATGGGATCACGGTCGATCCGACCACCGTGCACAGCCAGATCGCGCCTTACGAGCTGGTGCGCACCATGCGCGCCTCGGTGCTGGTGCTGGGACCGCTGCTGGCCAAGTACGGCCATGCCGAGGTGTCGTTGCCGGGCGGTTGCGCGATCGGCTCGCGACCGGTGGACCTGCATATCAAGGGCCTGCAGGCGCTGGGCGCGCAGATCACGGTGGAGAACGGCTTCATCAAGGCGAGCGCCAAACGGTTGCGTGGCGCTCGCCACGTCTTCGAGATGATCAGCGTCGGGGCGACCGAGAACGTGATGATGGCCGCGACGCTCGCTGAAGGCACCACCGTGCTGGAGAACGCAGCGATGGAGCCGGAGATCGTCGACCTGGCCGAATGCCTGCGGGCGATGGGCGCGCAGATCGAAGGCGAGGCCACCGGCCGGATCACCATCCACGGGGTGGAGCGCCTGCACGGCGGCAGTCACTCCGTGGTGCCGGACCGCATCGAGACCGGCACCTTCCTGGTCGCCGCGGCGATGACCGGTGGTCGGATCACCGCCCACCATGCGCGCCCCGACACGATGGATGCGGTGCTCGACAAGCTGGTCGAGGCGGGCGCAAGCATCGAATGTGTCGGCGACCGGATCACCCTGGACATGCAGGGCCGGCGACCGCGGGCGGTGGACTTCACCACCGCTCCGCACCCCGCGTTCCCGACCGACATGCAGGCGCAGTTCATGGCCATGAACTGCATCGCCGAGGGCGTTGGGGTGATCAACGAGACGATCTTCGAGAACCGCTTCATGCACGTCAACGAGCTGGTCCGTCTGGGTGCGGATATCCGCGTTGACGGGCACATGGCAGTGGTGCGCGGGGTGGACACCCTCAGCGGTGCGCCGGTGATGGCAACCGATCTGCGCGCCTCGGCATCCCTGATCCTCGCCGGCCTGGTCGCCCAGGGGGAGACGGTCATCGACCGCATCTACCACCTGGATCGCGGTTACGAAAACATCGAGGAAAAGCTCTCCGGGCTGGGCGCCAAAATCCGCCGCATTGGTTGAGCAGCCGTTGATCGCAGCCGCGCCGCACCGCGTTCCGGGTGGCGCTGGCCGCCCAACAAAAACCCCGCGATCACTGCGGGGTTTTTGTTGGACGACGTCCGGACCGGCGGTCAGTTGACCGACTTCACCGTAAGGTCGATGGCGTCTTTCCCGCCCTTGCGCTGCAGGATGCGCGCCGGAATCGGCATGCCTTCCACCAGCCAGGCGATGGTCTGCTTGTCGCCGTCGGTGTTGACGACCTTGGTGGCCTCGCGCTGTCGGCCATCAATGGTGATCTTTTCCTTGCCTGACACGGTGTAGCTCATTTTTTTGACCCGGCCGTCGTCGACCATGCGGTAGTTCAACGGTTTGCCCGCCGCAAGATCGCGTACCAGAGCCAGATTGATCAGCAACGCATCCAGGTCGCCTGCCTGCAGCTTGATAGGCGCGGCGCGGTCAGCTTTCACGTCACCCGACCACGTGGCCACGCCCTGAGCCCAGTCATAGCTGGCGGTCTTGGAAGACTTCTTCACCATTACCTGGGTGCTGTCCTCGCTGGAAAGCGGCCGCCACTGGCCCTTGCTGTCCTCGAACACCGTGCTCTGGCGCAGGTTGGCCAGCGGAGTGCTGATGGCGAGCGTATAACGCCAACGGCCGCCGGCCTCCGGCGCGAGAGTCATCTTGCCGGTCGCCTGCATGCCCATGTAGCTGGCCAGGTAATCGGCAGTGAACGCCTCGATTGCCCAGGACGGAGCGCTGACCATCAGCAGCGCGGCAGTGGCACCGAGCAGGCGCAGACGCGCGCCGCGGCGGCGGGTGACGGGAGTAGCGGGGGTGGCAGCAATCATCTATTCAACTCCTTTGTATTCGACCAGACGCAGGTCATACACGTCCTTGCCGTTTTCACGTTTGAGCATGCGGATGGGACTGGGCACGTTCTCGACCACCCAGATCACGGTGTCTTCGTTGTCCTTGCTGCGGGTCGCCTTCATGGCGTTGTACGGCATGCCGGCGACCGTGATGCTTTCGCGTGCATCGGCAACCACGTAGCGGTGCTCGCGGGTCCTTCCATCGTCGACAAACCGGTAGTCCAGCGTCTTGCCGGGGGCAGCATCGCGGACGACCGCCAGATTGATCAGCAGGCCGGTCATGTCGCCGTCCTGCAGCGGCAGCGGTCGGCGTCGGCTTTCCTTGACGTCACCCTGCCAATTCACGCTGCGGGCATTCCAATCGTAGATGCCGACGGTCTGCTTGCTGGTGAACACGCTCTTGTTGACCGTGGCCTGGGTGACGGGCCGGTAGACCTTTCCCAGATCGTCGAACACGCTGCTCTGCTCGGCATTGATGCCGGCGAACCCCATCAACCCCCGGGTGCCGAGCATCACCAGATCCGCGCGCCAGCGCGGCTGCTGCTGGCGGACCAGTTGCATCGTGGCTTCGCCCAGACGCTTGCCGTCCTTGTACACCGCGTAGCTGGCGATGAACGGCTCCAACACGTGGGCGCGGGCATCCGCACCGGCCGCGACGCTGTCGATGGCAGCCGCAGGCGCGACGGTTGGAGCCGCCGACTGCGCCGTGGTCGACAGCGGCAGCAGCAGGCTCAGCAGCAAGTACGGAAGGTGGGAGCGCATACGGATAGAAGTCGCCTGACTAGGGAGTGCCGTGAGCAGGATGCAGGTGGTTGTCTGAATCCAGCCGCATCGGGACCGACAGCGTGCAGCCGTCCACGTGAACCGCGCTGTCACGCAGGCTCACCCGTCGCGTTGCGAAAAGCTGCAGGGTCGCCAGCAGCAGCGGATGTTCGCGCTGCAGCACCCGCAGGCCGAGGCTTTCGGCGTCGTCGCCGGGATCTACCGCCACCACCGCCTGGGCGATCACCGGCCCGCCGTCAAGTTCGGCGGTGACAAAGTGCACGCTGGCGCCGTGCTCGTCTACTCCGTCATCCAGCGCCTGCTCGTGCGTGTGCAGGCCCTTGTGGGCCGGCAGGAGGGACGGGTGGATGTTGATGATCCGGCCCGCGCGGGCAGTCACCTGCGCTGCGCCGAGCAGACGCATGTAGCCGGCGCAGACGATCAGGTCCGGCGCGGATGCGTCAATCTGGGCAAACAGCGCCGCATCGAACGCGGGCCGATCCGGGAAACGCCGCGGGTGTACCGCGATGGCCGCTATGCCGGCATTGGTGGCACGCTCCAGCGCCACCGCATCCCGCCGGTCGGAGAACACGCCGACCACTTCCGCGGCCAGATCGCCGGAGGCGATGGCGTCGAGGATCGCCTGCAGGTTGCTGCCGCGCCCGGAGGCGAGCACGGCGATACGCAGCGGAGCGGTCATGCGGGCAGCCCGGAGACGAGGTCAGCCGATCTGCACGCGCTCGGGACTGGCGGGCACCACATCACCGATCACCCGGTGCGACAGGGCCAGACCGTCGAGCGCCGATTCGATCGCGGCCAGTGCCTCCTGCGGCACCACCAGAACAAAGCCGATACCGCAGTTGAACGTGCGCCACATTTCCTGGTCGGCGACCGCGCCTTCGCGCTGCAGCCAGTCGAACACGGGCGGCAGCACGATGGACGACGCGTCGATGCGCACGCCGAGGCCTTCCGGCACCACCCGCACGATGTTCTCGCTCAGGCCGCCGCCGGTGATGTGGGCCATCGCATGGATCGCGTCGCCGTGGTCACCGCGCAGCAGCGCCAGGATCGGCTTGACGTACAGTGTGGTCGGCGCCATCAGCGCATCGATCAGAGCGGTGCCATCAAATTCGACGTCGTCGGGACGCCCGGCGCGCTCGAAGATCCGGCGGATCAGGGAGTAGCCATTGGAATGCGGGCCCGAGGACGCGATACCGAGCAGGACATCGCCCGCGGCGACCCGGCTGCCATCGCGCAGTTCCGACTTTTCCACCGCACCGACCGTGAAGCCGGCCAGATCGTACTCACCGGGCGCGTACATGTCGGGCATCTCGGCCGTCTCGCCGCCGATCAGCGCACAACCGGCCAGTTCGCAGCCGCGGGCGATCCCGCCGACCACCGCTACCGTGGTGTCGATGTCCAGCTTGCCGGTGGCGAAATAGTCGAGGAAGAACAGCGGCTCCGCGCCCTGGACCAGCACGTCGTTGACGCACATGCCCACCAGGTCGATGCCGATGGTGTCGTGCCGGCCGAACTGCTGCGCCAGCTTCAGCTTGGTGCCCACGCCGTCAGTGCCGGACACCAGCACCGGCTCGCGGTATTTGCCGGACAGGTCGAACAGCGCCCCGAAGCCTCCCAATCCCCCCATCACTTCGGGGCGGAACGTGCGTTTGACCAACGGCTTGATGCGCTCGACCAGTTCATTGCCCGCGTCGATATCGACGCCGGCATCGCGATAGGTCATCGGGGCAGGGGAGGGCGAAGAGGGTGCGGTCACGGCAGACTCGAGGGCGCGGGTAGCCGGTGATTTTAGCAGTCACCGGCCGCGGTCGCCGATGCCAATGGACGCCGCGGCGGTGGTACGGCACCATTTCACACTGATACGGAGTTTTAGGGAACCAGCATGGCGCATGTAAAGGGCACGACAATCGATCGCGATCGCCGGGCGGCAGGTCGCCGCGGACGCGGTCCGGTGCTGGCGCGATGGGTGCGCCTCGCCTGCGTTGCAACGATGCTGGCAGCCAGTTTCGGCGCCGCCGCACAGCGCGTTGAAGGTGATCGTGCGGTGGCGCAGGGCAGCTATGCGGCCGAGGTGGTGGTCAACAGCCAGGGTGCCGGCGAACGCCGCGCGGCGTTTTCGCGCGCGCTGGCACAGGTGCTGGGAAAACTTTCCGGAGACCGCAGCAGCGCCTCCCGACCCGGCGTGGGCGCGGAACTGCGGCAGGCCGAGAAGTATGTCGAGAGCTACGACTACCGTCAGGACGAGGGCCGCTCCGCCAGCGGTGCCCCCAGCTTCAAGACCACCCTGGTAGTCCGCTTCGACCAGAACGCCGTGGATGGACTGGCGATGGCGCTGGCGCTGCCGGTATGGCCCCAGCCGCGGCCGAAGCCGGTGCTGTGGCTGGCGATCGATGATGGCAGCGGTCCGCGGCTGGTTGACGTTGCGAGCGCCGATGCTGCGCGCTCCACGCTGGATCGTGCCATCCAGCGTGGCTACCGTTTGGGACTGCCCAACGGCAGTGCTGCCGAGCGCGCGGTGGTTGGGGCGATCTGGCGCGGGGACACCGCCGCGGTCGCCCGGGCGTCGCAGCGCTACAGCCCGCCGATGCAGCTGATCGGCAAGCTTTTTCGTGATGGCGGCGCGTGGAAGGCCGATTGGATCTTCGTCGACAACGGCAAGGTACTGTCGCGCTGGTCCGAAAGCGGCGCCAATCCACGCCAGGTGATGGCGGCGGGCGCCGACGGCAGTGCGGATGCGCTGATGAAGCGCTACGCCAAGCGCGCCGACACCGGCCCTGCGGGCACCTACCGGGTCGCGTTCACCGGCCTGCGCAGCGCGGACGATTACGTGCGCCTGTCCGGCTACCTGCAGGGACTGGTAGTGGTGCGCGCCATCCGCCCGGCCAGTGCCACCCCGCAGCGCATGGAATTCGATCTTGAGTTGCTGTCCGGCTTGCGCGGATTCGACATGATGGTCGGCCGTGATGGCGTGCTGGCGGCCGTCGACGCCGGTCGCGACACCTCCATTCCAGCGGTCGGCAGCGCCGGCACAGGCGCCACCCCGGTGGCGACGCGGGCCGTGCCGGTTTACACCCTGCAGTGATGGACACTTTTGATCCCTTGACCGAAATCGCCCGCTTCCTGCGCCGGCTGCAATGGGCTGCGGTGGGATTGGCGATCGGCTGGCTGCTCTGGCTGCTGGCGCCGGTGCTGTCGCCGTTCGTTCTCGGCGCCCTGTTGGGCTGGTTGGGCGATCCGCTGGTGGACCGACTGCAGCGCGCTGGCCGCTCCCGCAACACCGCGGTGCTGCTGGTTTTCACCGCCATGATCCTGCTGGTGGTGCTGGTGCTGGTGTTGCTGGTGCCGATGATCCAGGAGCAGATTTCCACCCTGATCGAGTCGGTTCCCGGCTACCAGCAGTGGATTGTCCATACTGCGATGCCCTGGCTGGAAGCGCGCACCGGCATGGAGATCACCGGCTGGCTGGATCTCAACCACCTCATCGCGCTGGTGCGATCCAACTGGGAGAGCGCCGGTGGTTTCGCCAGCAACCTGCTGGGGTACATGTCGCGCTCGGGCTTCGCGATCATTGCCATGGCGGCCAACATCGCGCTGTTGCCGGTGGTGACATTCTTCGCCCTGCGCGACTGGGACCTGCTGGTGTCGCGGGTTGCGCTGCTGATTCCGCGCGATCAGCTGGACACCGTGACCGGTCTCGTCCAGAAGTCCAGCGACGTGCTCAGCGGATTCCTGCGTGGCCAGTTCCTGGTGATGCTCGCGCTCGGCGTCATCTACGCGGTGGGCCTGTGGGCCGTCGGCCTGGATCTGGGCATTTTGATCGGCATCATCGGCGGCATCCTGACCTTTGTGCCCTATGTCGGGCCGGCCACGGTGCTGGTGCTGGGCTGCATCGCCGCGGTGATCCAGTACGGGGACTGGCAACACCTGTTGGCCGTATTGGCAGTGTTCGGTATTGGGCAATTGGTGGAAAGCTACTGGCTGACACCCAAGCTGGTGGGTGACCGCATTGGCCTGCATCCGGTTGCGGTGATCTTCGCCGTCCTCGCGGGTGGTCAGTTGTTCGGATTTGTGGGAATGCTGATTGCGCTACCTTGTGCCGCCGTGGCCAATGTTCTGCTGCGTTATGCGGCTGAACGCTACACCCACAGCCGGCTCTATGCCGGCGCACCTGCGCCGGGTCCGGTGCTGGTTATGGGCGATGAGCAGTCGCTGGCGGTGGTTCCCATGGAACCCCGCGGGGAGTGAAAGCGGAAACCCCGGGCCAGCGTGCCCCCGGCTCCTCCGGCGCGTCAGGCGTCGCCCGGACGGGGGCCGGAGTACCCCAGCTGCCGCTGGCGCTGCGCTATCCCGCCGACCAGCGACTGGACACCTTTGTGGACGCTCCCGCTGGCGCGCTGGAGCAGCTAGCTGCATTGGCTGCCCCCGGCGCCAGCGACTGGCTGTACATCGCGGGTCCCGCCGGCGTTGGCAAGACCCACCTGTTGTTGGGCACCTGCGCTGCCGCGGACGCTGCAGGTCTGCGCGCGGCCTACCTGCCACTCGCCGCCGCCGCCGGTCGCATGCGCGATGCACTGGAGGCGCTGGAAGGCAATGATGTGCTGGCGCTGGACGGAATCGATCTCGCGGCGGGTCAGCGGGACGATGAGCTGGCTCTGTTCGACGTGCACAACCGGGCGCGGGCCGCGGGCACCCGCATTGTCTACGCTGCCCGGGAGAACCCCGATGATCTGGCGCTGGTGCTGCCCGACCTGCGTTCGCGCCTGTCGCAATGCAGTCGGGTCATTCTGCAACCGCTGAATGAGGACGGTCGCCGCGAGGTGCTGCGCCAGCGTGCGCGCCGACGTGGTTGGGTCCTGGAAGACGCCGCCCTGGAGTGGCTGCTCAAACGGGTCGAGCGGGATCTTGCCGGCCTGACTGCATTGCTGGATCGGCTGGATCGAGCATCGCTCGCTGCCCAGCGGCGGATTACCGTGCCGTTTCTGCGCCAGGTGTTGACCGGCTGAGCGCCGCGTCCAGTTCGGCCAGCCGCTGTGGCGTGCCGACGTCGGTCCACAGCCCGCAGTGGTGCTCGCCGCTGACCGCGCCGCGTGCCATGGCCGCACGCAGCAACGGCGCCAGCGGAAAGCGGGGTGGATCGCACTTTGTGCCCGCACCGACCGCGATCACGTCGCGCCAAGCCTGCAGCAGCGACGGGCGGTACACCCCGATGCCGGCAAACGTGAGCGGGTGGGCACCTGCGCCGCGCACAGTGCCATCGGCCTCCAGACAGAAGTCCCCGGCGGGGTGATGGTCGGGATTGTCGACCAGTACCAGGTGCGCGTCCCCGACCGGGTCGCGCGGCAGCCGCGCAGGCTCGTAGTCGCTCCAGACATCACCGTTGATGGCGAGGAAGGGCGATGCCGCACCGAGCAGTTGCAGCGCGTGCAGCATGCCGCCGCCGGTCTCCAGCGGTTCCGGCCCTTCAAATGAGTAGTGCAGACGCAACCCCCAGTGGCTGCCGTCCCCGAGTGCCGGGGCAAAGCACTCCGCGCGCCAGCTGGTGTTGAGAACGACATCGGTCACGCCCATGGCGGCGAGCCTTTCCAGGTGCCAGACGATCAGCGGCTTGCCACCGACCGGCAGCAGCGGCTTGGGCAGGTGGTCGGTGAGCGGGCGCATGCGCTCGCCACGCCCGGCCGCCAGGATGAGTGCCTTCATGCCGTCGCCCGGGCCGCGAATGGCGTGGCTGCCATGGCCGGTTTAACCCGCGACTCGATAATCCCTGCGAGTCCCGCCAACTCCGGATAGCGTGGCAGGACGCCCTCCAGGTAGCTGATGAAACGCGGGGCGTCCTGGAGATAGCGCGGCTTGCTGTCGCGGTGCCACAGGCGCGCAAAGATCCCCAGCACTTTGAGGTGCCGCTGGACGCCGATCAGGTCGGCATCGCGGCGAAACCGCTCCAGCACGGGCACCGGCAACCCCGCAGCGGCGGCGCGCGCGTGATACCGGATGAGCCACTCGTCCACGCGCGCCGTGGGCCAGCTCAGGAACGCATCCTTGAACAGGCTGACCGGGTCATAGGCAATGGGTCCGCGTACAGCGTCCTGGAAGTCGAGCACTGCCGGGCCATCGTCCAGCGGCATCAGGTTGCGCGGCATGAAGTCGCGATGCACGAACACCTGCGGTTGCTCGAGCGCCGCTTCGATCAGGAACCGGTTGGCGTGATCCAGGGTGAGCTGCTCTGAAGGCGACAACCGGATGCGCAGATGGCGGTCCAGGAACCAGTCCTTAAACAGCGCCAGCTCGCGTGTCAGCATCGCCTCATCGTAGGCCGGCAGATCATCGGCGCAGGGTACCGCCTGGATCCGCAGCAGCTGGCTGATCGCCGCGTCGAACAGCGCGTTGGCGTTGTCGGCGTCGATGACCTGGAGACAGGTCGGTCCGCCCAGATCCTCCATCAGCACAAAGCCGGTAACCGTATCCTGCGCCAGCACGCGGGGCACCCGCACGCCGTGCTGCTGCAGCAGGTCGCGCACCTGCAGCCAGGGGACGACATCCTCCTTGTCCGGCGGCGAGTCCATGACGATCCGGCTTGCCTGCGCGGCGCCACAGCTGCGCCAGTAACTGCGAAAGCCGGCATCGGTGGAAGCGCGTTCGAGCATCAGCGCAGGGTCGCCCGACGCGTGGCGGGCCCAGGCAAGGCGGGCATCCGCGCGTTCGCGGTCTTCGACAACAGCGTGGGTCATGCGATCTCCGATGGCATGGGGCGTCGGGCGGTGGCGTCAGTGCGGGCGGCGACGCTTGCGAAACATTTCCTGCACGACCAGCAGCACGATCGCCGCAATGATCGCCAGACCCCAGGTGAGCAGACGGCTGGCTACGCCCATTTCGGTGGCCAGCCAACCGCCGATCAACGCCCCGGCGATCCCCAGCAGGATGGTCATGATCCAGCCCATCGGATCCGCGCCGGGTTTGATGAATCTGGCGAGGATGCCGATGACGGCGCCCCCGAAGATGTAGCCCAGAAAGCCTTCGAACATGTCTGTCTCCGTTGGTGAAGTATCAGCAGCAGCCGTGCTCGCCGCGTTCTTGTTGGCTGGCGGCAGCGGCGACGCCCATGGTCTCACCACGCAGCCCGGCATCATGGTGGCGGGTGATGACATGGGCCACGCAGGCGGTGACGCGTTTGCCCATCGGAATATGCAGGAATTCGTTGGGGCCATGCGCGTTGGAGTGGGGTCCCAGCACGCCGGTGATCATGAACTGGGCGCCGGGAAATTTCTCCCCGAGCATGCCCATAAACGGGATCGAGCCGCCTTCGCCCATGTACATCGCCGGTTTGGCGAAGAATGCCTGGCTGGCGTCGTCGATCGCGCGGGTCAGCCATGGCGACTGCCGGGGTGCATTCCAGCCGGTCGAGGACTTCTCCAGTTCCAGCTCAACGGTCGCGCCATTGGGGGGGTTGTCAAGCAGGACCTGCCGAAGGATCTCGCCCGCGTGTTTGCCATCCAGCGTGGGCGGCAGACGCAGCGAGAGCTTCACCGCCGTGTGGGGACGCAGCACGTTGCCGGCAGAATCCAGCGACGGCATGCCATCGACACCGGTCACCGAAAGCGCCGGCCGCCAGGTGCGGTTGAGGACCAGTTCGGTCAGGTCCTCGTGCATCGGCGACATGCCATCCAGCAGCGGGAACTTGTCATACACCGCGGTGCCCAGCACCCCCGCCGCCTGGCGGGCCTGCTCCAGACGCTCGGCTGGAACTTCCGCGTGCAGGGCCTCGACGATAATGCGGCCGCTGTCCTCGTCTTCAAGGCGCGACAGAAGCTGGCGCAACAGACGGAAGCTGGACGGAACGACGCCGGATGCATCGCCGGAGTGGACGCCCTCACTCAGCACTTTGACAGTGAAGTTGCCGCCGGCCAGACCCCGCAACGAGGTGGTGCACCACAACTGGTCGTAGTTGCCGCATCCCGAATCCAGGCAGACCACCAACGAGGGCATGCCGATCCGCGCCGCCAGATGGTCAACGTAGGCAGGAAGGTCGTAGCTGCCGGACTCTTCGCAGGCCTCGATCAGGATCACGCAGCGCGCATGCGGCAGGTTCTGTTCCTGCAACGCCATTACCGCGGTCAGCGAGCCGTAGATCGCATAGCCGTCGTCGGCGCCGCCACGGCCGTACAAGCGGTCGCCCTTGATCACCGGCTTCCAAGGGCCGAGATCGTCGTCCCAACCGGTCATCTCCGGCTGCTTGTCCAGGTGCCCGTACAGCAGCACGCAATCGTCGTCGCTGCCACCGTTGGCGGCCGGAATCTCGATGAAGATCAGTGGCGTCCGCCCTTCCAGTCGCACCACCTCGACCTGCATCCCCGCGATGGTCTGCGCACGCGCCCAGGTCTCCATCAACGTGACCGCCTGCTCCATGTAGCCGTGCTCGACCCAGTTGGCATCAAACATCGGCGACTTGTTGGGGATGCGGATGTATTCCACCAGTTGGGGGACGATCTGCGCATCCCATTTATCGGCGACAAAACGGTCGACGGCGGCGGAATCGAAGTGGGTGGCAGCCATGGCGCGGGCCCGGAATCTGGAGAGGCGCCCATTGTAGCGCCGGGTTTGCAGTCGGAATTTCCCTACCCGGTGCAGGGAGTAGTCCCTACGCCGACGCGAAGGCTTGGCCGATGTCGATGCGTCGGGAATCAGGAGAGAGTGGTTCAACCGGATGCACCCGAGTTTCGGCCGGCGTCAAGCCACGCATACCACCACTGTCAGGAGTCAGGCCATGAAGTCCCTGTTGCTCATTGTAAAAACCCTGGTCCTCTCGCTGCTGCTCGCCGGCACTGCCTGGGCGCAGGAGACGGTGAACATCAACACCGCGGATGCGACGGAAATCGCGCAGGCGCTGACCAACATCGGCCCCGCCAAAGCCAAGGCGATTGTCGAATTCCGTGCCATCAACGGCGCGTTTCGCAGCGTCGAACAACTGGCGATGGTGAAGGGCATCGGGCTGGCAACGATCGAGAAAAACCGTGATCGCATCGTGCTGTCAACGGCCAGGTCTCCGGGCAAGGTGGCCAAACGCTGACGTCTGCCTGTGGGGGCACCGGGATGCCACCACAGGCCGTTGCGGGCATGGATGCCTGCTGACAGGGGGAGACCTCTGGACAAGGATGTACGCCGCCCGCCGCAGAGGGATCTGCTGCGGGCGGCAACTTTTTGTGCCCGCCGGACGTACTTGCAGGTGCGCACCGGGCGGGTTGGTTCGGACTCAGAACGCCAGATTCATCCCCAGGTAGAAGCTGCGCGGCGCGCCCGGGGTGATGTTGTTGTTGTTGTGTGCTGACGCAAAGTAGCGCTCGTCCAGCAGATTCTCGACATTGAGCTGGAGCTTCACGCTTGGGTTGAGGGTGAGGAAAACGGCGGCGTCCAAGCGCGTGAATGCCGGCAACGTGACCTGGTTGTCTGCGGCGGCGAAGATTTCGCCGCGGTGGATGGCGCCGAGTCCAACGCCCAGCATCTGGCTGAACTCATACCGGCTCCACAGCGAGGCGGAGTGCCGCGGCAGCTGCGCGGGGGTGGTTGCCTGGTCGGGAATTTCGCCTTGCTGGTAGGCGTAACCGCCCATCACGCTCCACGCATGGGTGATGTTGCCGGCCAACCCGATTTCGACGCCTTCGACCTGCTGGCCATCAATCAGAATCGAGCGCGTCGGGTCTGTAGGGTCGGGCGTGGCAACGTTTTTGCGGTCGAGTTGGTAGAGAGCGGTGGTCATCGAAAGGTTGCGTCCGATGTCCCATTTCAGGCCCAGTTCGCGGTTCTCGAAACGCTCCGGTTCCAGCGACCGGGTATCCGTCTTGAGCGACGCCAGCTGCTCGCCCGCACGTGGCAGGTGCGACAGGCTGTAGCTTGCATACAGGGACAAGGGCTCGACCGGCTTGAACACCACGCCGGCGCGAGGTGAAAACAGCTCATCGTCGGACGAAAGCCGCTGGCCGTTGCGGTTGTTGGTCAGGTCGACGTCGAAATGTTCCAGGCGCGCGCCGAGGATCACCTGCCACTTGTCGTTCAGGACCATCTGATCCTGGACGTACAGCGACCGGGTCGTGGCGACGCTGTGGTTGTCGGCGTCGGTGGCGCTCTGGCGGAAATTGATGGGTAGATCGATACGAGGATTGGCGACCGGCACGAGCACGCTGCGCTGACCAGGTCCCAACGAGCCGAAATAGCCCGTGTGGCGGAAGTTGTCGGTGGTCTGGCGGCCGAACTCCGCACCCGTGAGCAACGTGTGGGTTACCGCGCCGGTTCGTGCCTCGAACACCACGTCGGTCTGATTGAACGCATTTTTGCGCAGGGTCTCGTTGCCATAGGCGCTGATCGACACCTGTTGCTGCCCAGCGACATTCAGGCTGACCGCGCCCGGGAACACGTTCTGGTAGTACTTGTCGTAGTCCGCGAGCCGGGTGCGATTGCGCAGCGTGACGCCGTTGGCAAACGTGTGATCGAAACCGCCGTTCAGTGCATCCACCCGCGCGCGCACCGGGCTGAGTTCGGGGTTGCCGAAAAACGTCGCCGGACCGGTCTCTACCGGTCGTCCCTGGAACGAGGGAATGCCGCGATCCGCGGTCCGGTCGTCGGCGAAGTGCTCATACCCGGCCGTGATGGCTGTGCTGTCCCCCAGTTGCAGCGTAAAAGTCGGATTGATGCCGCTGCGCTCCAGCTCGACGCCATCGCGATAGCTTCCCGACTTTTCGTACAATCCGGTCACACGGAAAGCGGCATCAGGATTGATCGCCTGACCGACATCGACGGTGGCTCGACGACGCGCGTTATCGCCGATCTGGAGTGACAATTCGCGATGCCTGTACCCGTCGGCCTGTTTGGTGACGCGGTTGAGCACGCCGCCGGAGCCGCCGCGACCGAAAATCATCGAGTTCGGGCCCTTGAGGGCCTCGACCTGGTCGATGTTGTACAGGTCGCGGACGTACTGGACATCGTCGCGCATGCCGTCGATGAACATGTCGGCCGTCGAGCTGTTGCCCCGGAACACCGGAGTGTCCCGGTTGCCCTCGCCCTGGGCGACGCCCATGCCGGGGATATAGCGCAATGCGTCCGTCAGACTGTTCATGGCCTGATCGCGGATCAGCTCCTGGGTTACCACCGTGATCGCCTGCGGAACGTCCCGCAGCAGCGTGTCCGTGCGGGTCGCGGTGCGGGTGGTCTGGCTCGCGTAGGGAGCGTGGTAGCCGTGCACGTCAACCCGATCGAGATCTTTGGGCGACGGACCAGCGGCGGTGGCGGAAAAGCTCAGAGCAAGCAAAATCGCGCCCGTTAGGGGCGACGCAGGAAGGCGTTTGGAGGGCATACAGGTCCCGGAACAAGGCGTGGTGACGACACACGGGTCGCGTTATCCGCCATGTTAATGAGATCGATTCCCATTCGCAACACTTTATCGAGCGTTAATCCCGATCGTCGCGGGTCCAGACGCTGCCGGCTTCCACTTTGACCGGGAAGTTGACCACCGGTTCGTAGGCCGGCGCGCACAGGGCGCTACCGTCGCGGACGTCGAATTTCGCACCGTGCAGAACACATTCCACGGTGGCGTTCTCGCCATCGAAGCGGCCCGCAGAGAGTTCGAAATCCTCATGTGAGCAGCGGTCTTCGAAGGCGTAGTAGGCACCGTCGAAGTTGACCACCATGATCGGTGTATCGCCATCCCAGGCGACCGTCGATTCGCCCGGCAGGAGCTCGGCGGTGGCGCAGACGCGGGTCCAGTCGTTCATTTGATCAGACCTGTCGGAGATCGCGGGGAATACTGGCGGTGATCTGCTCATCGCGCGCTTGAAGGGGTTTCTCGAGAATCTCGAAGCGCAGGTCGTCGCGCCGTGGAATGCCGAAACGCTCGTCGCCATAGGGGAAGGATTTGTACACGCCGCTGCGCCGGTAGCCGTGCCGTTGGTAGAACGCGATCAGTTCGTCGCGGACGTCGATCACGCTCATCCGCATCATCGGCAATCGCCATTCGTCGCGGACCATGCGCTCCGCTTCGGCGAGCAGCGCCTTGCCGATACCGGCGCCTTGCAGCTCGGGCCGCACGGCAAACATGCCGAAATATCCCGTCTCGCCGACGGTCGGGTCAGTCTCGATTGCTATATGGGCACACGCCAGAATAGCGGGATCACCGGGGACCGTGCCTGAGCGCACCGCGATCAACACCGTACTGCGGTCGCGTGTCAGGCAGGCTGCAATGTCGGCCGCGTCGGTCCGCTGGCCATCCAGCAGGTCCGCTTCGGTGGTCCAGCCGATCCGGCTGCTTTCGCCCCGGTAGGCCGACTGCACCAGCGCGACCAGCGCGCCGATGTCGGCCGCGGTTGCCGCGCGGAATTGCAGCGCCGGTGAGGTCATGCCAGCAGCGTCCTGACCTTGGCCAAGGCAATGACAAAAGCATCGATTTCTTCGAACGTGTTGTAGAACGCGAACGACGCCCGACAGGTTGCCGGCACACCGAGGTGATGCATCAACGGGTGCGCGCAGTGGTGCCCGGAGCGCACCGCGACCCCCTCCAGGTCAAGCAGGGTCGCCAGGTCATGCGCATGGGCGCCCTCGATCAGGAAGCTGATCACGGCCGCCTTGTCGCGCGCCTGGCCGAAGATCCGGAGCCCGGGCACCTTGCCCAGCTCGGCCGTGGCGTAATCCAGCAACGCCTTTTCGCGCGCTTCGATACGGGCCATGCCGATGCCCGTCAGATAGTCCACCGCTGCGCCGAGGCCGACGAAACCGGCGATATTCGGGGTGCCCGCCTCGAACTTGTGCGGCGCATCGTTGAACACGGTGCCTTCGAAGCGGACCTCGCGGATCATCTCGCCGCCACCGAGAAACGGTGGCATCGCCTGCAGGTGCTCACGGCGCGCCCACAACACGCCGGTGCCGGTCGGCCCCGCCATCTTGTGGCCGGTGATGGCATAGAAGTCGCAACCCAGCGCAGCGACATCCAGCGGGCGGTGCGGCGCGGCCTGCGAGCCATCCACCAGGGTTGCGATGCCGCGCTTGCGCGCCTGCTTGCAGATCTCGCGCACCGGATTGACCGTGCCCAGCACGTTGGACACGTGGGTAAAGGCCAGCAGTTTCACCTCGGGCGTCAGCAGCGAGTACAGCTGCGGCAGGTCGAGGTCGCCCCGCTCATCCAGCTCGGCGACCTTGAGCACAGCGCCGGTACGCTCGGCCACCAGCTGCCACGGTACGATGTTGGCGTGGTGCTCCATGCGCGTCAGGACGATCGCATCGCCCGGTTGCAGGCGGGGCAGGGCCCAGCTGTAGGCCACCAGATTGATGGCGAAGGTGGTGCCGCTGCACAGGATCAGCTCGTCGCTGCGCACGTTGAGAAAGCGCGCCAGCTTGAGGCGCGCACCCTCGTAGGCCTCGGTGGCTTCCGAACCCAGCGTATGCACGGCCCGGCTGACGTTGGCATTGTGGTGGCGGTAGAAATCGTCGACCGCCTCGATCACCGCCGCCGGCTTCTGCCCGGTGTTGGCCGAGTCCAGATACACCAGGGGCTTGCCATGGACCTGGCGGGCCAGCAGCGGGAAATCGGCGCGGACGCGCGCCCAGTCAACCGGTGCCGGATCGGTCACCGACCCGGTCTGGAGGTCACTCGCCGCGGGAGCGTTCATGCGGGAATCGACCGGTCAATCGCCAAGTCCAGGTGCGCCAGAGCGACGTCGCGCATGCCAACGTCGTCCAGCACCGCCAATGTCTCGCGACAGAACGCTCCGGTCAGGATCGTCCGCGCCAGCTCGGCCGGCAAGCCGCGGCTGCGCAGGTAGAACATCGAGGTCGGGTCAAGCTGACCCACGGTGGCGCCGTGCGCGGCCTGGACCTCGTCGGCGTGGATCACCAGCACCGGCTGGGTATCGACCTCCGCACCCTCGCTGAGCAGCAGGTTCTTGTTGGACAGCATCGCGTCGCTGCCGTCAGCGCCCTGGCGGATCTGGATCCCGCCATGGAACACGACGCGCGACCGGTCGGCCCCGATGCCGCGCCAGACGAGCTCACAGGCGCTGTCGCGGCCGGCGTGATCGATCCCCAGCCGGGTGTCCAGATGGCGCTTGCCGTCGGCCAGCAGGACACCGTTGGCGTGAACGCGGGAGCGGTCGCCGTGCAGCACCACGTTGAGCTCGTGGCGTGACAGGCCAGCGCCCAGTTCCAGGTCGAGCCGGCGGTATTCCGCATCCTCGCCCAGCACCGCGTCGGTACGGTGGATCAGGGTCGCGCCGGTGGACTCGTCCTGCAGACGCGCATGTGCGAGCCGCGCGCCCTTGCCCAGCTGCACCTGCATCACCGAGTTGGCGAAGTGGCGGTGCTCGCCGGCTGCCAGTTGATGCTCGACGACCTGCAGGCCGGCACCGTCGCCGAGCTCGATCAGGTGGCGCAGGTGCCAGGCCTGATCGGTTGCATCCGCAGTGCCGATGAAGACCAGATGCACCGGAGTCGTCGCCGCGACGCCGGAGTCGACCCGCAATACCGCGCCCTGAATCGCGAGTGCCGTGTTGAGGCGCGCGAACACCTCGTCGCTGCGCTCGTAACGCCGCGCCATGAAGGCGACCGCACCCGTGCCGGCGGAGTCCAGCACGCTCGACAGCGGCTGCAGGCTCACCCCGGCCGGAAGCCCGTCCAGCGAGGAACCCGCGGCATGGAAGCACCCGTTGACGAACACGATCCGCGGCGACGGGATGTCCGCCAGCAGCTGAGGGTCAAATTCGGGCGTCGTTTCCACCGCGGCGAATGTTCGCCGTTCGAAGGCGCGCAACGGGGTGTACTTCCACGCCTCGGTGCGGGTGTGTGGCAGACCGTCGCGGACCGCAGCGTCCAGCGCTTCCCGCCGCATCGCACCCAGGCCTGCGGCTTCGCGGGCGGGCAGGGAGTTGAATCCGGCGGTCAGCGAATCCAGCAATGCGCTCATCAGGCGACCGCCCCGGCGACGTCATCCGGCGCGATCCGGCCCTTGATCCACTCGTAGCCGTGTGCTTCCAGTTGCAGGGCGAGTTCCGGCCCGCCGGTTTCCACGATCCGGCCATCGGCGAGCACATGCACGACGTCGGGTTTGATGTAGTCGAGCAGCCGCTGGTAGTGGGTTATCACCAGGAACATACGGTCGGGTGAACGCAGTGCGTTGACGCCTTCAGCGACCGTCTTCAGTGCATCGATGTCCAGCCCGGAGTCGGTCTCGTCCAGGATCGCCAAGGCCGGCTCCAGCAGCGCCAGCTGGAAGATCTCGTTGCGCTTCTTCTCACCGCCCGAGAAGCCCTCGTTGACGCCGCGGTGGAGCAGTTCGTCCTTCAGGTGCAGCACCGCCAGCTTCTCGCGCACCAGCTTGAGGAACTGCATCGAATCGATCTCGGTCTCGCCGCGTGCCCGGCGCTGGGCGTTCAACGCCGCACGCAGGAAATAGGTGTTGTTTACGCCGGGAATCTCGACCGGGTACTGGAACGCCAGAAACACACCGGCGGCGGCGCGCTCCTCGGGCGCCAGCGCCAGCAGATCCCGGCCCATGAAGGTGACCGAGCCGGCAGTGATGTCGTAGCCCTCGCGGCCGGCGATCACGTTGCCCAACGTCGATTTACCCGAGCCGTTGGGGCCCATGATCGCGTGGACCTTGCCGGGTTGCAGCTCCAGGTCCAGGCCCTTGAGGATTTGCTTGTCGCCGATGGATACGTGGAGATTTTCGATTTTCAGCATGATGGTTTTCTCGTGCCCGCCGGGGCGGGAAAAAAATGTCGGGGCCGGCAGTGGGTGCCGTCGCAAGTGGAGTGGGTGCTAGCCGACCGCGCCTTCCAGGCTGACTTCCAGCAGCGCCTTGGCTTCCACCGCAAACTCCATGGGCAGTTCACGGAACACCTGCTTGCAGAAGCCGTCGACGATCATCGACACTGCATCCTCCTCGCCGATCCCGCGCGAGCGGCAGTAGAACATCTGGTCGTCGCTGATCTTGGAGGTGGTGGCCTCGTGCTCGACGGTCGCGGTGGGGTTGCGCACCTCGATGTACGGGAAGGTGTGGGCGCCGCACTGCTTGCCGATCAGCAGCGAGTCGCACTGGGTGTAGTTGCGCGCGCCTTCGGCACCCGCGGCGATCTTGACCAGCCCGCGGTAGGTGTTCTGGCCGCGACCCGCGCTGATGCCCTTGCTGATGATCGTGGACTTGGTGCGTTTGCCGATGTGGATCATCTTGGTGCCGGTGTCGGCCTGCTGGCGGTGGTGGGTCAGCGCCACAGAATGGAACTCGCCGGTGGAGTCGTCGCCGATCAACACGCAGGACGGGTACTTCCAGGTGATGGCCGAACCGGTCTCGACCTGGGTCCAGTGGATCCGGCTGCGGGCACCGCGGCATTCGCCGCGCTTGGTCACGAAGTTGTAGATGCCGCCGACGCCGTTTTCATCGCCCGGGTACCAGTTCTGCACGGTGGAGTACTTGATGTCGGACTCTTCCAAGGCCACCAGCTCGACCACCGCCGCGTGCAGCTGGTTCTCGTCGCGCATCGGTGCGGTGCAGCCTTCCAGGTACGAGACCTTGCCCCGGTCCTCGCAGATGATCAGGGTCCGCTCGAACTGCCCGGTATGGCCGGCGTTGATGCGGAAGTAGGTGCTCAACTCCATCGGGCACTTCACCCCGGCCGGGATGAACACGAAACTGCCATCCGAGAACACCGCCGAGTTGAGCGCGGCGAAATAGTTGTCGCCGACTGGAACCACACTGCCGAGGTACTTGCGCACCAGGTCGGGGTGGTTCCTGATCGCCTCCGACATCGAGCAGAAGATCACGCCTTTGTCGGTCAGTTCCTTGTGCACGGTGGTGCCCACCGAGACGGAGTCGAACACCACATCCACCGCGACGCCGGCCAGTTTGGCGCGTTCGTGCAGCGGGATGCCGAGCTTGTCATACGTGTCGATCAACTCCTGCGGCACGTCTGCCAGGGACTGGTATTTCGGCCCCTTGGGCGCGGAGTAATAGCTGAGCGCCTGCAGGTCGATCGGCGCGATGTCCAGCTTGGCCCAGTCGGGCATCGGCATCGTCAACCAGTGGCGGTACGCCTCCAGCCGCCATTCCGTCATCCATTCGGGTTCTTCCTTGATCGCGGAGAGCTGACGGATGATGTCCTCGTTCAGCCCCGGCGGCAGGCTGAAGGTCTCGATCTCGGTGATGAAGCCGGCCTCGTAGGTCCGGCCGAGCTGGGCGTGGATCTCGGGATTGCTGCCATCGCCTGGTCCGGGGGTCGGGACGGCGGGCGTCGGCGTTTCAATTGTCTGGGTGGCCATGGGGGCTGCCTTTAGAAGTTCAGATATTCGCCAGACGCAGATCGATGCGCCTGGCAGGGGTAAGTGGGGATCCGGTCGGGGCGGGCGGTGTCAGCATCTGGGCAAGGCTCACCGAGCGCAGCGCAGCGGCTACGACATCGTTGATATGCCGCCAGTTGGCGCGCACGTGGCAGGAATGCTGGATGCCGCAATTGCCACCTTCATGGATGCTGCACTCGGTCATCGCCAGCGGGCCTTCCATCGCCTCGACGATTTCCACCAGACTGATGGCGTCGGGCGCGCGCGCCAGACGGTAACCACCGTTGGCGCCGCGGAAGCCCTCGACAAGGCCGGCCTGCGCCAGCGGCTTGAGCAGTTTGCTGACCGTCGGCGTCTCCAGTCCGGCACGCTCCGCCAACTCGGGTGCACTGAGCACCAGCGAGGGATGGGCCGCCAGCACGGTCAGCACCAGGGTGGCGTAGTCGGTGAGTTTGGTGACACGCAACATGCGCACTCCTCAATCAGTACCGTTATTGTACGGATTGTTGCGCGTGCTTCCAAGTGGACGGGCATCCGGGCTGCGGCACAATAGAGGTTTGACCTCGGGGAACCGTTGCATGCCGCGCAAGATCATCGCCCGCCACTCAGCCATCCACGGCAACGGCGTGTTTGCCGTCGCACCGATCGCCAAAGGCGAGCGCATCGTCGAGTACACCGGCACCCGCCGCAGCCACGCCGACGTCGACGCGGGCGACAGCGGCGATGCCGCGTCCGGCCACACGTTCTTTTTTACCCTCAATGACGAGTACGTCATCGATGGCAACTTCAAAGGCGGCGTGGCGCGCTGGATCAATCACAGCTGCGAGCCCAACTGCGAAGCGCAATTGGTCGTGCATGACGGCGACGACCGGACCCTGGACCGGATCTTCATCGAGGCCATCAGCGACATCGAGCCCGGCGACGAACTCGTCTACAACTACGGCATCACCCTGGCCGAGGCGCACACGCCGAAGATGAAGCGTATCTGGGCATGCTTCTGCGGCGCGGACACCTGCACCGGGACCCTGCTGCAGCCCAAATCCAAGCCCAGGTCCAGCTCGAACTCCAAGCCCAAGCGTGAACTCAACGACTAGCGGCACCGCTGTGCGCAAGTGGACATAGGTGCATCCCCCGGGTGCACCTGCCGGGGGCTCGTCTGGTTAAGATCAACCGTCCTTATGCAATGCCCCAGGAGTCCCGAATGAGTTCGATCCAAGGCAAGGTCGCCGTCGTCACCGGCGCGGCCAGCGGCATCGGCAAGGAAATCGCTTTTGAGCTGTCGCGTGCCGGTGCACGGGTGGCCATCGCCGATATCAACCTTGCCGGCGCCGGTGGCGTCGCCGATGAGATCAATGCCACCGGGGGCACAGCGGTCGGGATTGCCATGGACGTCACCGATGAGACGGCGGTGAACGCGGGCATCGAAGCCGCCGTCGCGGCGCTGGGTCCGATCGACATTCTGGTGTCCAACGCCGGCATCCAAATCGTCAATCCGATCGAAAGCTACGCGTTTGCCGACTGGAAAAAGATGCTGGCGATCCATCTTGACGGCGCGTTTCTCACCACCAGGGCGGCGTTGGCGCACATGTATGGCGACGACGGCAAGGGCGGCCACCGCGGCGGCGTGGTGATCTACATGGGCTCGGTGCACTCGCACGAGGCCTCCAAACTGAAGGCGCCATATGTAACGGCCAAACACGGTCTGCTGGGTCTGGCGCGGGTGCTGGCGAAGGAGGGTGGCAGCCGCGGCGTGCGCAGCCACGTGGTCTGCCCGGGTTTCGTGCGTACACCGCTGGTCGACCGGCAGATTCCCGAGCAGGCCCGTGAGCTGGGCATCAGCGAGGACGAGGTCGTCAGGAAGGTCATGCTGGGACAGACCGTCGATGGCATCTTCACCACCGTGGAGGATGTCGCACGTACGGTCCGCTTCCTGGCCGAGTTCCCGAGCGCCGCCCTGACCGGCCAAAGTATCGTGGTCAGCCACGGCTGGTATATGCAGTAAGCCGGCGGGCTGCAGAGTCGGGCTGGTGATCGCAGGGGGTCCGGCGTCAGGCCGGGGCGTCCGTCCAAGCCTGCGGCGTCAGGATCACGAAATGGCCGTCGCGGCGGCAGCGGGCGGCCAACTGCAGAAGATCACGATCGCGGCTGAGCAGCCAGCGCGCGCCGGTGATGCGCGCCAACTCCAGGAATTTCTGGTCATCGGGATCGACGCAACGTGGCAGTGCCGAAAGCAACTGCGGGTCCACGTGGTTTTCCGCTGCAATTGCGACGTTGTCGACGAGGGCATCAAACGCGCCGTTCAGGGAGCTGCGCCGGTCGCTGTCCAGCCGCAGCGCGGGGTAACCGAGCACCCGCTGCCACTCGGCCCGCGTCGCGGCACTGGCCATCGCAATGACGCGGCGTGAGCGCAGCGCGGACGCAAGCTGCGCCACCTTCGGGTCGGCAAACAGCAGCAAATCCAGGCAGACGTTGGTATCAAGCACGATGCGTGCCGGATCCGCAGTGTAAGTGCCGGGGTGGTGCAACCGGCCAGGCGGAGTCACACGGGTGGACTCGTGAGCAGCGGGCACGCTACTGCGATACGTCCAGCGTCACCACCCCGTTCTGGATACGTGCTTCGCCGATCCGGCGCGAGACCAGCCGCTGCACCAGATCGTGGTCCAGACGGTAGATCGGCTCGTCGCGGGCAAAACCAGCCAACCAGGCGTTGATCATCTCGCGTGAGGCATCGTTCAACGCGCCGCCGGGGGTGTCGATGGATTCGATGACCGGGTCCTGCAGGTGCAGGCCAAGCGTCCGGGCATCAAACCGCAGCCCGCTGCTGATCAGGATGCGGCCCAGCGCACGCGGCTCAGCGGCGCCGGCTGCAAGCGCGCTGGCGTCCATGCGCAGGCGCAGACGACTGCTGTCGTACGGGATGGACAGGTTCGGCTGACCCAGTCGCAGCGTGATCAGGCCGCCGAGTTTGTCGTAATCCTTGGGAAAGTGGCGGTCCAGACCGCGCTGCAGCTGCGGTTGGGTAAAAGTCACCTGGCTGCCCAGCATCGCCCCCACCGCGTTCAAGGTGGAGCAGCCGGCAAAGAGCACCACGGCCAGAGCGAGGGACACGACAGCAACACTTGTACGCATGGGCACTCCTTAAGGATAAGCGGACTGTGGGTCGACCGGTGATTGCCGCGCGAGCTGACCAGCCCCGCGCGTCCTCGATGGGATGATCCTAGCGCGTGGGCGGGAAGCGCGGGAGTTGGCTGCGGGGCGGGCTACCAGTCAATGGTGCCGCTGACGATGGGACAGATGCGGCCACCGGACCAGATTTCGCCATCTTCGTCGACGCGCAGGTGCAGGCGTGCATCGAATCCGACCTCGCGGCCCTGACTGGCGACGTAGCTTGCTCCATCGCCGGGGAGGGCGTCGTTGTCGCGCAACCACGCGGCGAGCACCGCGTTGGCGGCGCCAGAGGCGGCGTCCTCAAAAGGCGCGCCGGCGCCGACGAAGGCCCGCACGGCGAGGTCGTAGTGACCTCCCGCGGTCCGCGTGAATGCGAGTACCCCCATGGACTCGGTCGCAGCTGCCAGCTGGGAGATGGCCTGCCAGTCGGGCATCGCGCCTCGCAACGTCTGCTCGTCGGCCACCTCGGCCACCCACCAGCGGCGCCCTCCGTCCATCAGCGCTGGCGGCAACTCGCCAGGCGCGAATCCGCGCAAGGCCGCGACCAGCCGCGCATCGTCCGTGCTGCCGATCTCGGCCACGCGGGCGGTTGGCGTGCGCACCGCAATGGTGGGCGCGTCGGCGCTGCCATCCACCTGCAAGGGCAGCAGGCCGGTCATCCCCTCCTGCACGATCCGCCCGGCGGTCAGCTCGGCCATGCCCGACTGGAGGACGGCGTACGCCGTCCCGATGCTGGGATGACCGGCAAACGGCACCTCGTTGACAGGGCTGAACATGCGAATCCGATAATCCGCATCCGGGTGGGTGGGCGCAAAAACAAAGGTCGTCTCCGGGCGGTCGGACCAGCGGGCGATGGCCTGCATCGTGGGTGCGTCCAGGCCCTCCGTGTCGAGTACGACCGCCAGCGGATTGCCAGCGCCGGGGCGGTCGGCAAACACATCCAATTGCAGGTAACGGCGCTGGGTCATGACGGTGCGGTTCCTTGGTGCAGACAGGGGCGGTGCAGGCAGCGGGCCCGGGGACGGCGAGTCTAGTGGGTTATCCCGCACACGACCGTCGCGGGGGCGTGGGCAACTTCTTTCACCCCGGAGCACCGCGAGGCCCAACGCAGACGCTAGGATGCATGCTCGCAATTTCATCCGCTCCGGAGCTCAGGCCGGAACCGTTCGAGGTGAGCTCGGTGGCGCAAGCGCAAAAGTGGCTGGTACTCAAGTTTGGCGGTACTTCGGTGTCACGCCGGGACCGTTGGGACACCATCGGCCGGATGGCGGTGGAGCGCGGCGCGGCGAACGGGGCGCGGGTGCTGGTGGTGGTGTCGGCGGTATCGGGCGTCACCAACGAGCTGCAGGCCATCTGCGACGGCGACGATGCGTCGTCGCGTGTGGCCGCGCTGATCGCTCGTCATCGCGCGTTTTGCGAAGAGCTGGGATTGGACCCCGATGCCGCGCTGGGTGAGCGATTTGCGGAACTGCAGGGACTGCTGGACGATCCGCGCGCCGGCGAGCGTCCGTTGCCGTGGCAGGCCGAAGTGCTGGCCCAGGGGGAGCTGCTCTCATCCACGCTCGGCGTGGCCTACCTGCGCAGTCAGGGTCTGGATTTTGGCTGGTGCGACGCCCGTGATTGGCTGCAGGCGGGGCAGGTGCCCAACCGCAGCGAGTGGGCGCTGCGACTTTCCGTGCAGCCCAACCGGGAAGTCGAACCCGGATTTGCGGCGCGCTTTTCCGCCCATCCGTCGCCGATGGTGCTTACCCAGGGTTTCATCGCGCGCCATGCCGACGGTGGCACGGCGGTTTTCGGTCGCGGTGGTTCGGACACTTCCGCGGCGTGTTTCGGCGCCTTGCTGGGCGCGGCGGCGGTGGAGATCTGGACCGATGTACCCGGCATGTTCAGCGCGAATCCGCGGGTCGTCCCGGATGCGCGCCTGCTGACGCGGCTGGACTACGCCGAAGCACAGGAGATCGCGACCACCGGCGCCAAGGTTCTGCATCCGCGCTCGATCGGGCCGTGTCGCCGAGCGGGTGTACCGATGGCGATTCTGGATACTTCGCGTCCGTGGCGGCCGGGCACGCGCATCGATGGCTCCTCTTCGGCGGTGCCCGGGGTCAAGGCCATCAGCCGTCGCGACGGGGTGGTGCTGGTGTCGATGGAAAGCATCGGCATGTGGCAGGAGGTCGGCTTCCTGTCCGATATTTTCGCGCTGTTCAAACACCACGGGCTGTCGGTCGACCTGATCGGCTCCTCGGAGACCAACGTCACCATTTCGCTGGATCCCAGCGACAACCTGGTCACCAGCAACGTGCTGGAAGCGCTGGCGACCGACCTGGCCCGCGTCTGCCGGGTCAAGGTCATCGCGCCGTGCACCGGTATCACATTGGTGGGCCGTGGCATGCGTTCGCTGCTGCATCGTCTGTCGGATGTCTGGGCGACGTTCGGGCGCGAGCGGGTGCACCTGATTTCTCAGTCCTCCAACGATCTCAACCTCACCTTCGTGATCGACGAGGCCGATGCCGAGGGCCTGCTGCCGCTGTTGCATGCCGAGCTGATCCGCAGCGGCGCGATGCCGGTGCTGGATCCGGGCGTGTTTGGGCCGAGTTGGCGCGAGATCGAGTTCGGCCGTCGCCAGCGCCGCGAGCCCTGGTGGGTTGCGGCGCGTGAGGATCTGCTCGCCCGCGCCGCAGCGGGAACGCCGCGCTACGTCTACCGTGTGGAGACGGTTCGCGAGCGCGCGCGCGACATGCTCGCCACCACGGCCGTGGACCGCTGCTACTTTGCGATCAAGGCCAACCCGCATCCGGACATCCTGCGCACGGTCGCCAGCGAGGGCCTGGGTCTGGAGTGCGTGTCGCTGGGCGAGCTGGAGCACGTTTTCGCGACCCTGCCGGATTTGCCGGCGGCACGCGTGCTGTTCACCCCCAGTTTCGCGCCGCGCCGGGAATACGAGGCCGCGCTGGCGATGGGGGTGACCGTCACGCTGGACAATATCGAGGCCCTGCAGCGCTGGCCCGAGGTTTTCCGCGGCCGGACCATCTGGCTGCGTCTGGATCTGGGGCGCGGGGATGGCCATCACGAAAAGGTCCGCACCGGGGGCGTGGCGGCCAAGTTCGGGCTGCCGCTGGCCCGGTTTGACGCGTTCCTTGAGCACGCCCAGGCCCTCGACATCCGCATCAGTGGGCTGCACGCGCATCTGGGCAGTGGCATCGACGACCCCCGCCACTGGCGCGAGGTGTATGCCCATCTGGCCGGTCTGGCCGACACTGCCGGGGACGTGGAGGCGATCGACATCGGTGGTGGTCTGCCGATTCCATACACGCCCGATGCGCAGGACTTCGATCTTGCCGCCTGGCGCGCCGGTCTGGACGAGATCAAGGCCGCCTGCCCGCGCTACGCGCTGGTGGTGGAGCCCGGGCGCTATCTGGCGGCGGAATGCGGCGTGCTGCTGCTGGCGGTGACCCAGGTGGTGGAGAAGGACGGCATCCACCGTGTGGGCTGCGATGGCGGCATGAACGCGCTGATGCGTCCCGCGCTGTACGACGCCTGGCATGGCATCCACAATCTCAGTCGGCTCGAGGACGGTGCGACCGGCGCGTTCGAAGTGGTTGGGCCGATCTGCGAGAGTGGCGACGTGCTGGGCCACGACCGCCAGCTGCCCACCGCGACTGCCGAAGACGACGTCATCCTGGTCGCCGACAGCGGTGCCTACGGTATGACCATGGCGAACACCTACAATCTGCGGGCTTTGCCGGCAGAGGACATCATTGAATGAACAACTGGACGTTCCAGCGTGATGCGATCGCCGCATTCCGCTTCGTGCGCTGCGATTTCGATCCCGCGACCGGTATCGCCAGGCTGGTGTACGCCTTCGACGACGGTCCCGACCTGGTGGAAACCGTCACCGTGCCCGGCGCACCGTTCGTGCTTGACGTTGCCCGCGCCGCTGCCGTGGAGCAGGCGCTGAGGCTGCTCCATCTGGTTGCCGGAGTGAGCTACTACAAGGCCGCGATCCCGCGGGCGATCACCATCGACAGCTATGCGATAGATCCAGCCACTGCGGAGCTGATCGAGTTCATCTATCTGCACGGGCTGGGCGAATTCGCCTACCGCAATGGAGTGGACCTGCACGGACGGATCCGTTTTCCGGCGACCGGCACAACCGCAGTTGACGATGAAGCGACACCGATGCCCGCACTCGGGCTGCGCGCGCACGCGCTGGTGGCGATCGGAGGTGGCAAGGACTCGCTGGTCAGCATCGAGGCCTTGCGCGCACTGGGCGTCGAGCAGACGGTGAGCTGGATCGGCGGCTCCCAGCTGATCAAGGCCTGCGCCGAACGCACCGGCATGCCGACGCTCAACGTCGGTCGCGCGCTTGCGCCGCAGTTGTTCGACTTCAACCGGCAGGGCGCCTGGAACGGCCACATCCCGGTCACCGCGGTTAATTCGGCGATTCTGGTGCTGGTGGCGCTGCTGCAGGGCGTCGATCAAGTGGTGTTCTCCAACGAACGCTCGGCCAGCTACGGCAGCCTGATCCGCAGCGAGGATGGCCGGACCACCACCGAGGTCAACCATCAGTGGTCCAAGGGCTGGGCGTTCGAATCGGCGTTTGGCACGTATGTGGAAAAGTACATTGCTGCCGATCTGCAGTACTACTCGCTGTTGCGTCCGCTGAGCGAGCTGGCGGTCGCGCGTCAGTTCGCCCGCAACGATCACTACGACGCCTGGTTTTCCAGCTGCAACCGCAATTTCCACATCCTCGGCGAGCGGCCGGTCAATCGCTGGTGCGGCGTGTGTCCCAAGTGCCATTTTGTTTTTCTCGCGCTGGCGCCGTTCATGCCCAAGGCGCGGCTGGTGGGAATCTTTGGCCGCAACCTGCTGGACGATCCGGTACAGACGGCCGGCTACGACGCCCTGCTGGAGTACCTCGATCACAAGCCGTTCGAGTGCGTCGGCGAGGGGATCGAGTCTCGTGCGGCGATGGCCGCCCTGGGAGAGCGCGCTGAATGGCGCGAGGATGCGCTGGTAAAGCGGTTTGCCGAGCAGATCCGTCCGCAACTCGATGCGGCGGAGCTGGCGATCGCTCCGTTGCTGGCGCTGGATGAGCAGCAGCGGATTCCCCCTGCGCTGTGGGAACGCCTGCGTGCACATTTCGCAGCTTGAGGGCCGCCGCGTTGCGCTCTGGGGCTGGGGAAGGGAAGGGCAGGCGGCGTGGCGCGCGATCCGTTCGCACCTGCCCGCGCTGCCGCTGACGCTGTTCTGCACGCCGGCGGAGGTGGACGTTGCGCGTCGTTGCGGTGATGCCTTGTTGACGGTGGAGGGTGCAGTCACCGCCGCACGGCTGGCCGCCTTCGATGTCGTGGTGAAATCGCCCGGCATCAGCCCCTACGGACCTGATGCGGTCGCGGCAACCGCGCAGGGCACCCGTTTCATCGGCGGCACCGCGTTGTGGTTTGCCGCCCATGCCGGGGCTGACGGCGTGGCTGCCAATACCGTCTGCATCACCGGCACCAAGGGCAAGAGCACCACCACGGCGCTGCTCGCCCATCTGCTGCGGGTGGGCGGACATCGTGTAGCGCTGGCCGGCAACATCGGACTGCCGTTGCTGGAACTGCTCGATGTGGCGGACGCCGAGGCGCCGGATAGCTGGGTGATCGAGTTGTCCAGTTACCAGACCGGCGATGTCGCTGCCAGCGGCGTGCGTCCGGACATCGCGGTGGTATTGAATGTATTTCCCGAGCATCTGGACTGGCACGGCAGCGAGGACCGCTACGTGGCGGACAAGCTGCAGCTGGTCACCGCGGCACGGCCACGGGTGGCGGTCCTGAATGCGAGCGACGCACGGCTCGCGGCGCTGGAGCTGCCGGGTAGCGAGGTCCACTGGTTCGGTGACGGGCGGGGCTGGCACCTTCGTGGCGATGTGCTGTATCGCGCTGCGGAAGCGGTGATGGATACCGCATCATTGCCAATGCCGGGGCGGCACAACCGCGGCAACCTGTGTGCGGCGTTGACCGTGCTGGATGCGATGGGTCTCGACGCGACTGCGCTGGCGCCGCACGCCGCCAGCTTCCAGCCGCTTCCCCATCGACTGCAGACGCTCGGCACGCGGGACGGCATCACCTGGGTCAATGATTCGATCAGTACGACGCCGCACGCCACCCTCGCCGCACTGGACTGTTTCGCTGACAGGCGGGTGGCGCTCCTGGTCGGTGGCCATGACCGCGGTGTCGACTGGACCGGCTTCGCTGCCGCGATGGACGGGCGCAACGCGCTGACAGTGGTGACCATGGGCGCCAATGGTCCCCGCATCCATGCCTTGCTGGCGCCGCGTGCCGTCAGCGGGCAACTGGTGGTCGTGGCGGCGGATGGGCTGGCGGATGCGATTGCCCTGGCCCGCGACGCACTCGAGGCCGACGGGGTGCTGCTGCTCTCGCCGGGAGCGCCCAGTTTCGGTCCCTACCGCGATTATGTGGAGCGGGGCCGCCATTTTGCGACGCTGGGCGGCTTCGATCCCGAGACGATCAGCTCGATCCCCGGTTTGGGAATCGCCTGAGAAAACTCGCTCCGCGCGCGTCACCAGCGCTTCTAGTGGTCGCGGTTGACTGCGTAGTCCGCCAGTCCACGCAGTGCCGCCGTGTGCGCGTTGTCGTCCAACCCCTCCAACGCCGCCACTGCCCGACGGGCATATTCAAGCGCACGCTGACGGCTGTAGTCGAGCCCGCCGGTGGCTTCGATGGCGGCCAGTACCGCCGGCAACGCCGCGGTATCGCCCTGCTCGATGGCTGCGCGCAGCGTCGCCCCGATGGACGCATCGCTGTGGCGGATCGCATGGATCAGCGGCAGGGTCGCCTTGCCTTCGGCCAGGTCGTCGCCAAGATTCTTCCCCATCGTTTCCGCGTCCGATGCGTAATCCAGCACATCGTCGGCGATCTGGAAGGCATACCCCAGGTTCAAGCCGTAATCGTGGAGCTTCTGCTGGAGCGGTTCATCCGCACCCGCCAGGAGCGCGCCCAGACGGGTCGCGGCAGCAAACAGAACCGCGGTCTTGCGCTCAATCACCCCGAGATAGGCCGCTTCGTCGGTGTCCGGGTTGCGAACGTGCAGCAACTGCAGCACTTCGCCCTCGGCGATCCGGTTGGTGGTATCGGCAAGGATCGTCTGCACCTGCATCGATTCCAGCTCGACCATCAGCTGGAAGCTGC
>JBDSPO010000020.1:0-5077 GCA_039930265.1 Lysobacter sp. | reverse complement strand
CGGCGTCGTAGAGCTTGTGGGTCTCGAAGAAACGGAAACCCCAGTTCAGCAGCGCCTGACTGTCGCTGGCGCGCTGCTTCTCGGAGGTCGATCCAAGCACCACCGAGACCAGCCGCTGCTCGTCGCGCTTGGCCGAGGCCATCAGGCAGTAGCCGGCACCGGAAGTGTGACCGGTCTTGATGCCGTCCACGGTGCTGTCGCGCCACAACAGCACGTTGCGGTTGGGCTGGGTGATCGGGCCGACCGTGAATTCCTTGATCTTGTTATACGAGTAGGTTTCCGGGAACTCGCGCGCCAGCGCACTGCCCAGCATCGCCAGGTCACGCGCCGAGGACAGGTGGGCCTCGTCAGGCAAGCCGGTGGCGTTGGCAAAATGGCTGTTCTTCATGCCGATACGCTTTGCGTACTGGTTCATCAGCCCGGCAAAGGCGGCCTCGCTGCCGGCAACGTGCTCGGCCAGCGCGATCGCGGCATCGTTGCCGGACTGCACCACCATGCCCTTCTCCATTTCCAGCAGCGGCGCGGTCTGGTTGACCTGGAAGCCGGAGTAGCTGCCATCGGTGCCTGCCCCGCCTTTGCGCCACGCGTTCTCGGTCATCATCACCTGGTCGGTCGGCTTGATCTTGCCGCCGGCCATTTCCGCGGCGATCACGTAGCTGGTCATCACCTTGGTGATGCTCGCCGGCTCCAGTTGCTGGTCGATGTTCTCGCCGGCCAACACGTTGCCGCTGGCCGCGTCCATTACGATCCAGGCGGTACCGACGACTTCCGGCGCGGGCGGCACCGGCAGCGACTCGCTGGCGGGCGGCGCTGCGGCCGGCTGGAGCTGCGGAGCAGGCTGGGGCGTGGGCTGGGGCGCCGGTTGCGGAGCTGGCGCCTGGGCAAACGCGACCCCGATGGCGAAAGTGGACAGGGCGGCAATGCCAATGGCGCGTAGGACAGCAGGGGACTTCATGGGTGAACAGCTCCGGGTCGGCGCGTAGCCGAGAGGTATCTGGGTCGAAAAGAACAACAGTTTATTCGGTGACGCGATGGGGCTGGCCGAAACCGAGTCCCGCGATGCGCGTGGCCAGGCCGCTCGCAGCCGCCGACTCCAGCGGGCCGACCCGCAGGCGCCAGACGCGGCGTCCGTTGGCGGTGCCATCAAACACGTTGGCACCATCGATGCCGGCACCGCGCAGGATCGCCAGCGCACGGTCGGCGTTGTCGCGCGCAGTGAAACTGGCGACCTGGAGCACGACGCCCCCGATGGTGGGCGCGGCAGCCGTCTGCGGCGCCTGGCTGACCGCCTGCGCCACGGTGACAGGCGCAGGCGGCGACGAAGCCGCGGCTGCGGTTACTTCGGCAACCACAGGCACGCGGGCTATCGGCTTCGGGCGGCCGGTGGCGACATTGACCTTGCGCTCGGCCATCCACGTATCAAACTCGTCGGCCGTCATCGCACGACCCTCGCGATTCATATCGAAGCGCCACGTCTCCACCGCCTCCGCAGCGACCGTGGGCGTCGGAGAGCCTGCCGGCGCGGCGGAGGTCGCGACGCCCGGGACGGCCACCGGCAAGGCGGCCGACGCGTTCGTCCGGCCGGGCACTGCCGCAGCGACCGCGGGGGTGGCGCCTGCGACCGGGGGGGTTGGCTTGCCGGTGGCGATGCGCACACCCGGCGGCAGCTTCAGCGCCCCGGCGCCGCTGCCGGCGCCTACCGGCAGGGTGGCCACCAGACTGTCCATCGAACTGGACGGGGTGGCTCGCGACGCCATGATGGCCGCCGGCATAACCGTGGGGCTGGTCGATGGCATAACCGCCGGGCTCGCCGCGGGCACTGCCGCCATTTGCGGTACCGACTCACCGGGCTGCAGCGCGCGTACCTCGACCCGGCCGGTGCCGGCGCGGTCGATCCCCAGTTTCACTGCTGCCGCGTAACTCAGATCCACCACACGGCCCTCGTGGAAGGGGCCACGATCATTCACCCGCACGACAACGGACTGCCCGTTGTCGAGATTGGTCACCCGCGCAAAGCTCGGCAGGGGCAGCGATTTATGCGCCGCGGTGAATGCGTAAATGTCGTACACCTCCATATTGGAGGTGCGTCGGCCGTGGAACTTGTTGCCGTAGTACGACGCGGTACCGCGCTCGACAAAATCGCGGGTGTCGTCGAGCACACGGTAATTCTTGCCCAGCACCGCGTAGGTGGGACGATTGCCGTAGCGCGAGCGTTCCTCGGCCACCACCTCCGGCTCCGGAATCAACGACACATCGATCTCCACGTCCGGCGCGGAATCCTTGATGTGCGGGGCATACAGACCGCCGGCGACGTAGTGGCCGCGTTTGGAGAGATCCTCCTGCGCCGGCGCATACGGCGATTTCCCGCTCGTGGCAGGTGACGTGGGCTGACTGGCACCGGGCTTGCCGGCACTCGGCTTGCCCGCGGGTGCCGGCGCGTTGGACTTGGTACCCGGACCGCCGGCGCAGGCAGCCAGGCCAAGGACCAGACCCGCCGCCAGCAGCCGCTTCATGCGCCCGGACGACCCGCGGCGGGCACCGCGGCGAGCGGATTCTCACGCCCGGCGATGGCCTCCGACAGCTGGTAGACCGCCATGGCGTAGTGCTTGGAGATGTTGTAACGGGTGATGGCGTAGAAGTTCTGGTAGCCGAGCCAATACTCCGGACCGTTCACGCCTTCCAGATTGAGCAGGGTGGCATTGCCGGCGCCGGACACCGGCGCCTTGGTCTGATAGCCGCGGGCGGCCAACTGGTCCAGGGCATAGCGCGGCTCCAGGCCTTCGGGTTCGAACGCCGCCGCACCCTTGGCGCGAACCGCACGCGCCGCAACCGGCCCGCCGCGCACCCAGCCGCCCTTCTTGACGAAGTAGTTGGCCACCGATGCGAACACGTCGTCGAGGTTGTTGAACAGGTCGACCTTGCCATCGCCGTTGCCATCCACGGCGTAGTCGCGATAGCTGGACGGCATGAACTGGCCCCAGCCCATCGCCCCGGCATAGCTGCCCTTCAGGGTGGTGATGTCGAAGCCGGTCTCCCGACCCAGGGCGAACAACTGGGCAAGCTCGTTGCGGAAGAACTGCTCACGCATGTTCTCGCGCTCGATCTTGCCCGGCTGGTTGGTGCGTGGATAGGCGAAGGCCAGGGTGTAGAGCGCATCCACCACCGGATAGCTGCCGGTGTTGCCGCCGTAGCTGGTTTCCACCCCGATGATGGCGACGATGATCTCCGCCGGCACACCGTACTGGGCTTCCACTTTGGCCAGCGCCGTGCGGTGCTTGGCGAGAAACGCCTTGCCGGCGGTGATGCGCGGCTGGGTGATGAAAATCGGCCGGTAGTCTTTCCACGGCTTGGCTTCGGCGGGGCGTGACATCGCGCTGACGATGCTCTCGCGCATCTGCGCCTTGGCCATCACCGATCCGACGTAGGCGGCATCGACGTCGTACTTGGCCGACGTGGTACGCACGAACTCGGGCACGGCGACCGCGATCGGCTGGGCATTGGAGACCGCCGGCGGTGCGGGAGGTCCCGCCGGCACCGTCGTGGACGTGCCCGCGGAGGGCTGGGTTTCAACGGTCTGGACCGGTGTGGCGCATGCCACGAGGACCAACGGGAGCGCACATAGCAGGGCGCGACTGGCAAGGTTTCGGCTCATTGATACGAGGTTATCACTTGTTCGCGACGCCCTGAACCGCTGCCTTGGCGATTGTCGCCGCGAGAGTCAGGCGCGGTTGTCACTTGCGCGTGGCCACCTGCGTCAGTGGCCGTGTACGGGGCGATGGGCCCGCACCGCCATCACCACGCCCATGCCGGCCAGCAACGAGACAGCCGAAGTCCCGCCGTAGCTGAGCAGCGGCATCGGCACGCCGACCACCGGCAGCAGCCCGGCCACCATCCCGCCGTTGACCACGACGTAGACGCAGAACGCCAGTCCCAGCGCCGCGGTCAGCAGTCGCGAGTAGCCATCGCGCGCCTGCGCCGCGATCCACAGGCAACGCGCGACGACGAACAGGTACAACCCCAGCGTCAACGCCACCCCGATCCAGCCGAACTCCTCGCTGAGCACGGCAAAGATGAAGTCGGTGGTGTGCTCGGGAATGTAATTCAGGTGGGCCTGGGTGCCGTCGCCCCAGCCCTTGCCCGACATGCCGCCGCCACCGATCGCGATCTTCGACTGGATGATGTTCCAGCCGGCCCCGAGCGGATCGCGCTCCGGCTCCAGGAAGGTCAGGATGCGGTCCTTCTGGTAAGGCATCAGCAGCCAGAACCACGCCGCCGGGGCGATCGCGGCAACCGCGCCGGCGGCGGCGGCGAACCACCACCAGGACAACCCGGCCAGGTACAGCACGAAAGCGCCGGTGATGCCCACCAGCATCGCGGTGCCGAGATCGGGCTGCAGCAACACCATCCCGGTGGGCGCCCCGATCAGCACCGCGGCGGTGATCACCGAGAGCAGCGGCGGCGGTAGCGGGCCGCGGTTGAGGTACCAGGCCACCATCATCGGCAGGCTCAGCTTGAGCAGCTCGGAGGGCTGGAAATAGAACACGCCGAGATTGATCCAGTGGCCGCCATGCCGCCCCTGGCCGATGAACAGCACGGCCAGCAGAGGGATCAGCGATACGCCGTAGACCACGGGTGTCCAGTTGCGCAGCTGGATGGGGGAGACCCGCGACAGCAGCCACAGCACGCCCAGCCCCATCGCGAAGCGTGAGCCCTGCGCGATCACCAATGCCTCGGACTGGCCACCAGCGCTGTAGAGCACGGCCAGACCGATCCCCATCAATGCGAGCAGGGCCGCCAGCAACGGCAGGTCGAGGGTACGGGTGAAGCGCCCGAGCAGGTCCAGCAGCCAGCGCAGGATTGTCCTCACCGCGCCGGCTCCGCGACAGCCGGTGGCAAGGACTTCACCGCCGCATCTACCGCCGGGGTGGCCGCTGCATCGCTCACCGGGTCGTCCAGCGATGCCTCTGCGGCGGCCTGCAGGGGGTCGCTCACCACGTCATCGGTGGGGGCCATGCCTTCGGGCATTTTGCCCAGCAACCACGCATCGAAGATCGTCCGCGCTATCGGCGCCGCGGCG
>JBDSPO010000019.1:0-22940 GCA_039930265.1 Lysobacter sp. | reverse complement strand
ACCAGTGCCAATCGTGCCGGTGAGCCGGCAGCGACGTCACGCGACGGGCTGGACCCCGCCCTGCTGGCGCAGATCGATGCGGTCCTCGCCGGCGAGGTGGGAGATCGCCCGACCCCCAGCACCATTCGCGACGCGCGCACCGGCGCCGTCCTGCGCGCCTGATTGCCCGCGCTACCGCGCTGGCGGCCGCACAGGCAAGATGGACGGCATGAACCCTGGCGCGCCTGCTCTCCGATTGCCCGTGTTGGCCCTGCTCGCCGGCGCGGCCTGCATTGGCGCGCCCACCGCGGCGATGGCCCAATCCGCGGATCGGGCGGTGACCATCTACCGCTGTACCGACACCCAGGGTCGGCTGAGCCTGCGCGACACGCCCTGCGGGCCGGGAGAGCGCCAGCAGGCGACCTCCATGCGTCGCCCGCAGGACCCAACGATCCGGCCGGCAGAAGCGCTGCCCGCGCCGTTTGCCGCATCGGCCGGAACTGCCGCGTCCGCGCCGGAGCCGCGGGTGCGGGTGTACCTGCCGGCACCGCCGGTCTACCGCTGCACGACCCCCGACGGTGACCGGTACACCAGCGACTCGCCGGAGGGAAACCCCCGCTGGGTGCCGTTGTGGACCTTGGGCTATCCGGTCATCGTGGGTCCGGGCCACGGTCACCATGCGGACACCTATCCGCCGGTGCGCCCCGCCCGCCATGCGCCGCCGACGCAGCGTCCGTTTCCGAGCACGGTCGGCAACCGTCCCGACTTCGTGTTCGACAGCGTCGGCCGGCCGCCACCGACACCGACCCACACCGGGCCCGGCATCCCGGACCGCCTGCCCGTCGGCGGGATCATCCAGGCGCCAGGGACCTGGCTGCGCGATGCGTGCATGCCGATTCCGCAGGCGGAGGTGTGCGCGGAGTTGCGCGCGCGCCGTACCGCCCTCGTGCGTCGCTACAACAGCGCGTTGCAAAGCGAGCGCCGGGACATCGATCAGGAAAAACGGGATATCGATGAGCGCCTCGCCAGCGGGTGCAGCGAGTGAGCCGGCCCCCGATGCTGCCGCTGCTATTGCTGGTGCCGCTCGTTCTGCTGGCGCTGCCGGTCATCCCCGCCGGCGCCAAGGACGCCGTGGTCATCTATCGCTGCACCGACGCCAGCGGTGCGCTCACGGTGCAGAACAATGTGCCCTGCCCGAAGGGCAGCAGGCAGGAGCGCCGGGTGATGGAAACCGCGCGACCGAGCGCACCTCCGCCCGTCAGCACGCCGCCGGCCGCCACGCTTGCACCGCTGGTTGTCACGCCCGATGCGGAGGATGTGGCGCGTCTGGCCGCCACCGCCGCGGCGTCGCCGGAGGCCCAGACGCCACCGCCCGACAGGGAAGCCGGCGCGGTCGCCGAGCGCCCGCCACCGCCGCCGCTGTTCGCCTGCCGCACCTGGGATCGCAAGGAGTACTTCAGCGACGATGCCGAGCCGATCCGGCGCTGCGCACCCCTGCGGGTGAGCGGACTGGATGGCAGCGCGGGCGGCGGGGGTGCCACCGCCTGCGAGAAGATCACCGATACCTGCGCACCGGTGCCCGGGGCGACGCTGTGTGAGAAGTGGCAGCAGCACGCCCACGACACTCGCGCGATGCTGCTGTTCGGGCGCGCCGAGGATCCGGCGGCGACGCGGGCCGAGTTGACCCGGATCGACACCCTCATCGAGGCCAGCAGTTGCGCGGGCGGATGATTCCGGATCAGTCGCCGCGGTAGATCCGCGGCACCCGCTTCAACCCGCACAGTAATCGGTAGGGACTGGTGGCGCCGCGCGCCGCAAGCTCGCTGGCCCGCACGTGATTGCCCCACAGCTCGACCCGGCTGCCCATGCCGGCCGCTGGATGACCGCTCAGGTCAATGGTGAGCATGTCCATCGACACCCGCCCGATCACCTGGCCTGGCTGACCGTCGATGTACACCGGGGTGCCGTTGGGCGCGAACTGCGGGTAACCGTCCGCATAGCCGATCGCGACCACGCCGACCCGGGTCGCCCGTTCGGTCACGAACCGCGCGCCATAGCCGACCGGCTCGCCGGCGGCGAGCTCACGCACCGCAATCACCCGCGACTCCAGCGTCATGACCGGCCGCAGCCGGTCGGCCACCGGATGCGGATTGGCAAACGGGGTGGCGCCGTACAACATCAGCCCCGGCCTGGAAAATTGCGCCCGTGTCGACGGCCAGCCCAGCAGCGCCGGGGAATTGGCCACACTCGCCGTCAGTTGAGTGCCGTCAGCACCCTGTCCGGCAATGACCTTGTAGAACGTCGCGAGTTGCTCATCCGTGCGCGCGCTGTCCAGCTCGTCGGCGCGGGCGAAGTGGGTCATCGCGACCACCTCGCACACCTGGGGCAGCGACTGCAGCCGGTGCAGGCACTCGCGGTACTCCTCCGGACGCAGACCCAGCCGGTGCATGCCGGTGTCCAGCTTCAGCCACACCGTCAGCGGCCGGTTCAGGCGGGCACGCTCGATGGCGTCAATCTGCCACGCCGCCTGCACCACACACCACAGATCGTGATGGTCGATCAGCGCGAGTTCGTCGGCCTCGAAGAAACCCTCCAGCAACAGGATCGGCGCGCGGATACCGGCCTCGCGCAGCTCCAGGGCCTCCTCGATGCAGGCCACGCCAAAGCCGTCGGCCTCCGCGTCCAGCGCGCGCGCGCAGCGCACGGCGCCGTGGCCGTAGGCATCGGCCTTCACCACCGCCAGCGCCTTGTGGCCGCCCAGCTCGCGGGCCAGGCGGTAGTTGTGGCGCAGGGCGTCCAAATCGATCAGGGCACGGGCCGGGCGCATCAGCGGAAGCTCCCGGGCCGGGCCACCGATGCGCGCTGGTAACGGGAGATGTCCAGGCCTTCGCTGCTGATGCGTGGCGCGTGGCCGGACATCAGGTCGGCCAGATAGCGGCCCGAGCCGCAGGCCATGGTCCAGCCCAGCGTGCCGTGGCCGGTGTTGAGATAGAGGTGATCCAGGCCGCTGGCGCCGACCACCGGGGTGCCATCGGGTGTTGCCGGACGCAGCCCGGTCCAGAATTCCGCGCTGGCCAGATCGCCGCCGCGCGGGTACAGGTCATTGACCACCTTTTCCAGGGTCTGCCGCCGGCGTGGATTGAGGGTCAGGTCGAACCCGGCGAGCTCCGCCATGCCGCCGACCCGGATCCGCTCGTCGAACCGGGTCACCGCCACCTTGTAGCTCTCATCCAGGATGGTCGAGGTCGGCGCCATCGCGGCGTCGGTGATCGGCAGCGTCAGCGAGTAGCCCTTCAGCGGGTACACCGGCAGATCGATGCCCAAAGGCGCCAGCAACGGCGTCGAGTAGCTGCCCAGGGCCATCACGTAGCGATCGGCGCGCTCGATACGGCCGTCGATGCTGACGCCGGTCACGCGGCCGCCGGACGCTTCCACCCGGTCAACAGTCGCGCCGAAGCGGAACTCGACGCCCGCCTTCTCCGCCAAGGCGGCCAGCCGACGCGTGAAAATCTCGCAGTCCCCGGTCTCGTCCTCGGGCAGCCGCAGCGCGCCGACCAGGGTGTCGACCACACCCGCCAGTGCCGGCTCGACCCGCACAATCCCGGCCGGATCCAACAGCTCGTAGGGCACCCCGTATTCCTTCAGAACCGCGATGTCCTTGGCCGCACCGTCCAACTGCGCCTGGGTGCGGAACAGCTGCACCGTTCCAAGCTGGCGCCCCTCGTATTCCAGTCCGGTGGCCGCGCGCAACTCATCCAGGCATTCACGGCTGTACTCGGACAGGCGCACCATCCGTGCCTTGTTCACCGCGTAGCGGCTGGCGGTGCAGTTGCGCAGCATCTGCAGCATCCACACGTACTGGCGCGGGTCCAGGCCGGGCTTGATCGCCAGCGGGGCATGGCGCGAGAACAACCACTTGAACGCCTTCAACGGGATGCCCGGCGCCGCCCACGGCGAGGCGTAGCCCGGCGAGATCTGGCCCGCATTGGCGAAGCTGGTTTCCAGCGCCGGCGCCGGCTGGCGGTCGACCACGGTGACCTCGAACCCTGCCTGCGCCAGATACCACGCAGTGCACGTTCCGATCACTCCACTACCCAGTACCAGTACCCGCATCGCGCTCGCCCAGCCGGTGGTGCCCCCGCAGACCGTCGCGGGAACTCAGGCGGGAAGTATAGGAACGAAGCACCCGCGATGTATTCGGTATTTCGGCCACCGGGCAGGCAAATGCACTGCCATTCATTCGGACTACGGCAAACACCTGTCCGGCCGCGTCCGCGCTCAGAAGCCGTAGCGCAGGAATCCGCCGTCCACCGCAATGCACTCGCCGGTCACATAGCTGGCCGCCGGCAGGCACAGGAAGGCCACCGCGGCAGCCACCTCTTCGGGTTCGCCGATCCGCCCCAGCGGGGTGCGTTCCAGCACCTCGTCCAGATAGTCCGGATCGGCCAGCGCGGCGGAGGTGCGGCGGGTACGGATATACCAGGGGGCGACCGCGTTGACCCGGATGCCATCCTCGGCCCACTCCACCGCCAGGTTGCGCGTCATCTGGTGCATGGCGGCCTTGCTCATGCCGTAGGGCGCGCCCGTGCGGACGTGGGTGAGGCCGGACACGCTGCCGACGTTGACGATGCTGGAGGCCGCGTGGCGCGTCAGCATCGGATGCAGGTGGCGCGACAGTTCGAAGGCGGCGAACACGTTGACCTCGAAGATTCCGCGCCATTGCTGATCGTCGTAATCGGGCGCCAGACCGCTGACATTGGTGCCCGCGTTGTTGACCAGGATGTGCAGGCCGCCATCGCCCTCGTCCTCGACCCAGTCCAGCAATTCGCGGCGCTGCTCATCGATGCCGACGTCGGCGGCGAACACCCGCACGTCGCGGGCCGGGAAGTCCTCCAGCAACTCGCTGCGCGCATCGTCCAGCGCGCCGGCATCACGCGCGGCCAGCAGCACATCGGCGCCCAGCCCCAGCAACTCGCGCGCGATCGCGCGGCCAATACCGGCGCTGCCGCCGGTGACCAGCGCCAACTGGCCGTCAAGGCGCCAACGTTTGGGATCCATGTCTGCTCCTGTGATCGCCCGCAGCGACCCTCGACCCGGCGCGCTAGCATAGCGCCGAGCCACCTGGAGGACGCCGTCATGCAGGTCAGACCGATCATCGCGCTGTCGCTGGGCATCACCTTGCTGGGGTTGGCAGGGTGCAGCAAACCGCCCGCGCCCGACCCGTCACGACCACCGGAGCCGCAAGCAAGCGGCCGGAGCGCCGCCGTTCGTGCTGTCCAGGAGCCGTTGGACAGGGCTAAAGCGGTCGAGGAAGCCAGCCGCGAGGCCGCCAAGTCACAGCGGCAGGCGATCGAGGCGGCGGGCGGCTGACAGCGTCACCGCTCCGCCCGCCAGACGAGACGCTAAGCCGAGTCGCCGCCGGACGCCTCCGACGACGTTTTACCTCAGCGCGCGTCCAGCGCGCAAAAACAGTAGGCCAGCGCCTTGACCGGCACTCCGGAGACCGGCGTGATCGCGTCCTCCAGCAGTTTCAGGTCGGCCCGGGTGGCCGGCAGCGCGCGCGCGACCAAGCCGCGGGCGAAGTCGGAGTCGCGCAGCCAGAGGCTGCCCAACCGGCTTTCGGCAAATCCACCGAACCACTGCTCGAAGGGGGTGCCGGTTTTTTCGACGTAGGTGACGACGTACTCGCCGTCGCCCAACTCGACCCGCTTGGCGACATCCACGACCGCCGCCTGCATGTCACCCAGCTCGTCCACCAGCCCACGCTCCTTGGCCTGCGCTCCGCTCCAGACCCGGCCGCGCGCGATCGCGTCCACCGCGTCGACCGGCTTGCCGCGCGCATCGGCGACCTTGCCGATGAAATCGCGGTAGCCCTTGTCGATGACCGACTGGATCACCTGGCCCACGGCCGGATCCAGCGGGCGGCTGATATCAAACGCCCCGGCGAGCGGAGTGGTGCCCACGCCATCGGTGTGGATGCCGATCTTGTCCAGCGCGCGCGGGATCGTCGGAATCATGCCGAAGATGCCGATCGAGCCGCTGATGGTGGAGGCATCGGCATAGATGCGATCGGCATTCATGCTGATCCAGTAGCCACCGGAGGCGGCCAGGTCACCCATCGAGACCACCACCGGCTTGCCGGCTTCCTGCAAGGCCACCACTTCGCGGCGGATCTGCTCGGACGCGAAGACCTCGCCACCGGGCGAATTGACCCGCAACACCACGGCCTTGATCTTCTCGTCGTCGCGCGCCTGGCGCAGCAGGGCCGACGTGGAGTCACCCCCGATCGTGCCCGGCGGCTGTTCGCCTCCGCTGATCGAACCGGCGGCGACCACCACCGCCACCTGCGGCCGGCGGTCGGCGGTCAGCTTGCTCGCCGTGTCCAGATGGGCGAGATACCCGTCCAGCGACACCCGGCGGAAGCCACCTTCCGCGTCCTTGTCGGCTACCCCGCGCTCGAGCAGGTCGTGCTGCACCTCTTCACGGGTCTTCAGGCCGTCGACCAGCTTGTGCTGCAGCGCGTACTGGGCCAGATCACCCTGTACGGCCGCGATGCCTTCCGGCAATCCTTCGATGTCGGCGGAGATGGTCGCCGGATCCAGCTTGCGGGCGCGGCCGACGTCGACCAGGAAGCGCTGCCAGAGGTCGTTCATCCAGTACAGGTCGGCTTCCTTGGACTCCGGCGACGCGGCATCCAGGACGTACGGTTCGGCCGCCGACTTGAACTCACCGACCTTGAACAGGTGGACGTCCACGCCGAGCTTGTCCTGCAGACCCTCCCGGTAGTACTGGCGGTAGCGGCCGAGCCCTTCCAGCAACAGCCCACCCATCGGGTCCAGGTACACCTCGTCGGCTTCCGCGGCAATCAGGTAGTTGGACTGGTCCATGCCCTCGGAGAAGGCGAGCACCTGTTTGCCGCTGGCGCGCACGCGCGCCACGGCGCGGGCGATTTCGCGTCGCGACGCCATGCCGCCACCGACGAGCCGGTCCAACTGCAGGACCACGCGCTCGATCCGCTTGTCCTCGCCGACCTGGTCCAGCGCGTGAAGCACATCACGCAGTTGCACCTCCCCGCCCTTGGAGCCCATCGCCTTCATCAGCGCGCGGGTGGCCTGGTCGGCGCTGAACTGCTCCACCAGCCGACCCTCCGGCGCGATCACCAGGGTGGTGCGCTCCAGCAACGGCTCGGCGCGGTCGCCGGTGCTGATGGCGGCCACGATGATGAACAACAGGGTGAAAAACACCAGGTTGAAGATCAGCCGGCGGGTGAAATTCATCGCGTCCCACAAGCCGATGAAGAAACGCGCAATCGGGCCGCGGCGCTGGACCTGGTTCATTGCTGACACTCCATGAGGATGCCGCGAGCGTAACCGCTGGCGCGGCGCGATTCATCCACCATTGGTCACCCTTGGCGGGCCTGGGCGGCGTCCATCAGCGCGCGCAGGGGGCGATCGCGGCTGGAGCGCCAGAAGCGCCAGCCCATCAACAGCGAGGCAACCGAGAGGCCGGCGATCAGGCCCAGCCACATGCCGCGCGGTCCCAGCGCCGGCGAGAATCCGCCGATGCCCAAGCCGAGCATGGCTCCCAGCGTCATGCCCACGGCCCAGTACGCCACGGCGGCGATCAGCATCGGTACGCGGGTGTCGCGCAGGCCGCGCAGGGCACCGGCGGCAATGACCTGGATGCCGTCGGGAAACTGGAACGCGGCCGCGTACAGCAGCAGGGCGGCAGCCAGTGCGGCGACCTGGGCATCGCCGGTGTAGAAGCCGACCACCACTTCATTGCCAAGCAACAGCGCCAGCCCGGAGAGCGTCTGGGTGCCCAGCACAATGATGAAACCCGCCCACGCGGCGCGCCTGACCGCGACCGGGTCGCCGCGTCCGACCGCGTGACCGACGCGCACCGTGGTGGCCTCGGCCAAGCCCAGCGGAACCATGTAGCAGAGGCTGGCGACGTTGATCGCGATCTGGTGGGCGGCCACGGGCACCTCGCCCAGCCGACCGATCAGCAATGCGGTGGTGATGAACAGGCCGCCCTCCATCGCCACGGTGACGCCGATCGGCAGTCCGGTCCGCAGCAGGCCGAGGATCGGGGCCCAGCGCGGTGCCTCCCAGCCGGCGAACAGCCGCAGGTCGGTGAACCGGCGGGCGCGTCGCAGGTAGATCAGGAAGGCCAGCGCCTGGATCCACATCATCAGCGCCGATGCCAGGCCCAGCCCGCCGGCACCACGTCCGGGAATGCCGGGCACGCCGTAGGTCAACGCGAAGCCCAGCGGCACCAGCAGCACCAGCCCGCCGAAACCGAACAGCATGGTCGGCAAGGTCCAGTGCAGGCCGTCGCACAGGTAGCGCATGCACAGGTAGAACGTCAGCGCCGGGACGCCCCAGCGGATGCCGTGCAGGAACTCCCGCGCGCCGTCGCGGATGCCGGCGGCGATGCCCATCGGCTCCAGCGCGATCCCGACCACGCTGAGGAAGGCGAACAGGGCCAATCCCAGCCCCAGCGAGAGCCACATCGCCTGCCGGAACAACGGACCGATCCCGTCCCGGCGGCCGCTGCCATCCAGCTGGGACACCGCGGGCGGGAACGACATCAGGGTGCCCATCGGCACCATCATCGGCAGCCAGAACAAGGCCGTACCCACCGAAACCGCGGCCAGGGTCGCGGTGCCGTGATGGCCGGCGATGACACTGTCGACAAACCCGATCAGCCCGGTGGCGAGGTGGCCGAGCACCAGCGGCCCGGCCAGAATTCCGGTGCGACGCACCTCGGTGGACAGGCGCGGGGACGGCAGGGCGGCGATCGGAATCGCGTCGGCGGCGGTGGGCACGGGCGGCATGACAGGCGACCCGCGCTCAGCGGTCCAGCCGCTCCCACAACCAGTCGCTGAGGCGGCTTGGGTGCTGCGCGGCCATTTCGCTGCGCAACTGGGCGCGGTCCTGCGGCGCACTGCGCTGCACCAGCACCGCGAGGTCCTCGCGCTGGGACGGGGTCATCGCGCGCAGGGTCCGCAGCAGCGGAGCGTGCTCTTCGGCCGGCACCTGGGCCAGCAACGGCTGCAGAGCGGGGTAATCGCCGCCGAGGACCGGGCCAAGCATCCAGCCTCGCCGCTCGCTGCCATCCAAGGCCTCGAACCGCTCGCGCAGGGCCTGCTGCTGTTCGGCAGGCAGCGCCAGGTACTGCCGGGCGGCAGCCGCCACATCCCCGCGCTCCGAGGCAGGCAGCGCCTGCCAGGCCAGATAGCGCTCGCGCGTGGCGTCGCGCTCGGCGCGCGGCAAACCGTCCCACGCGCGCAGGCGCTGCTGGAACGCGCCACGCTCCGTCCCGCTCCAACCCGTCCACCGCGCGGATCGGCGCTGCAGCTGGTCGCGCGCCTCCGGCTGCAGCCGGGGCAGCAGCGTGGCGACCTCATCGGGTGGCCCGGCACTGGCGGGTGCGGCGAGCGCGGCGAGCGCGGCGAGCGCCAAGGCAAGCATCCCCACCCCGCACTGCCGGCAACGACTATTCAATTTCATCGGCGTGCTCGGTGGCGGTGGTCTCAAGCGCTTCGGCGCCAAGCGTGTCCGCTGTCGTGAGTGGAAGCGGTGGGACCTCCGCCGGGCGCGCGTCGGCTCCCGCCGCCAGCCAGGCGTGAAACGGGAAATCCGCCGCCATCGCGACGCCCTGGGGGTCTGCCAGAAGTTCGAAGTCGCGATGCAGAACGGCCGCAGCCTCGGCGCCGTAACGCGAAGCCGGCGCCTGTTCGGGCAGGGCATCGGTACGCGGATCCACCGACCCCGCGCCCCCTGTCCACTGCTGCCATGGCGGGAGAAACGTTGCCACCATCGCCAACACGCACACCGTCAGCAACGCCCACAGCACCGGCATCAGCCATGCGGGCCGCGCAGGCACCGTGGCGGCGGAATCGCCTGCCGGCATTGCAGGTGTCCCGACCGCGTCACCACGAAGGACCGCCTCGCGGGCGCGCGCCAGACGGTCCAGGCGCGGGGCCGGCAAGGTCTTGATCCGGCGGTGGATGTGTTCGCGTAACGCGCTCCACGCGCGCGGGTCGGCCCGGCCATCGGGTTGGTGCGGCAATCCCCGCTGCAACGCCAGGCGATAGGTCCGGGTGCGCACCCCCAGCACCGCCGCCGCGCCTGCTTCGTCGAGACCGGCGGCCAGGCGCAGGAGCAACGCCGCCCGCGGACCGCTGCCCATCTCGCCCAGACAATCGGTCGCATCCACCGCGATCGCGACCGGGGTGCGCGACCTCAGCGCCGGTTGCGCGATCAGCAGGGCCCAGAAGCGCCGCGGCCAGTCGTCCATGACGGTATGGCCCGCGCTCTGGCGGAACCCGCCCATTGCCGCGGCGAGCGCCGCATCGCCGGCAGCCGCGTCGCCACACTGCAACTCCGCCAGGACGGCCGCACGCCGCTCCACGCCGCGCAGGAACGCGGCCAGCGCCGGAGGGGCGCGCTGGTGGTCCGGGGCCGCCACTGGCGCGCTCCCGCGTCCAGATTCAGCAACAGGATTTTTCATCGGAGGCGTCTTGGCATGGCGTCATGATAACGATCCACAGCCGCTCTCCGGGTGCTTGACAATTCGCTAAACGGCCCGTGAACAAAGCGTGACGCGGGTTGCACGCCAAGACGGTTGTGCACAGCGGCACCGCCAACCCCATTGCACCCGCAATTGCAACCGCACGGCCGCGTACGCGCGCAATGTTTCACGGTCAAGTCATTGATAGTAGAGCGCTTTTTTCGTTTGGCACTTTTTTAACCAACCCGGGGTGAGGGCTTGTGGCTGCGACCTCACGCAGTGTTGCTACACATCCATGCACAGACTTATCCACAGGCGGTGTGGATAAGGGCCAATCCCCAGTAAAAACGGCCACTTGCGTCCACTTCGTGATGACGGGGGCAACAATGCGCCGCAACTTGGCCGACCGGGCCGGCGTCGCGCGCCGGACGGACCGATAGACTGGCTCGATGCCCGATCCCGCCTTTCCGTCGCACCTGATCCGCGTCGCCATCCCGGTACCTCTGCCGCGGCTGTTCGATTATCTGGCACCCGCTGCAGGGCCTCCGGCCCGGATCGGCAGTCGGGTACGGGTGCCGTTTGGCGCCCGCGAGCTGGTCGGCGTCGTCGCGGCGCTGCCGACCGCGGCGGAGGCCGAGGCGGGCGAGCTGAAGGCCGCGGTCGAGGTGCTGGATGGTGCGCCCCTGTTTGCCGGAGAGCTGCTCGCATCGCTCCAATGGCTGGCCCGTTACACCCACGCGCCCCTGGGCGAGGTGTTTGCGGCGGCACTGCCGGGACCCCTGCGGCGCGGCGAGCCCCTGCCCGACACGAATGGCTGGGCCTGGCGGCTCACCAGCGACGGGCATGCAGCGCTGGGCAGCCTGCGCGCAGGCCGGCCGCGCCTGCTCGCGCTTCGCCTGCAGTCCGGTGCGGTGGAGGAGGCACGACTGGACGCGGACGCACCGGGTCAGGGCGGGGCGGACAACGCTGGCCAAGATGACACCGGCGTTGACACACCGCTGGCCGCCCTCGGTGACGGCGCCTGGCGCACCGCGGCGCGCAGTCTGGCCCAGCGCGGCTTGGCCGAGCGCATCGCGGTACCGGCCGCCCGGGCGGCACCGGACCCCCGGCCAGGCCCCTTGCTGCACCCGGAGCAGCAGGTCGCCATAGACGCGATCCTCGCCGCCCGCGCGGGGTTCGCCCCGTTCCTGCTCGACGGCGTCACCGGCAGCGGCAAGACCGAGGTGTATCTGAATGCGATCAGCGACTGCCTGTCACGTGACCGGCAAGCGTTGGTGCTGGTGCCGGAGATCGGCCTGACCCCGCAACTGCTGAGCCGATTCCGCGCCCGTCTCGGGGTGCCCATCCACGCCCTGCACTCGGGGCTCTCGGATGGTGAGCGCGCACGCACCTGGGCCGCCTGCCTGCGTGGCGAGGCGCGGGTGGTCGTGGGCACGCGCTCGGCGGTGTTCCTGCCGCTGCCGGACGCCGGCCTGATCATCATCGACGAGGAACACGACGGCAGCTTCAAGCAGCTCGATGGCATCCGCTACCACGCCCGCGATTTCGCCCTGGTGCGCGCGCAGGCGCTGGACGTGCCGATCATCCTGGGCAGCGCGACACCGTCGCTGGAGTCGCTGCACAACGCGATGACCGGCCGTTACGCCCACCTGCGCCTGTCCCGGCGTGCCGGCAATGCGCATCCACCGACGGTGCGCGTGCTGGACGTGCGCAAGCGGCCCCTGCAGGCGGGCCTGTCTCCGGAGTTGCTGGACGCGGTCGCCGCCACGCTGGCAGCCGACGGCCAGGTCCTGGTGTTCAAGAACCGCCGCGGTTATGCGCCGGTGCTGTTGTGTCACGACTGCGGCTGGAGCGCGCAGTGTGGTCAGTGCGATGCCGCGATGACCGTGCATGCCGGCGGCCGCCGGCTGCAGTGCCACCACTGCGGTGCCCGCCGGCCGGCGCCCAATGCCTGTCCCGACTGCGGTGGGCTGGCACTGCAATCCCAGGGCGCCGGAACGGAGCGCATCGAGGAGCTGCTGCGCGAGCGCTTCCCGCACGTGCCGGTGCTTCGGATCGACCGCGGCACCACCAGCCGACGCGACGCATTGCAGAGCCATCTGGAGCAGTTTGGCGATACCCGCGGCATCCTGGTCGGCACCCAGATGCTGGCCAAGGGCCATGATCTGCCCAATTTGACCCTGGTGGCGGTGGTCGGGATTGACGAAGGGTTGTTCAGCGCCGATTTCCGGGCACCGGAAAAGCTTGCCCAGTTGCTGATCCAGGTCGCCGGCCGGGCCGGGCGCGCCGACCGCGCGGGCCAGGTGCTGCTGCAGACCCACCACCCCGAACACCCGCTGCTGGCCAGCCTGCTGGGCGGCGGCTACGGCGCGTTTGCGGCCACGGAGCTGGCGCTGCGCGACGCGGCAGGCTTCCCACCCTTCGCGCACCTGGTCCTGTTCCGCGCGGAGGCCCAACAGACCGAACAGGCGGACGGGTTCCTGCGCCTGGTCCGGCATGCCCTCACCGAGGCCGACCGCGCCATCCACGCGAACGCACCGGTACTGGAGCTCAGCGGCCCGCTGCCGGCGCCGATGCCCCGCCGGGCCGGCTACCAACGCAGCCAATTGGTGCTGTCGGGCAGCGCGCGCGCGCCGCTGCATCGCGTACTGCGGAGCGCATTGCCGGTGATCCGGGCCAGTCCGGAAGCGCGCAAGGTGCGCTGGTCACTGGACGTGGATCCGGTCGACCTCTACTGAGCCTGCACCTGCCACACCGCCATCGTGATCCGTCGTTGCCGGCAGAGGATCGCCGTCGGGTGCGCCAGACGCGCCTGCAACGACTCTTACCCGGCCCGCGCCCCGCATACGCGAACGGCCCGGTTTCCCGGGCCGTCTGCGCATCCACCGACACCGCGCTTACGCGGCGAACAGCACCCGCATCTTCTTCAGCGCATTGGCCTCGATCTGGCGGATCCGCTCGGCGGACACGCCGTACTCGTCGGCCAGCTCCTGCAGGGTGACCTTGTTCTCGTTGCCGAGCCAGCGGCGGGCGACGATGTCGCGCGAACGCTCATCCAGCTTGGCCAGCCCCTCGTGCAGCAAGCCGACCTGGTGGTCTTCCACGCTCTCGCGCTCATACAGCTGCGAAGGATCTTCCTCGTGGGCGCGCAGGTAAGCCACCGGCGACGGAGGCGCGCGGTCGTCGTCATCGCCCTCGGGCGCGTCGAAGCCGATGTCACGCCCTGACAGGCGCGACTCCATCTCCAGCACCTCGCGCTCGGACACGTTCAGGTCCGCGGCGACCACCCGCACCTCCTCGGCATTCATCCAGCCCAGGCGCTTCTTGCTGCGTCGCAGGTTGAAGAACAGCTTGCGCTGCGCCTTGGTGGTGGCGACCTTGACGATGCGCCAGTTTTTCAGGATGAACTCATGCATCTCGGCGCGGATCCAGTGCACCGCAAAGCTCACCAGGCGCACACCCTGGTCGGGATCAAAGCGCTTGACCGCCTTCATCAGGCCGATGTTGCCTTCCTGGATCAGATCACCCAGCGGCAGACCGTAACCGTTGTAGCCACGGGCGACGTGCACCACGAAACGCAAGTGGGAATGCACGAGTTCGCGCGCAGCATTCAGATCCTCTTCGCCGAGGAACCGGCGGGCCAAGGCCTGCTCGTCCTCCACCGTAAGCACGGGAATCCGGTGGACCGCCCCGATATAGGCGTCCAGCGATCCGAGCGCACTGGGAACCGGCAGGCTGTTGGATACAAGCGCGTTGGCAGTAGTCATCTGGGTCATGGCGGTCATTTTAGCAGTTACAAGATGAGACAACTAAACACCGGTTAAGTTCGCAGCGTCCTGTTGACGGGATGATGACGGCTCACCTTCCTGAGGGGTATTACGCTCGCCGGGGCCAATTGGATGCGGTGGCAGGGACCAGTCGATCGCGGACCCGCCGCGGCGTACCAGATACTGGTTGGCCGCCGAAAAATGGCCGCAGCCGATGAACCCGCGATGCGCCGACAGCGGCGAGGGGTGCGGCGCGTGCAGCACCCGATGGCGGTCGCGGTCGATGATCGCGCCTTTCTTCTGCGCGTAGGCCCCCCACAGCAGGAACACCAGACCCTCGCGCTGCTGGTTCAGGGTGGCGACGACGTGGTCGGTGAAGCCCTCCCACCCTTTGCCGACGTGCGCCCCTGCCCGCGCCTCCTCCACGCTCAGCACCGCATTGAGCAGCAGCACGCCGCGCCGCGCCCACGGCAGCAGGCAGCCGTGGTTGGGCGGGACGATGCCGAGGTCGCGCGCCAGCTCCTTGTAGATGTTGCGCAGCGACGGCGGCACCGGCACCCCGGGCCGCACCGAGAAACTCAGGCCGTGGGCCTGGCCGGGGCCGTGATACGGATCCTGGCCCAGGATGACGACGCGGGTGGCATCGAACGGGGTCGCGTCGAAGGCAGCGAACAGCTCGCGTGCCGGCGGGTGGATCCGGGCGCCCGCGGCCCGACGTTCGCGCAGGAATGTCGCCAGCGCCTGCATGTCCTCACCGCGCAGATAGTCGCCGACGTGTTTGCGCCAGGAGGGCTCAAGCCGGATCGGGGTGTCGTTCGCCATGACTCGCGCCACGCCGCGGCATCAGGCCAGCTTGGCCAACCGCAACTGGAACAGCGTCTTGGTGATCAGCAGACGTTCCTCGATCGGCTTCAGCACCAGGTCGTTGGCGCCGGCGCGCAACAGCGCGCTCTGGTTGTCCAGATTGGCGTCGCCGGTCATCACCAGCACCGGCAGCCGGCGCTTGCCGTAGCCGAAGTCGTTGCGGATACGGTCCAGCAGGTCGCTGCCTTCCAGCCGTCCCTTCAGGTACACGTCCGTCAGCACCAGCTCGGTGCCCGGATCGTCCTGCCCGCGGTGCCCCTCCAGATACTCCAGCGCCTCCTCCACCCCGACGAAGTGGCGCACTTCCAGATGCTGCCGCTCGAGCATGCGCTTGGTAGCCAGCGCCACCACCCGGCTGTCCTCAACGTACAACACGCGTGCGCCGGGGACCGATTGCGGCTGGATGTAGCCGCGGATGAAGGTCGCCAGCGCCGCGTGGCCGAGTGCCTTGTCGAAGTAGTCGGTGACATCCTCGGTGAACTGGCGCGACTCCAGATGGGACTGCGCATCGCCGGAGACCACGATCACCGGGACGTAGCGTTGCCCGGTCGCTTCCCGCACCGTGCGGGCCAGCGCGATGCCGTCGCCATCGGGCAGCGACAGCGCGGTGGTGACCAGATCGACCGGCCCGTCGGCCAGCGCCTCGGTGGCCTCAGCGATGCCGGCACAGGGAACGACCCGCACCTCCGCCAGCTCACGCGTGAGCACGTCGCTGATCATCCGCCGAACCAGGCGGGACCCGTCGACCACCATGACCCGCGGGGCCGCAGCCGCCATGTGGCGCAGGTGGTCGGTTGCCGGCTGGGGCGCGGGCCTGCTCATGTATTGGTCGGGCGGGTCTGGCGCAGATAGTGACCGGTCACCAGCCACGCGCCGATCCAGCCCAACACGCCGGCACCCGCCAGCACGAGGGCCGCCTCGGGAGCGCTGAATCCGCGCAGGGAAAACGCACTGCCATAGCTGCGCGCAAGTTCCGCCAGCGCCGGGCGCAGCGCCACATCGGCCGCCGTCAGCAGCCCCAACGCCAACGCTCCGGCCACCAGGCCGTAGCCCAGACCGAGGTAGAGAAACGGGCGTCGGATGAAGCCATCGGTGGCCCCCAGCAGCTGCAGGATGCCGATCTCGCCGGTGCGCTGCTGGATGTCCAGACGCACCGTGTTGCCGACCACCAGCAGCGCGCCCAGACCTAGCATCGCCGCCAGTACCCAGGCCAGCCGGCCGCCGAAACGCAGCCAGCCATCGAGCCGGTCGCGCCATGCCGCGTCATGCTGGACCAGGTCGACCTGCGGCAGCGATGCCAACACCGACGCCAGCGCCGCCTCGTCACCGGCCGGGGTCACCACCAGCAGGTAGGGCAGCGGATTGGCATCCAACGCGGCGATCGTCTCGCCCAGTCCGGCCACGCCGCGCAACTCCGTCAGGCCCTGCTCGGGGCTGCGCACGTCCACCGCGCTCACATCGGCGCGCGCGCGCAGCGTGGCTGACAGCTTGTCGGCGTCGCCCTGGGCCAGACCGGGCGTGAGGAATACGCTGATCTGTCGTGCCTGCTGGACGTCGCCGGCAAATCGCTCGACGTTCGCCAATGCCGACCACAGACCCAATGGCAGGGCCAGGGCCAGCGCCATCACCCCGATCGTCAGGGCGGTCGACCACGGTTTACGCAGCATCCGTCCAAGACTGGCCATCAGGCTGTATAGGTGGTGGTCGAACCAGGTGCCCAACCCGCTGCGCCGACCCAGCGCGGCGGCGCCGCCGGCCGGCTTGCCGGACGCGCTCATTCGGCAAGGTCCTGCGGGGAGATATCGTCGACCAGACGGCCCTGGTTGAGCACCAGAACGCGCTTGCGCATGCGCTTTACCAGCGCGAGATCATGGCTGGCGACCAGCACGCTGGTACCGCGCTCGGGCAGGGATTCGAACAGCGTCATGATCTCCGCCGACAGGGTCGGGTCCAGATTGCCGGTTGGCTCGTCGGCCACCAGCAGCGAGGGCTCACCGACGATCGCGCGGGCAATGCCGACCCGCTGCTGCTCCCCGGCCGACAGTTGCGACGGCAGTGCCTGCGCCCGCGCGCCCAGGCTCACCCGGTCGAGCACCGCCCGCACGCGCTTGGCAATCTCGGGGCGCCGCAACCCCTGCAGCAACAACGGCAGGGCGACATTGTCGGCGACGCTCCGGTCCGCCAGGAGACGGTGGTCCTGGAACACGACGCCGATGCCGCGACGGTGCAAGGCGATCCTGCGTCCGCGCACGCGCTGCAGATTACGGTCGGCAAACTGCACCGAGCCGCGGGTGGGCCGCTCGGTGAGATGGATCAGTTTCAACAGGGTGCTCTTGCCCGCTCCCGAGTGGCCGGTGAGGAACAGCATTTCGCCCGCGTCGACCTCGAAGCTGACGTCCTCCAGCGCCTGGCGCCCGCCGTCGTACTGCTTGCTGACATTGTCGAAGCGCAAAACGCTCATTGCGGGCCCTTCCTGTTCATCGTCGCCCAGTATCCGTGCGGGGGCCTGCAATAACCAGTGTCCGCGGCGAATGATCCACGGACGCCCAACCGCGGGGCCGCAAACAGACACGGCCTTTCGGGGCCGTGTCCGTGGATCCCGGATCTGCGGTCAGCTGGCCCCGCCCACCAGCGACTTCAAACGGCGACCGATCCGGCCGAGCAGCCCGGGTTGGGGAGCTTCCACCGTGCCGCCGGCAGGACGGGCGACGGCCGCCTTGTTGGCGGGCACCTGGCGCGAGCCGCCATTGGCGCCGGCCGCGCGCGGTGGACGGGGGCCTTCGGTGCGCCCGTGCGGTTTGTGTTCCGGCCTGTCGGGTGTGGCGGCCGCGCGTGGCGCGCCGTCAACGGGCTGGCCTTCCAGCCCGGCCCCTTCCAGCTTGCGACCCCCGCGGCGGCGGCGGCGCTTGCGCGGCGGACGCGACGCCTCGTCGGCGGATGGGACCGCGGTCGGCGCCTGAGCAGCAGATGCCGGTGCAGCCCCCGGCACCGCGACGTCGGCCTGACTGGCAGCCGGCGTCGAGGCAGCGGCAATGCCGCCAGCCTCATGCTTCGCTACCGGAGTGTCAGCGCCCGCTTCGCGATGCGGGCGGCGTGGTGCGGCGCCTGCCGCCGCGCGCCCTGCCCCGGGACCACTGCGGCCGGAGCCGGCACCACCGGTGCGGCTGCGGCCACCGCCGCGACGCTCGTCCTCGGCGGCGCGGGCTTCACGGGCTTCCTTGAAGATCGCGCCGACGCTTTCCTCTTCCTCACCCTCCACCTTGACGCGCACCGGGCGCGGCATTGCCACCAGCAGGTCCGGTTCTACCCGCGCGCTGGGGATCTTCTGCTCGATGTAGGCCTCGATGTCCGGCAGGCCGATCGCATAGCGCTCGCAGGCGAAGCTGATCGCGTCGCCTTCCTCACCCAGCCGCGCGGTGCGGCCTATGCGGTGCACGTAGTCCTCGGCGTCGAACGGCAGATCGTAGTTGTAGACGTACTTGACTCCGTCGATGTGCAGGCCTCGCGCGGCCACGTCGGTGGCAACCAGCACTTCCAGCTGGCCCTTCTGGAACTTCGCCAGCAACGACTCGCGCTTCTTCTGCGGCACATCGCCGGACAGCACACCGACCCGGTACCCGCCCTTCTCCAGCGCGCGGGCGACCCGCTCGACCCACACCTTCGTATTGACGAACACCATGGTGCGCGCGCCTTCGCTGCGCGACAGCAGACCCAGCAGCAACGGGATCTTCTCCTCGTCGGAGGGGAAGTACAGCAACTGGCGGACCTGGGAGGCGGTGATGTATTCGGACTCCACCACCAGCTTTTCCGGATCGTTCATGTGCTCGTACGCCAACTCCAGCACGCGGTGGCTCAGCGTTGCCGAGTACAGCTGGGTCTGGCGGATGGTGCAGGCGGGCATCCGCCGCAGCAGGAAACGGATGTCCTTGATGAAACCCAGATCGAACATCCGGTCCGCCTCGTCCAGCACGCAGACTTCGCACGCATGCAGGCTGACCACCTTGTGCTGCTTGACGTAGTCGATCAGCCGGCCCGGGGTGGCGATGATCACATCCACGCCCTGCTGCAGCAGCTCGCGCTGCTTGTCGTAGTCGACCCCGCCGTAGACCAGCGCGAAGGTCAAGCCGACCTCCGGTCCCAACTTGACGGCATCTTTGTGGATCTGGATCGCCAGTTCGCGGGTCGGCGCCAGAATCAGCGCGCGCGGATCACCGGGGTTGCGCTCGGCCAGGGCCGGGCGGGTCAACAGGCGGTTGATGGTCGCGACCAGAAACGCGAGCGTCTTGCCGGTACCGGTCTGCGCCTGGCCGGCAACATCGCGGCCTTTCAGGGCGAACGGCAGGCTGAGCGCCTGGATCGGGGTGCAGCGGGTGAATCCGGCCGACTCCAGCCCTGCCAGCAGGCGCGGGTGCAGGTCGAAGGAATCGAACGTGATGTCGGTGAGAGGCTTGTCGCTGGGGCGGTCGGTCATAATGGTCCGGGGATCGCGCGCGGAAGGGCGCTTGCGTGGGTGACAGCTGCCAAGCAGACTGCCGGGGTCGGCCAGTTTTGTCCCTGACCGCAGCGTGCGGGGCTTGATAGCGCCCGCCAAACGCCCCAGTTTAACGCATGCACGGCTGCAGCAGCGGTTCACCCTGTGGCCTTCCATCCCGCGTATCCACCGCGCAGACATACCAACGCCGGCCGCACCCGCGCCGGCATCCATCACATCGCAGGAGAAACCCATGAGCGAAAAAACCATCCAGGTCGGCGACGCCGATTTCGACGCCGTCGTACTGCAGTCCGCCGAACCGGTGCTGGTCGACTTCTGGGCCGAATGGTGCGGCCCGTGCAAGATGATTGCGCCCGCGCTGGAAGAACTCGCGGCAACCTATGCCGGGCGGGTCAAGATCGCGAAGATCAACGTGGACCACAACCAGGCCACCGCGATGAAGTACCACGTGCGCTCCATCCCGATGCTGCTGCTGTTCAAGGACGGCCAGGTGCAGGAAACCCAGATCGGGGCGGTCAGCAAGGGCCAGCTCGCGCAACTGATCGACAAGGCGCTCTAAGCGTCCTCAGGCGGATCCCCTGGGCCCGCGACGGCGGCAGCTGAACCGCGTACCACCGCTTGCCTCAACGCAATACTTGCGGCCTTGCGGCTTGCAGTGATAGTTTCGCAGGACCCGGTGCCTGAATGAGCCCCGCGTGCCGTTGACCACGGCATGCGAAAGCCCGCTCCCCGCCGCACCCGATTATCGAATCCAACGTCCCTGACGCTTCGCCCGCCCTCCGCGGGCGCTCGCCGCTTAGCGAGGAATACCCGCTTGTCCGACAATACCCCCGATTCCGGCGAGATCGCCGAAAAGCGCGTGCGCAAGACGCGCGTGAGCAAAACCGTCGCCCCCAAGGCCGAGTCGCCCCAGAGCGAATTGCCGATGGCTGCCGCTCCCAAGGCGGAAGTGGCCAAGCCGGCACCTGCTGCTGCGCCGCCCAAACCCGCGCCTGAGCCGGCACCTGTGAAAGCGGCGCCACCGAGCGATGGCGCGTTCGGGTCGCGCGAGCCTGCTCCCGTGCGTGCCCACGCACCCTCGCCGCCGCCGACCGACGCGGCCCCTGCCGCACCGGCTTCCGCCAATGGCGAGCAGACCCCGCGTCCGGCCGAGCAGTCAGGCAACAACGATGGCACCCCCCGCCCGCAGGGCGATGGCCAGCAGCGCGATGCCGACGGCGGCCGCAGCAATAACCGCCGGGAACGCTTCCGCAACAAGCGCGAGCGCGGCGGTCCGGGTGGCGGTGGTGGTGGCGGTGGCCATGGCCATGGCGGTGGTGGTGGCAGAGGCGGTCCGCGCGACGGCCTGCCGAGCGACGACGGCGGCAACGAGCCCTTCATCCCGCGCAGCAACCCGCAGGTGCCCGAAGGTTTCCCGACCTATTCGCTGGGCGACCTCAAGCGCATGCCGGCGCACAAGTTGCTGGAGATTGCCGAGCAGCTGAACATCTCCGAAGGTGTCGCCCGCGCCCGCAAGCAGGACGTCATCTTCGCCGTGCTGAAGGTGCTGACCCGCCACGGTGAAGGCGTCGCCGCCGACGGCGTGTTGGAGATCCTGCCCGACGGGTTCGGGTTCCTGCGGGCCGCCGAGGCGTCCTACTTGGCCGGCCCTGACGATACCTATATCTCGCCCAGCCAGATCCGTCGCTTCAACCTGCGCACCGGCGACCATCTGTCCGGCCGCATCCGCTTCCCCAAGGACGGCGAGCGCTACTTTGCCCTGTCCATCGTTGACACCATCAACGGCGAGCCGCTGGAAGCGTCCAAGAACAAGGCGCTGTTCGAAAACCTGACCGCGCTGTTCCCGCGCCGCAAGTTCCATCTGGAGCGCGGCGACGGGTCCACCGAAGACATCACCGGCCGGATCCTCGACCTGATGGCGCCGCAAGGCAAGGGCCAGCGCGCCCTGATCGTCAGCCCGCCCAAGGCCGGCAAGACGATGATGATGACGCAGATTGCCACCGCGATCAGCCACAACCATCCCGACGTGCACATGATCGTGCTGCTGATCGACGAGCGGCCTGAAGAAGTCACCGAAATGCAGCGGACCGTGCGCGGCGAGGTGATCTCCTCGACCTTTGACGAGCCGGCCGCGCGTCATGTCCAGGTCGCCGAGATGGTGATCGAGCGTGCCAAGCGTCTGGTCGAGCACAAAAAGGACGTGGTGATCCTGCTCGACTCCATCACCCGTCTGGCCCGCGCCTACAACAACGTCCTGCCCAGCTCGGGCAAGGTGTTGTCAGGCGGCGTCGACGCCAATGCGCTGCATCGCCCGAAGCGGTTCTTCGGCGCGGCCCGCAACGTCGAGGAAGGCGGCAGCCTGACCATCATCGCCACCGCGCTGGTCGATACCGGCAGCAAGATGGACGAGGTGATCTACGAGGAGTTCAAGGGCACCGGCAACTCCGAGGTGCACCTGAGCCGCCGCATTGCCGAGAAGCGCGTGTACCCGGCGATCGACATCAACCGCTCCGGCACCCGTCGCGAGGACTACCTGATCGAGCCCGAGCTGCTGCAGAAGATCTGGATCCTGCGCAAGCTGCTGCACGGCATGGACGAGATCGGTGCGATGGAATTCCTGCTCGACAAGATGAAGAACTCCAAGTCCAACGACGAGTTCTTCTCCTCGATGAAGCGCTGAGTCCATTCTGCGCAGCAAACAGAACGCCCCGCATTGCGGGGCGTTCTGCTGTGAGCGACCTGCCACGCCAGCGATCAGAGCAGGCTGCCGACCACCTCATTCTTGAGTTGGAAGTGCGACGCCAGCGAGCGCACGTCGCCATCCTTCAACTGGTCCACGTCCTCGTCCCGGGCCGCGACGGCGGTCTCCTCCAGCCACGGCGCGCGCACGCGCGGTCCGGGGATATAACTGCGCCACTGGTTGGCACCGGGATCTTCATTTCTGCGTGCAACCGAATCGGTGAGGAAGAACTCGACGGGGACCTGGACGCTGGTCCCGATCGTCCGGCCCGCGAGTACCTCGTTGATGCCAAACTTCCATTTCCTGGCCGCAGTAATACTCGCCTTGGCGAACGCCTCCCGCACACGCTCCGCCTGTGACACCGGGCGGACGTCCCGATCGAGGCTCACCTGCTCGGCGTGGACCTGCATTACGTCGCCGGCGGCATCCAGCTGCAGCACCAGCACGGCCTTTGCACCGATTCCCTCCCTCGCCATCCCTTCCGGATAGCGGGGCGGCGTCATGAATCGGGAGCTGCGTTCGGGCTCGCCGAACCACACACCGCCCACCCGCAACTGGTAGTCCTCGCCGGGCGTCGGCA
>JBDSPO010000018.1:0-11570 GCA_039930265.1 Lysobacter sp. | reverse complement strand
CGATGGGCGGCCAACTGCGGGTTGATCTCGTGCTCGATAAGGTGACGCACCCGCTCCACCAGCGACGCCGATTCGCCCGGCACAGCGCCTTTTATCCGGGGCGCACGGATCTGCAACTGGCCCCCGGTGGCCCCGGTTTCGTAATCGATCTCCGCCCCGTCAAGCGCGCCGACACTGTCGGCCTCCAACCACAGGGTGAAGCCCTCGCAGTCGATCGCCCACTCGTCGCCTTTCAGTTCGGCCGGCTCGGTGAACTCCAGACGCACATCACCGCGTGGCGTGCCGGCATCGATCGCCGACAACAGCACCCCCAACCCCGGGAGTGCCTCGCGTTCGATAAGTTTGCGGAAATGCGTCTGGGCGGATTCGGATATCTGGATCATGTCGCTATTCTAACGGCCCACGCGCTATACAACCGAATGCCCATCCCGATGCCACGCAGCGCTGCTGATCCATTCAGCCTGCCATTCGCAAGGAGTTGCCATGAATGACGTTATCCCTCTGGTCCAGGCCCACTGTGTGCAACGCAAGGGAGCCGAGCACCGCCTGCCCGAGGCGCAGGTACGCGAGCTGCACCGCCACATACCGGACTGGGCGGTTGTCGAGGACGGGCGCGCCCTGTCGCGGACCTTTGAGTTCGACGACTATTACCGCACCATGGCCTTCGTAAACGCCCTGGCCTTCATCGCGCATCGAGAGGATCACCACCCCGATCTGGGGGTGCACTACAACCGCTGCGTGGTGCGCTTTTCCACCCACGACGTCGGCGGCCTGAGTGAGAATGACTTCATCTGCGCCGCGAAAGCGCAGGCCTTGCAGGAGTGAGCCCCATGGTTGACATCGACATTCGTGCTGGATCCCCGGTCCGTCGGGCCCTTTCGCTCATCGGTGTGCTGGCGACAGCAGTGATGCTCGCTGCCTGCAACCCCGCGCCGGCGGACCGTTCGGAAGCCATCGCCCCGACCCAACCGCTGGCGGTGGAGACACCGCCCCCTGTCTATCCTGCCGATCTCGCATGCGCTGGAATTGCTGGCCAGGTCGGTGTTCTGCTGACGATCGGCATCGACGGCCGGCCGAAGAATATCCGGGTGGAGGACAGCAGCGGCCATCTCCAGCTGGACCAGGCGGCCGTGGACGCTGTCAAGGGTTGGAAGTTCCAGCCGGGAACCAGCCGCGGTCAACCGGCCGAAACCCCGCTGCGGGTGCCGGTGACCTTCACCGCGCCGGACGCGGACTCCGAGCGCTGCGACGGTGTTGCACCGGGTGCATCTGGATAGGCGGCACCCGGTTCGGGCCCGCAGATGCCGCGCAGGCCCCGGTTCGGACCTGCGTCAGACGTCTACTTCAGCCGATCCAGCACATCGAGCAGTTCAGGCGGCAATGGAGCAGCCAGCCGATAGGGGGTTTTGCCTGCGTCCAGTGAAAACTCCAATCCGGCCGCGTGCAGGAACAACCGCTTCAGGCCGAACTGCTCACGCAAGCGCCGGTTGACCTCCGGATCACCGTACTTGTCATCGCCAGCGACGGCGTGACCGATGTGCTGTGCGTGCGCGCGGATCTGATGGGTGCGGCCGGTCTCGATCCGCACCTCGCAATATGAGTGGCCGCCCCGCCGCTCCAGCACCTGGAAATGGCTCAACGACGGCTTCCCGCCCGGATTGACCTGGACGTGCCGCTCGCCGCCCTGCCGCAGCCCGACGTGCAGCGGCGCATCCACGCTCATCACGCCGTCGGGCATCCGGCCCACCAGTAACGCCAGGTAGCGCTTGCGCAGCCCCGAGCCGCCGGCGCTGTTTTCACGCATCAGCGCCTGCATTTCGGTCAGCGCCGAGCGCTTCTTGGCCACCACCAGCACGCCGGACGTGTCGCGGTCCAGGCGGTGGACCAGCTCCAAAGACTGCTCCGGGCGCAGCGCGCGCAGGGTTTCGATCGCCCCGAAACTGATGCCGCTGCCGCCGTGGCTGGCGACCCCGGAGGGCTTGTTCAGCACCAGCAGACGGGCGTCTTCGTGCACGATCGCGGCATCCAGAGCTTCCATGAAGCCGCGCGGAGGGGTCGCACGCTCCCCTTCCGGCTCCACCCGGACGGGGGGAATACGCACCTTGTCTCCAGCCTCCAGCTTTCGATCCGCCTTGGCGCGGCCGCTGTTGACGCGTACCTGTCCGGACCGGACCAGCTTGTAGACCAGCGAGCGCGGAGCGCCCTTCAGCAGTCCGAGCAGGAAGTTGTCCAACCGCTGACCTTCACGGTCCTCCGGAACCACTTCAATGCGCGCACCAGCATGGCTTTCGTGACTATCTGAATGGGTCATTTTCCGGGGCTTATCTGATACACTCGCGACGCGAGATAAGGTTTTGATTTCGCAGGGAGTTGTCTCAGCCACCGCGATACGTCTGGTGGCCGGAACATGGGCCAAAAGCCCGACCTGCGTTTCCGGTCTGCGCCTGACCCCCGCCCTCGGGGCGGCCATGTTAGCAGCGCCAGCCCGGTGGAACCTCGGCTCGTCCGGTGTTGTCGAATCATTCGTCATCCTCCGGTCGATGAACACGACCCGTGTGGCGTCAAGGCACCTGCCAGCAACGCCACCGGCCCAGAAAATTTGCCAAGCTACAAATACAAGCGCTCCCGCGGTTTGCCGTGGTGTAGAAGCGCTGGAAATTGTCAGGTCACGTCAGCGCGCGCATTCCGGTTTGCCGGTCTGCAGGATCCACAGTCGCGGCGACGGGGCGCAGTGTCCAGAGGCGAAACGCCAGGGCGTTCCGCGCGGTTGAGCGCGTGAGGAATGCACCAATGAAACGCATGCTGATCAACGCGACGCAGGCAGAAGAACTGCGCGTCGCGATTGTCGACGGGCAGAGCCTGTACGACATCGATATCGAGCAACCGTCGCAGGAACAGAAAAAGTCCAATATCTACAAGGGCAAGATCACCCGTCTGGAGCCATCGCTGGAAGCGGCTTTCGTGGAGTACGGCGGTGATCGCCACGGCTTCCTGCCGCTGAAGGAAATCTCGCGCGACTATTACGCCGCCGGGGTCGACCACAACAAGGCCGGCCTGAAGGAACTCCTGCGCGAAGGCCAGGAAGTGGTGGTACAGGTGGACAAGGAGGAGCGCGGCAACAAGGGCGCGGCACTCACCACCTATATCTCGCTGGCCGGCCGGTACATGGTGCTGATGCCGAACTCCCCGACCGCCGGCGGCGTCTCGCGGCGGATCGAGGGTGAGGACCGCGCGGAACTCAAGCGCGCGATGGATGCGCTGAAGATTCCCGACGACATGGGCGTGATCATCCGCACCGCCGGTGTCGGTCGTGATGCCGAGGAATTGCAGTGGGATTTGGATTACCTGCTGCAGGTGTGGAAATCGGTGGCCGAGGCCGCGCTGACCAAGCCGGCACCGTTCCTGATCTATCAGGAAAGCCGTCTGATCATCCGTGCCTTGCGTGATTACATGCGTCCGGACATCGGCGAGGTCCTGGTTGATACCGAGGAGATGTATGCCGAGGCGCGCGAGTTTGTCGAGCGGGTGATGCCGCACAACCTGCGCAAGCTGAAGCACTACACCGACGACGTGCCGCTGTTCAACCGTTTCCAGATCGAATCGCAGATCGAAAACGCCTACGAGCGGGAAGTCCGCCTGCCCTCCGGCGGCGCGCTGGTGATCGACCAAACCGAGGCGCTGACCGCGGTGGATGTGAACTCCGCACGTGCGACCCGCGGCGGCGACATCGAGGAAACCGCGCTCAACACCAATCTGGAGGCCGCCGAGGAAGTGGCGCGCCAGATGCGCCTGCGCGACCTCGCCGGCTTGGTGGTCATCGACTTCATCGACATGTCCTCCAGCAAGCACCAGCGCGAGGTCGAAAACCGCCTGGCGAATTCGCTGAAACAGGATCGTGCCCGCGTGCAGGTGGGACGCATCTCGCGCTTCGGCCTGCTGGAAATGAGCCGGCAGCGTCTGCGTCCAAGCCTGGGCGAGTCGAGCCAGCTGGTATGCCCTCGCTGTGAAGGCCATGGACGGATGCGCAGCGTGGAGTCGCTGTCGCTGTCGATCCTGCGCGTGAGCGAAGAGCACGCGATGAAGGAAAGCACCGGGCAGATCCTGGTCCAGGCGCCGACCGAGATCGCCAATTACCTGCTCAACGAGAAGCGACGTGCCATCAGCGAGATCGAGCGCCGTCACGGGGCGCCCATCGTTATCGTTGCCGATGAGCACCTGCAGACGCCGCACTATGAGGTTTCGCGTCTGCGTGACAACGAGATGGGCGAAGACAGTGCCCGTCCCAGCTACCACCGTGGCAGCCAGCGCAAGTTGCCGACCCACGCGTTGACCAAGGCGAATTTGAACATTCCCGTCGCGGCCGCGGTGACCAACGTCAAACCGGCGCAGCCGGCACCGCTGCGCGAGCCCCGCCAGCCGGATGCAGCGCCTGTGGCGCCGACGCCCACGCCGGTGGTTGTGGCGGCAGCGCCGACCCACTCCATCGGGGTGGTCGAGCGCTTCATGCGCTTCTTCCGTGCTGCGCCGGTCGCCGACGCGGCTGCAGCGGCGAGCCAGCGCCCGACGAACTCGCAGAGCCGTGGCGACAGCAGCTCACGCGGTGAGCGTGGCGAGCGCCAGGACCGCAACGGTCAACGCCGTGGCGGCAAGCAGTCGGGACGCGACGGGGGCCGTCGGGACGATTCACGCCGCGCCGCAGGACCGGCGCAAACCGAGGAGCGCGCGGGCTCCGGCTCGGGCAATGGGCGTGGGCAGCGGCAGCAGCGCGAGAAGCAGCCGCGGGTACAGGGCGATACCAATGTTGCTGCTCTGGATACGTCTGACAAGTCGACGCCACGTCAGCCGCGGCAGCCCCGCGGTGAGAACCTCCGTCAGGATGTGAGTGCGCCGCCGGCGGATGCTGTCGAGAAGCTGGCGATGGCCGCCGCTGCTGCGGTGACCACCACGGTGGCCTCGTCCACCGACGCGGCTCGCACCCCGTCGCGCCAGATGGAAGATGACGCTGGAACGGTTGCTCGACCGGCCAACGACGCAACTGAAGGCCATGGCTCCGCTGAAGACGCAGCGAACGAGGACGGTGCCAGCCGTCGCCGTCGCGGACGTCGTGGCGGCCGCCGCCGCCGTCGTGGTAACGAGACCGAGGGCGCGGGCGAGCATGCCTCTGATGATGTGCTTTTGGACGACGCTTCAGCGGATGGCGCCAACGCCTCGGGCGATGCTTCCGAGGTGCCTGCCAAGGCCAGCCGTTCGCAGCCGGAGTTCGACTTCGATGATGTCGCAGGTCCTGCAGATGATGCGCAACCGGTGAGCGTGAAAATGCACGCCGACCGGGTGACTGACGAACCCGTGGCGGTTGCTCCGACGGAAGCGGACAGCACGTCGGAAGGCGACAGCGACGACGATGACGCCACCAGCGAGGATTCGGATTCGGATGCGGCGCCGGCCGCTCGCAGCCGCAAACCGCGCCCTCCCCGCAACCGCAAGCGGGCCGCGGCAACGCCGGAGACCGTTGGTCACGCGGACGACAGTGCGCAGGCCAGCCCCGACGCCGCGCCCAGCCAGGCGGAAGAGGTGACTCCGTTGCCGGCAGAGTCTGTTCCGTTGGCTCGCGAGACTGCTCCCCCGACCCATGTCCCGCCAGTGCGCTCGGGATCGTCGTACATCTCGGGTGCGAATGCTCGGGATGACGATGACCATGCCATGCCAACTCCGGTGATCGTGGTTGCACCGCCCACGCCTATCGAAGTCGATACCGTGGTGGTTACGGCGGCTGAAGTGTCGCCGGAGCGGGTGGTTGTCGCGCCTGACGCGGTGCCTCTCGCGGCGCCCGCAACGACGCCTGATGCAATGCCGGCAGGCTCGTCCACGTCCGATCGGACCAGCGATACCGTGGTCAGCCCGTCGGTGGACCCCGCACCGTCATGGGTGATTCCGGAATCAACCCCGGAACCGTTGCAGCCCCGGGAGCAGCCACGCACTGCCAACCTGTTCGAGGAAAGTGCGCCGGACGTGGAGACGTCAGCCGAGCCGGACACAACCGGCGACGACGATGACGCAACGTCCCCACGGGCCCAGCACGACGCCTGATCGGTGACACAGGATTGTGGCGGGTCACCCGCCACAAACAGAAACGGGCCGCATTCGCGGCCCGTTTCTGTTTGTTCGGGGCAGTATTTTCCGCGCCGGCGCTACAGCACGCGGGCAGGCTCCAGCAGGCCGTGCTGACCGAGCAGCCGTGCCAGGGCGATGGTGTCGGTGATCCCCAGTTTGTCGAACATCCGGCTCTTGTGGGTATTGATCGTCTTCGCGCTCAGACACAACCGCCGCGCGATTTCCTCCTGGCGCAACCCCTGCGCGAGCAACAGCGCGACTTCCAGCTCCCGCGGCGAGACGTCGTCGAACGGCGAGCCGCCGCCCTCAAGGCCGGCCAGCGCCAGATGCTGGGCAATGTTGCTGGCCAGATAGCGGCGTCCCCGCGCGACGTCGCGCACCGCCCGGATCAACTCGGTCGCATCCCCACCCTTGCCCACGTAGCCGAAGGCGCCGGCGTCCAGCAGGCGGCGCGGCATCGGGCCGTCCTCCAGTACCGAGACAATGATGACCCGGGTCCCGTGGTCGCCTCTCACTATCCGCTCGGTGACCTCCAGCCCGCTTACCCCGGGCAGGTGCAGATCGCACAGCACCACGTCGGGTTTGAGCTTGCGGATCAATGGCAATGCCATCTCTCCACTCTCGACATCACCGACAACGTCGATGTCATCCTCGGCCGACAGGATCATGCGCATGCCGGTCCGAACCAGTGCGTGGTCATCCACGATGAAAACGGTGATTCCCATTATTCCCTCCTCCCTAAGATTCCCACATTCCGTGTAGATCCCCGGGGCGAGGCTACGCCGGGCTCCCCGACCACGCAACTGGGCAGGCGCCGCGCGGCCCGCGTGGGCGAGGATTGAGAGCGGCGGGTGCGGGTGCGGGATCTGATTCGCGGGAGAGCGGCAGGTGCCCCGGCTTTCCGGACGCACCCAAGGAAATTGGCGGAAGAGGTGGGATTCGAACCCACGGAAGGTTTAACCCTTCGCCGGTTTTCAAGACCGGTGCCTTCAACCGCTCGGCCACTCTTCCGAAATACCTGTTCGCTGATCGCCGGCAACCCGCGGCGCTGGTGCGGTGGGCAATCCCGTGCGCACTCCAGCGGCGCGCATTGTCGCATGCGCGACGGCTGGCGTCAGCGCCGGAATGCCCGCAGTTCGGCGTCGCTGCAGGGCTTGCCGTTGATGTCGCCACAGCCGAGGCGCGCGTCGGCGACCAGTGCGGGCACCGTCTCGGCGAGGAAATCGATGAACACCCGGACCGCAGGCAGCATGCCGCGACGTGACGCAAACACCGCGTGGAAGATGCCCTGCGGCAGTCGCCACGCAGGCAGAACCACCTGCAGATCGCCCCGGCGGACCGCATCGGCGCAGACACTTTCCGGCAGCAGGGTGATGCCAACGCCCTGCACCGCCAGCGCCAGCAGCATCGGCAGGTCGAACCCCATGACCCGCGGCTTGATTTCGACCCGCTGCACATCCCCTTCCGGGCCGTGCAACTCCCAGCGCTGGAGCGGATCGTCCTCGCTCATGCTCAGGGTGACGTGGTCGCTCAATTCCTGCGGCGCCCTCGGGCGGCCCATCTTGCGCAGGTAATCGGGACTGGCGACCAGCAGCTCCTGGATCTGGCCGAAACTGCGCATGATCAGGCTGCCGTCGTCATCCAGCTTGCTGCGCACGCGCAGGGCCACGTCGATGCCTTCGTTGATCACGTCTACCCGGCGGTTGCTGACATGCAATTGCACCCGCACCTCGGGATAACGGCCGAGGAACTCCGGCAGCAGTTTGGGCATCTGTTGCTGGGCAATGCCCACCGGCACGCTGACCCGGACCACGCCACGCGGTTCTGCGCTGAGCCGGTCCACCACTTCGCGGGCGGCCTGGGCCTCGGCCAACATCGACTGCACGTGGCGATAGACCGAGGTTCCTACATCGGTGACCGCGAACCGCCGCGTGGAGCGTTGCAGCAGGCGCACGCCCATGTCGGTTTCCAACTGACTGATGCGCCGGCTCAGCCGGGACTTCGGAATCCCCGTGGCGCGCTCGGCCGCGGCGAAACCGGAGTGTTCGACGACCATCGCGAAATAGTGGAGGTCGTTGAGGTCATGCATGTCAGCCGACCGCCTCGAGTCCGCCCATGTAGGGACGCAGAGCCTCGGGCACCGTGATGGAGCCATCGGCCTGCTGGTAGTTCTCCATCACCGCGACAAGAGCCCGGCCAACCGCAACCCCGGAGCCGTTGAGCGTGTGCACCAGCTCCGGCTTGCCGGTCGCCGGGTTGCGCCAGCGCGCCTGCATCCGCCGCGCCTGGAACGTATCGCAGTTGGATACCGAGGAGATCTCCCGGTAGGTGTCCTGCGACGGGAGCCACACCTCCAGGTCGTAGGTCTTGCTGGCGGAGAACCCCATATCACCCGAGCACAGCAGCATGCGCCGGTAGGGCAGACCGAGTTTCTCCAGCACCACCTCGGCGCAGCGGGTCATGAAGGCGTGCTCGGCGTCGGCCTCTTCCGGCCGGGCGATGGTGACGAGCTCGACCTTCTCGAACTGGTGCTGGCGGATCATGCCGCGGGTATCACGACCGTAGGCACCCGCCTCCGCGCGGAAGCACATGGAGTGCGCGGTCATGCGTAGCGGCAGCGACGCGTCGGCGAGGATCTCATCGCGCACAATGTTGGTCAGCGGAACCTCGGAGGTCGGGATCAGGTAGCGCTTGCTCTCACCTACCGAGGTGGCGAACAGGTCGTCCTCGAACTTGGGCAGTTGGCCGGTGCCGACCAGACTTTCCGCGTTGACCAGCAGCGGCACGCTGGTTTCCTGGAACCCGTGCTCACCGGTGTGCAGATCAAGCATGAACTGCGCCAGCGCCCGATGCAGGCGCGCGATCGGACCCCGCAACACGGTAAAGCGCGCACCGCTGAGCTTGGCGGCGGTATCGCCATCCAGACCGCTGTTGCGGGTGCCGAGTTCGACATGATCCTTGACCGGGAAATCGAACTCGCGCGGCGACCCCCAGCGGTGCTGCTCGACGTTGTCGTTCTCGTCGGCTCCCGCCGGCACCGACTCGTGAGGCAGGTTGGGCAGGTCGAGCGCGATGGCATCCAGTTCGGCGCGGATCGCATCCAGTCGCGACTCACTGGTTTTCAGCTCCTGGCCAAAGCCCGCCACTTCGGCCAGCAGCGCGCTTGCATCCTCTCCCTTGCCCTTGGCCTGGCCAATCGCCTTGGAGCGGGTGTTGCGCAGGTTCTGCAGCTCCTGGGTGCGTACCTGGATCTGCTTGCGCTCCGCTTCCAGCGCCTGCAGCGGCGCAACGTCCAGATCGTGACCGCGCGTTTGCTTGAGGCGGTCGGCGAGTTCGGCGGGCTGCTGGCGCAGGAGGTTGGGATCAAGCATGACAGGACCGGATTGATGAATCGGAGCACCATTATCACGTGGAATGCCGGTGGAAGGCAGGCGGTTCCCGCGGGCTTAACCTGCGGCATGCACAATGCGCATTGACCGCATCACCGGATCCGCCATGCCAGCACCGCCCCGCTCCCCCCTCCACGCCGCCGACTGGCTGCCCTCCCAGCGTATGTGGTGGGCGATCGGGTTGGCGTTCGTCGCCGGATTGCTGTTGTTTGCGGTGATCTGGTCGCGCGGACGCGGCGATCCGGATTTCTACCGCCCAGGGCAGTCCACTGCCACGTCAGAATCAGCGGAATTCACGCCATTGCCGGTGCCAACCGGTGTGAGCAGTGGTGAGACCAGCGGGCTCAGCGCGGAAGAGTCGACGGCGATGGGTGACGGGGCGGCGATCATCGAGCCGGAAGCCCCGCGGATTGTCGAAGTTGTACCTCCGCCCCCGCTTCCGCCGCCAGCACCGTCCGAGGCGGTCTATCCGGACGGCCCCGTCACCCAGCCGACGCCCCTGCCGGGCAGCACGCCACCCCCGAGCTATCCGTCACGCGCATTGCGGCGCAACGAGAGCGGCACCGTGATGGTGCAGGCGACGATCGGCGTGGACGGATTTCCCGAGTCGATCACAGTGACCCGCGGCAGCGGCTCGCGCGATCTGGACCGGGCGGCGGTGGATGCGGTGCGCCGCTGGCGCTTCCAGCCCGCCACCCGAGACGGCCGCCCGACGACCGGCGTGGTCAATATCCCGATCACGTTCAATCCTGCCGGCTGAAAGTCGCGCCGGCTGAATTGATGACAAACAAAAACGGCGGCAGTCGCGAGGACTGCCGCCGTTATCTTGCATTACCCTGACGAGGACAGCCGTCAGAAGTTGTAGCGCACCGACAGGTAGTAGTTGCGTGGCATACCGTAGTACGCGGTCTGGATATTGCCGACGCTGGAGAACTCCTGACCGTCGGTCTTGTATACCTTGTCGCCCAGATTGCGCACACCGGCGCGGATCTGCCAGTCGTAGTTGGACGAGTCCCAGACGCCGAACATGCCGTAGGTCGCGTACGCGTCCTGCATCAGGTTGCTGCGGTTGTCCACCGACAGCCAGGTGTCGTCGCGGTAGGAGACGTCACCGCCGATCGTGAAGCCGGCACCGCCGTCCATCAGGAACGTGTGCTGCAGCGCGACGCGCGCGGTGAAGTCCGGCGAGAACGGTACGTGATCATGCAGGTTGGCCAACGCCGGATTCAGCTGCACCCGCGGATCGACGAACGTGTCGTAGCGCGCGTTCATATAGGACAGCTGGCCAGACAGCCTGGTGCCCGTTCCCACCACCGCGGTGCCCTCCAGCTCGATGCCGTCGATCTTCAGCGAGGCGGCGTTGAGCACCGGGAACGAGAAAGTCGGCGTGGCCGAACCCGGATTCACGATCTCCGACACCCGGGCCTGGAAATCCTTGTACTCGCTGTGGAACGCGGTGACGTTGCCCTGCAGGCGGCCGTCATTGGAACGCATTTTCAAGCCAGCCTCGTAGGTCCAGACAAACTCGGGATCGAACTCGGCCTGCGTGGTCTCGACCCTTGAGTTGGCACGGCCGTTGAAACCACCGGACTTGAAGCCGCGGTTGGCCGACACGTAGCCCATCATGTTGGGGCTGAAGGCTTTCTGCAGGCTGACCGACGGGGTCCAAGCGTCCCAGCTCTGGCGGCCCTGGAAGGCGACGGTTTCGTTGATTGCGGCGAACAACGGACCCCAGAAAGTGCTGGTGGTGCGGAAGTAGTCCTTCTCATCGCGTGAGTAGCGCAGACCCGCAGCCAAGGTCCAGGTAGGCGTGAACTCCCAGCTCATATGGGCGAAGGCCGCCTTGGAGGTCGTCTCCAGATCGTCATCAATGGTACGCAGGAACGTGATCGGCGTTCCGGCAAACGCGAACAGGTCATCCGCGTACGCTTCCTGATGGGACGGTACGGACTCGTTCATGTAGTACAGGCCAAAGATCGCCTGCAGATTGCTGCCGTTGTCGTACTGGAACTGGAATTCCTGACTCTTCTGGTTCTGGTCGATCGCGACCAGCACATCGCCAAGCTGGAA
>JBDSPO010000017.1:0-7572 GCA_039930265.1 Lysobacter sp. | reverse complement strand
CACGGCACCGTGCTGGCGACCGGCGGCTACGGCCGTGCGTATTTCTCGGCGACCTCGGCGCACACCTGCACCGGCGACGGTAACGGCATGGCGCTGCGTGCGGGCCTGGCGCTGCAGGACATGGAGTTCGTGCAGTTCCACCCGACCGGCATCTACGGTGCAGGCTGCCTGATCACCGAAGGCGTGCGCGGCGAAGGCGGCATCCTGCGCAACGTCAATGGCGAGCGCTTCATGGAGCGCTACGCGCCGTCGGCCAAGGATCTCGCCTCGCGCGACGTGGTCAGCCGGGCCATGACGATGGAGATCCGCGAGGGTCGCGGCGTCGGCGAGCACAAGGACCACATGCTGCTGGACCTGACCCATCTCGGTCCCGAAGTGATCCACGAGAAGCTGCCCGGTATTGCCGAGTCCGCGCGCATCTTCGCCAACGTCGACGTCGAGAAGCAGCCGATTCCGGTGATTCCGACGGTGCACTACAACATGGGCGGCGTGCCGACCAACTACCATGGCGAAGTGGTCCAGTTGCGCAATGGCGATCCGGATTCGGTGGTCCCGGGCCTGTACGCGATCGGCGAAGCGGCCTGCGTGTCGGTGCACGGCGCCAACCGGCTGGGGTCAAACTCCCTGCTGGATCTGGTGGTGTTCGGACGCGCGGTGGCCAACCGCTGTGGCGAGACGATCACCCCGGGTGCGGCCCATCCCGATCTCCCGGCCGACGCCTGCGATGCGTCATTGGCGCACCTGGACAAGCTGCGTAACGCCAACGGCGGCACGCCGACGTCGGTCATCCGTGACCAGATGCAGCGCGCCATGCAGGCCGATGCGGCCGTGTTCCGCACCCAGGAGACGCTGGAAGAGGGCGTCAGCCGGATCCGTGAGATCCGCGCGTCGTTCGAGGACGTCAAGGTCAGCGATCGTTCGCTGATCTGGAACTCCGATCTGGTCGAGACCATGGAGCTGTCGAACCTGCTCGGCCAGGCGCTGGCGACGATCGTGTGTGCCGAGAACCGCACCGAATCACGCGGCGCCCATGCCCGCGACGATTTCCCCGAGCGCGACGACGCCGGCTGGCAGAAGCATTCGCTGTGCTGGGTCGATGACGCCGGCAACACGAAGATCGACTACCGCCCGGTGCACATGTACACGCTGACCGACGACGTCAAAGTGGTTCCGCCGACAAAGCGGGTCTACTGACTTCGTTCTCACCTATCACCATGCGGGCCGCCAATCGGCCCGCAGCGCCGGCTGACACCGGTTTCCAAGGCGGGTATCCCGATGGCCGATTTCAATCTTCCTAAAAACTCCCAGCTGCAGAAGGGTCGACACTTCGACACGCCGGGCGCGAAGCAGCCGCGTACGTTCCGCGTGTACCGCTGGAATCCCGAAGACGGCTTGAATCCGCGTCTGGACACCTATGAGGTGGACATGGCGACCTGCGGTCCGATGGTTCTGGACGCGTTGATCAAGATCAAGAACGAGATCGACCCCACCCTGACGTTCCGGCGTTCGTGCCGCGAGGGGATCTGCGGTTCGTGCGCGATGAACATCGACGGCACCAACACGCTGGCGTGCACCAAGGCCATTGAGGACTGCAGTGCCGGGGACGTGCCGATCTATCCGCTGCCGGCGATGGAAGTGGTCAAGGATCTGGTCCCTGACCTTACCCATTTCTACGCCCAGTACGCATCGATCAAGCCGTGGATCCGGACCGAGAGTCCGGCCCCGAGCGACCGTGAGCGCTTGCAATCGCCGGCCGACCGCAAAAAGCTGGACGGGTTGTACGAGTGCATCCTGTGCGCCTGCTGCACCGCCGGTTGCCCGAGCCACTGGTGGAACGGCGACCGCTACCTGGGTCCGGCCGTCCTGCTGCAGGCCTATCGCTGGATTGTCGACAGCCGCGACGAGGATACGGGCGCGCGTCTGGACGACCTGGAAGATCCCTTCAAGCTGTACCGCTGCCACACGATCCTCAATTGCACGCGCACCTGCCCGAAGGGTCTCAACCCGGCCAAGGCCATCGCCGAGATCAAGAAACTGATGGTCGCGCGCCGGACCTGATCCTTTGGACATGAACCCCGATGACGCGCTGGAGTTCCGGCGCCTGCGCTGGAAGTGCCGGCGCGGAATGCGCGAGCTGGACCAGTTGTGCGGCCGCTACCTCGACCGCAAGTGGCTGCAAGCCGGTGCCGACGAACGGGCGGTTTTCCTACGCCTGCTCGACTGCGAGGACGATAAGCTCTGGCATTGGTTCATGGGTCATGAGATCGCGCCCGATGCCGGACTTGCCGCCCTGGTCGCAGACATCCGCCAACTGCCGGCTTGAGTGGCGACCCTCCGCGTGGCCGCCGCTTCTGTTGCGGCTGTTGGGCGCGGCCGGTGCCTTCTCGTTGGTGGTTTCCGACCTTCCGTGGATGGTGATCTGGCCGGCCGCGCTGCTCGCCCTTGGCTACGGACTGGTGGCGGCGCGTCGGCAGGCCGACCAACCGTGGATTGAACTCGAGCTGGACGATGAGACGGTCCAGATCGACGACGAGCCCGTGGAGCGGTTCCGCGTGTTCTGGCGCGGTCCGCTGGTCTTCGCCCGCTGGCGTGACAGCGAGGGACGGACGCAGCGCATCGTCTGGTGGCCTGACACCCTGGATCCCACGGCCCGGCGTGAACTGCGCCTTGCGTTGCCACGCGAACCCACTGCTCGCGGGCGCCATTCGGTGGCACCATAGCCGGCTATGTTCAAGCCCATACCCGTCGCCATCGGCCTGCGCTACCTTCGCGCCAAACGCCGCAATGGTTTTATCTCCTTCATCTCCCTGGCTTCCATCCTCGGCATCGCGCTGGGCGTGGCGGCGCTGATCACCACCCTGGCGGTGATGAGCGGCTTCCAGCAGGAGATCCGTGACCGCATGCTGCAAATGGCCGCGCACGCGACGGTCAGTGCCTACGGCGACCCGCTGCAGGATTGGCAGCAGGCGGTCGATCTGGCACTCGGTGATCCGCGGGTGGCCGGCGCGGCTCCGTACGTGGAGAAGGAAGCGCTCCTGAACGGTTCGCGCCAGCAACCGGCAATGGTCCGCGGCGTACTGCCTGCCGATGAGCGGACGGTCTCCGTGCTCGGCGACAAAATGGTGGCCGGCACGTTGGAGTCGTTGCAGCCCGGCGAATTCAATATCGTGCTGGGACGCGAACTGGCGGCGTGGCTGGGCGTCGGTGTCGGCGACAAGGTCGTGATGACGATTGCCGAGTTCAACAGCACGCCGGTCGGCGCAATGCCGCGTGTCAAGCGCTTCAACGTCAGTGGCATCTTCGAAGTCGGCTACAACGAGTACGACCGCAGCATGGCCTTCACCAGCATGTCCGACATGCAGCGCTTGATGCGGATGCAGGACGGGGTCACTGGCGTGCGCTTGCGCCTGCACGACATGAACCAGGCTTGGGAGGTCGCCCGCGATCTTGCCGCCAAGCTGGGCGGTTTGCAGGTCAGCGACTGGACCACCGACAACGCCAACATGTTCCGCGCGCTGAAGATGGAAAAGACCCTGATGGCGATCCTGCTCTCGCTGATCATCGCGATGGGCGCGTTCAACCTGGTGTCCTCCCAGGTGATGCTGGTGACCGACAAGCAGGCCGACATTGCGATCATGCGCACCTTCGGCCTGTCGCCGCGGGGCGTGATGCAGGTGTTCATGGTTCAGGGCAGCCTGATCGGTGTGATCGGCACCGTGCTTGGGGTGGTCAGCGGCATCGTGCTGACGCTTAATCTGGAAAATATCCTGTTTGCCATCGAGAGGGTGTTCGGGGTCAGCCTTCTGCCCGAGGACGTCTACTACATCACCGGGCTGCCGACCGACCTCAAGACCGAGGACGTGCTGGCGATCACCGCTGTCGCGCTGGTGATGGCGTTCCTGGCGACGATCTATCCGGCATGGCGCGCCGCGCGCACGCCACCGGCGGAGGCGCTGCGTTATGAATGAGCCGATCTGGAAGCCCGGTGACGACGTGGTCCTGGGCTGCACAGGCCTCGGCATGGTGTACGCCGAAGGCACGATGCGTACACCGGTGTTCGACGGCCTGGAGCTGGAGGTCCACAAGGGCGAGACGGTCGCCATCGTGGGCGCGTCCGGAGCGGGCAAGAGCACCTTGCTGCACCTGCTCGGTGGCCTGGACAGGCCGACGGCGGGCGATGTCTATGTCGACGGGCACTGGATGAGCGCGCTGTCCGATACCGCGCGCGGCCAGCTGCGCAACCGGGCACTGGGCTTTGTCTATCAGTTCCACCACCTGCTGCCCGAATTCACCGCGCTTGAGAACGTGATGTTGCCGGTGATGCTGGGCGGTGCGTCTGTGGCCGAAGCGCGCAAGCGTGCGCAGGAGTTGCTGGAGTCGGTCGGTCTGGGCCATCGCCTGGAGCACAAACCCGGTGAGCTGTCCGGTGGCGAGCGCCAGCGCGCCGCGGTCGCGCGCGCGCTGGTCAACCGTCCGGCCTGTGTGCTGGGTGACGAGCCGACCGGCAACCTGGACGAGAAGACCGCGGCCAACGTGTTTGAGCAGATGCTCGCGCTCAACCGCGAGCAGCGAACCAGTCTGGTGCTGGTGACGCATGACCGGCGGCTGGCGAAGCGCCTGGATCGGGTCCTGGAGCTTCATCAGGGCCGCCTGCGGGAATTGCCCGCCAGCGAGATGTAACCGCAGACCGACCGCGCGCGCCTGGACCGGCGCCTGACTTCTTCCACTGCATGGATGCAGCCTATGAACGACCCGCCGCGCGCGCCATTATCCATCGCGTCGATTGATCGCGGCGATCCTGTGGCCGGGACCCGGCTGGGCGCGCACACAGGGACTACGCCCCACCGGGTCTCTGGCGCCGTGGGTCTGCCCGTCGCCTGCGGATTGCTGGCCGGGGTGTCCCTCGCGCTCTGGCTGCCCTCCCTTATGCCACTGTGGCTTTTGCTGGCAGCGGCGATCATCGGGGTGCCGTTGTGGTGGCGCGCCTGGCGCGGGCGCTGGGCGGGGGCGTGCCTGATCGGGTTCGCGCTCGCCGGTATCCATGCGACCCATGCGCTGTCGGTCCAGTTGCCGGTGGATTGGAAAAAGCGCGATGTAGAGGTGCGCGGACGGGTCATCGAGCTGCCGTTGCACGAGCCGCGACGAACTGCGTTCGTGCTGCGGGTGGACGGCAGCGACGATCAACCTGAGGCGCTGCAAGGCCGGCTGCTGCGACTCTCGTGGTACGACACCCGCAATGGCAGCAGCACCGGTCGGGAACAGCTCCAGGCAGGCCAGCGCTGGCAGATGGCGGTGCGGTTGCGCGCCCCGCGGGGGTTGCGCAACCCCGGGGGTTTCGACAGCGAGAAACATGCCTTCGCCAGCCGGGTCACCGCCAGTGGCCATGTGCGCAAGCCGGGCGCCGCGGTCCTGGAACACGATGGCACGGGCATCAACGCGTGGCGGGGCAGGATGTCCGCGCGCATCAACGAAGCGGTTTCGCCAGATTCGGCACGCTTCATTGCCTCGTTCGCTCTGGGCGACACGCGCGGGCTCGACGATCCGGACTGGCACGTGCTGCGTGCCAATGGCCTGACTCACCTGATAGCGATTTCCGGGATGCACGTGGGAATGGTCGCCGGCTTTTTCGCATTGGCGGTGGCCGCTCTCTGGTGGCTGCTGCCGGGCTTGGGACGCCGGATACCGCGTCCGGTCGCGGCAGCGCTGGGAGCGCTCGCGGGAGGCGCGATGTATGCCGCAGTGGCGGGATTCGCATTGCCCACGGTACGCACCGTGCTGATGATCGCCGTGGTGGCAAGCATGCGCTTGCTACGGCGGCGGGCGAGCACGTGGGAGGTGCTGGCGCTGGCGATGATTGCGGTGTTGGTGGTGGATCCGTTGTCGGCGCTTACGGCGGGATTCTGGCTGAGTTTCTTCGGTGTGGCGTGGCTGGTGTGGTGCCTGCCGGAGGCGGGGCGAAGACCGTTGCATGATCTGGTGACCGCCCAGGGCGTCGCGACGCTCGGCCTGCTGCCACTCACCGCGGCCCTGTTCGATCAGGCCTCGGTGGTCGGCCCGTTGGCCAATCTGATTGCAGTCCCATGGTGGAGCCTGGTCGTGGTGCCGCTGTCGCTGCTGGGTACCGCGTTGGAGCTGGTGCATGCCGGTCTGGGGCGGTGGGCGTGGCACGCGGCTGCCTGGTGCTTTGAGCTCAGTTGGCCGTTGTTCGAGTGGACGGCGGGCAGCGATCTGGCGCTGTGGTGGCTGCGTGAGGCGCGCTGGTTCGCGCTGCCGCTTGCGGTGGTCGGCGCGCTCTGGCTGCTGTTGCCGCGCGGCTTGCCCGGACGCGGGCTGGCGGTGCTTCTGTGGCTGCCGCTGCTGTGGCCTGCACGCGATCTGCCCGGGCCGGGCGAGGTGGACGTCGTGGTGCTGGATGTGGGCCAGGGCACATCGCTGCTGGTGCGTACCGCCGGCTACAGCCTGCTGTACGACATGGGACCGTCAACGCCCGACGGCTTCGACAGCGGCGAGCGGGTCGTGCTCCCAGCGCTGCGCGCGCTGGGCGTCGGCCGACTGGACCGTGCCGTGGTCAGCCACCACGACAATGACCATTCGGGCGGGTTCCCCGCGGTGCGCAAGGCGATGCCGATCGGGATCTCGAACGCGCCGGAGGACTCGGGCGTCGCGGATACGCTGCCTTGCGTGGCCGGTGAACAGTGGGAATGGGACGGGGTCACGTTCCGCTTTATGCACCCGCCACCGTTCTTCCCCTACCTGGGTAACGACGCCAGTTGCGTGCTGCGCATCCACGGCCGCTACGGCAGCGCGCTGCTTTTGGGTGATGTCGGCAAGGTGATTGAGCGGGACCTGGTGCGTCGCAGCCGGCTGGATGCGGACGACGCCGTGGACGCCGACGTGGTGCTGGTCTCCCACCACGGTGCGGCCAATGGTTCTGATCCCGCGCTGGTGGAGGCCGTCGGCGCCCGGTGGGCGATCATGTCCACCGGGCACGGCAACCGCTATCGCCATCCCCGCGCGGAGGTGGTGCAGCGGTGGCGCGATGCCGGGGCTGCGACACCCGACACGGCACGCGACGGCGCATTGGCAATCCGGATCGCCGCGGCGGGCGTCACGCTGGAAACGCGACGAGCCGCACGCCCGCGCCTGTGGGATGCCGCCCGGCGTGAGGAACGGGGCCGGTTCGGGCAGTCGGCTGAGCTATCCTATCGACCGGATTGAATCGGCCTCGGGCCGGAGGTTGCACGTGCTGGAACTGGTCAAGGCGGGTGGATGGCCGATGATCCCGATTCTGCTGCTGTCGGCATTGGCTCTGGCGCTGATCGTGGAGCGGGCATGGACGCTGCGGCGTTCGCAGGTGTTGCCGCCCGGGTTGGGGCACGAGGTCCGCACCTGGGCCAGCGGCGGGACGTTGGATCCGGCGCACATCGACTCGCTGCGCGCGACGTCGCCGCTGGGTGCCCTGCTTGCCGCGGCACTGGACGTGCGCGGGCGTCCGCGCGAACAGATCCGTGAGCGCATCGAGGACGTCGGTCGCCATCTCGTGCATGCCATGGAGCGCTACCTCAATACGCT
>JBDSPO010000016.1:0-5151 GCA_039930265.1 Lysobacter sp. | reverse complement strand
TGGACGTCGGCGGGGTCGACTTTCTCACCGAGAACATCGCCGAGAGCTACAAGAGCCACGGTGGCGGCATCTGCGAGGTCAATGCCGCGCCGGGCTTCCGCATGCACGTCGCGCCCAGCGAAGGGCTCGCCCGTGACGTCGCCGGTCCGGTGATCGACATGCTGTTCCCGCCCGGCACGCCGTCGCGCGTTCCGGTGGCGGCAGTCACCGGCACCAACGGCAAGACCACCACCGCGCGCATGCTGGCCCACATCACCAAGATGGGCGGTTACACCCCCGGGCTGACAACCACCGATGGCGTCTACATCGACGGCCAGCGCAGCGTCGAAGGGGACATGACCGGTCCGGTGTCCACCCGCATGGTGTTGGCCGACCCGCAGATCGACATGGCGGTGCTGGAGGTCGCGCGCGGTGGTTTGCTGCGCGCGGGCATGGGCGTGCCGTACGTCGACGTCGGCGCGGTGCTCAACGTCGCTGCCGATCACCTGGGCATGAAGGGCATCGACACCCTGGAGCAGCTGGCCGAGGTCAAGCGCATCGTGGCCGAGGTCGCGCGCGATTGCGCGGTGCTCAATGCCGACGATCCGCTGGTGCTGAAAATGGCCGCCTACACCGATGCCAAGACAATCTGCTACGTGACCACCAACCCGCAGCACCCGCTGGTGCGCGAGCACATCCGCGCCGGTGGCCGGGCGTGTGCGCTGGAAGGAGGGATCAACGGGGAGATGATCACCCTGTACGACAAGGGCAGCCATATTCCGCTGCTGTGGACCCACCTGGTGCCGGCGACCCTGGAAGGGCGGGCAATGCACAACGTGCAGAACGCGATGTTCGCCACCGCGATGGCGTTCTCGCTGGGCATAAAGCTGGACGCGATCCGGCAGGGCCTGCGGACGTTCGACACCACCTTCTTCCAGGCGCCCGGACGCATGAACGTGTTCGCCGAGCACCCGTTCAAGGTGATCTTCGATTACGCGCACAACGCGCACGCCGTCGGCGCCATGGCCGACCTGGCCCAGCGCATGGAAGTGAGCGGCCGCCGGATCGTGGTCATCGCCGGTCCGGGCGACCGCCGCGATGAGGACCTGCGGGCGATCGCCGATGCCGTCGCCGGCCGCTTCGATCACTACATCTGTCGCCGCGACGACAACCTGCGCGGCCGGGACGGCGACGAGGTACCGCGTATTCTCGCCAAGGCACTGTTGGCGCAGGGCGTGGACGAGGCGCAGGTCAGTGTCATCAACGATGAGCAGGCGGCGATCGATGCCGCCCTGCGGATGGGCGAGGCCGGCGATCTGGTGCTGATTTTCGCGGACGCGTTGGCGCGTTCGTGGAAGCAGGTGATCAAGTTCCGGCCCGACGGTGCACAGCCGGACGCGCCGCGCGTGGAGGCGACCGCGACGCAGGAGCCGTTGGCCGAGCCCGCGACCGCGACACTTGACGATTACGAGGACTTGGTGCGCGATGAGCGCGGCGTCCGCTTGGCACGGGAGGAGAACGACTGAACGCCATCGTCCACGCGGCCAAGCCGGAGCTGTTTGAAAGCTCGCGTCGCCTGACCGGGCCCAACCTGTATTTCCACAGCTGCGGTGCGGTGCTGGAGGTGTTTGAGACCTCGGCCGCGCTGTGTGCGGGCTGGTCGGCCGGCGTGCGCGAGATGCGCGCGCGGCTTGGCTGGGACGATGCGGAAGTCGTCATCGACATCCACCGGACAGGCGCGTCGCTGGCGATGGCCGCGCCGCAGGACGTCCTCTACACCGCCACCGAGATCAACGAATGGGCCTGGCAGCGGGTCGCGCCGGGGGTCGAGAATCACGCGCTGCCGCATGCACCCGGACATCCGGCCAGCTGGGACGACACCCTCGCCGAGCAGACGCTGCTGCGACTTGCCGCAGCCGAGCGCAATCCGCGGGCGATGGCACTGATGCAGCGGGCCGCCGAGCGCGGACTGCCGGCCTTCTTCGACGACGACGGCCTGACCGTGGGGGCTGGCGCGGGTGGCGTGACCTGGTCGGTCGACGAGCTGCCCGACGACGCGCCGTGGGACACGCTGCACGACATTCCGACGGTGCTGGTGACCGGTTCCAACGGCAAGACCACCAGCGTGCGTCTGCTGGCAACGTTGTTCGCTGAGGCGGGCAAGGTCGCCGGGTTCAACTGCACCGACGGCGTGTTTGTCGGCGGTGAGTGCATCGCCCAGGGGGACTATTCCGGCCCCAACGGCGCCCGGCGCGTGCTGCGCGATACCCGGGTGCAGGCAGCCGTGCTGGAGACCGCCCGCGGGGGCATCCTGCGACGGGGTCTGGCGGTGCGCCATGCCAGTGCCGCACTGGTCACCAACGTCAGCGCGGACCATTTCGGCGAGTACGGCGTGCACGACCTGTCCGACCTGGTGGACGCCAAGCTGGTCGTCGCCCGTGCGGTGCAGGCCGATGGCGTGCTGGTGCTGAACGCCGACGATCCACTGCTGGTGGAGAAGTCTGCCGCACTGGCGTGTCCGCTCGCATGGTTTTCGCTGGATGACGGCCACCCCGTGCTGGTGGCGCACCGGCACGCGGGCGGTGCCACCTGCGGTGTCGCCGGCGGCGTGATGACCTTGAGTCTGCGCGGCCGTTCGCACCCGCTGGGCGACGTCGCCGCGATGCCGCTGACACTGGATGCCAGCGCGCGCTATAACATCGCCAACCTGGCCGGGGCCGCATTGCTGGCGGCTACCCAGGGGCTGGCGCCAACGCTCATCGCTGACGTGATCGGCCGGTTCGGGCAGTTGCGCAACGACAACCCCGGCCGTCTGGAACGCTGGCATATCGAAGGCGCCGACATCCTGCTCGACTACGCCCACAATCCCGACGGTCTGGCGGGTTTGCTGGCGGTTGCCGCGCGGCTGCGGCAGCAGCGCGGTGCGCGTCTGGGTCTGCTGCTCGGCCAAGCCGGCAACCGCGACGACGACGCGATCCGGGACCTGGCAAGGACGGCGGCAGCCGTCGCCCCCGACCTGATCGTGTTGAAGGATCTGGACGGGTACACCCGCGGCCGCCGCGCCGGCGAGGTGCCGGAGATCCTGCGCGATCAGTTACTGGCGCAGGGACAGTCCGCAGCGAGCATGCAGACCATCCTGCCCGAGGTCGAGGCCGCGCAGGCCATCCTTGCCTGGTCGCGGCCCGGCGATGTGCTGGTGCTGCCGGTGCACAACCTGACCGCCCGCGCGCAGCTGATCGAGTGGCTGCAGCGCAATGGCGGCGTCTCCGGCTGACCGGGCGCGCCGGGGGGCTACCAGCTGTCTTCGAGCATGCGCGGCTTGCACGCCAGGTAGCCGCCGAATGCGAGGACCACCAACGCGCCGGTGAGGAAGGCGAAGGGCCAAAACCAGCCATGGGTGAGGTCCCGCAGCACGCCGAACAGCAGCGGTCCGGCAGAGCTCAGGGCGTAGCCCAGCCCTTGGGTGAACCCGGACAAGGCGGTAGAACCGCCCGGTGTACGGGTGCGCTGGTTGATGAGGGTCAGCGCCAATGGGAAGGTGCTCGGCCCCAGCCCGAGCAGCGCCACCCACAGCAGGGTGAGCGTCATCGGGGCCAGCAGCAGGCCCGAGAAGGCGATCACGTGCACAGTGCAACAGGCCAGTACCACCGGGAAGGGATTGCGCATCCGCACCGCGACCGCCGGCATCGCGAAGCTGCTGAGCAGCCCCATCGCCGAGTACACCCCCACCATTGTGCCGCCCAGCAGGGCGCTGCCGCCGGCGTCGGTCAACAGCTTGGGCAGCCAGGTGAACATCGAGTAGGTCACCAGCGAGGTCATGCCGAACATCAGGGCCATGCCCCAGGCGACCGGTGATCGCCATACCTTCCCCGAGGCAGGCGGCAGCGCCAGTTCCGGCGCATCGTCGCCCCCTCCCACCGCCCGGGCGTGCGTCGCGGCCAGCGCGCGCGCCTGCGCGGAGCGCCCGTAGCGCTCCTGATAGAGGACGATCGCCCAGGGCAGCGCCGCGGCCGCCGCGACCAGCGACCACGCACCCAGTGATACCCGCCAGCCCACCGCGTTCGCCACCGGCACCGCCGCCAGCGCAGGCAGGATCGTGCCCATCTGCAGCACGGTGATGTAGATCGCGCTGACCCCGCCGACGCGGTCGGCGAAATAGCGTTTGACCAGCGGCGGCAACACCACGTTGCCGATACCCATCCCCGACAACGCGACGGCCGAGGTCAGCAGCAACTGCAAGGTATTGTCGACGAACCCCCGCCCCAGCAGGCCGATGGCGGCGAGCAGCATCGCCAGCAGCGCCGTGCGCTCAAGGCCCAGACGGTGGGCAATCGCGGGCGTGGCGACACCGAACACCGAGAACGCCGCCGTCGGCACGATACCGAACACGCCGGTCATGGTCGGGCCGAAGTCGAACGTCCCACCCAATTGGTCCAGCAGCGGCGTCAACGAGGTAACCGCGGTGCGCAGATTGAGCGCCGACAGCGCGATCGCCGCCAGGATCAGGCCACGTCCGCGCCACAGCGGCATCCGGACCACATCGGCGACGGGTGGCCGGTCAGGTGCGCGTTCGCGCGGGGATGGCTGGGACGTCATGGGGGCGGGTGGCGAAAGGAGGCGGTCGCGTCTTCGGCCACGATCACGGAATGGCACGGTGAGAAAGTATAGAAGGTGACCGCGGTGGCGGCTGTGCCGGAGTTGCCTTTCACCGGACTTGCCGAAGCTCGTGTTGCGTGTGCGACCTCAGGCCGTCCCCGGCATGCCTTTCGGGGGTCGCGCCCTCCGGACCGGTGCTGGCGGCTGGGCGCGCCGTTCTGGCGTGATTGGCGGGATATCAGAACCGGGAGTCCGTCAACGGCACATCGGCGTACCGCCACGCCTCGGTAAAACGCCGTTCGACATCGGCCGCCTCGCGTACCCTCTGCTGCGCCTTCAGGCTTTGTGCCAGGCCGCGCAGTGACCAGCCGTTGCCTGGATTGCGCTCAAGCGCTTCGCGATATACCGCTTCGGCTTCCGCAGGCCGGTCCGCGGAGAGCAGCAATACACCCAGCGAGTCGCGAACCGGGGAATGCCAGCCGGGTGGCTCGTCGTAGGGGATCTGGTCCTCGATGACGACGGCCTCGCGCAGTGCGGCGATGGCAGCGGCCTGATCGCCCTTGGCGACGTCGACTT
>JBDSPO010000015.1:0-22817 GCA_039930265.1 Lysobacter sp. | reverse complement strand
GCATTGATGGCGTGAAACTGCGGGTCGGACGGGTCAATCGAGACGGCGGTAGGCGGGAATCGTCAGGAAGTCCTCCAGCACATCGGCGTGGCAGAGGCGGTCGAGCATGCCGATGGCCTCCTCGATGCGGCTGCCACCGATCAGCTGGCGGCGGTCGCCCAGCCGCGCCGGAAGGCCGATGAAGGCGCGCTCCAGCAGGGTGAAGTCGATCGGGGTGCCGTCCTCCAGATGCGGCGGCTCGGCCTCCGCGTTGCCGGCGGCGACGGCCTGGGGCTGGCAGTGCAGCCACTGCCACAGCTGGGTGCGGGCAATCTCGGCGGTGGCCGCATCCTCCATCAGCCAATGGATCGGGACACAGCCCTGGCCGTCCAGCCAGGCGGCCAGGTAGCGCACGCAGACCTCGACGTTGCCGTCGAAACCGGCGCGCGAGATGGTGCCGCGCGGCGGCGCCAGCAATTGCTCCTGCAGCTGGCGCTCACTGAAGGCCTGGACGTCATCGCGTCGCACGTGGTGCTGGTGCGGCGCGGGCATGCGCTCGTCGAATACCTCGCGCGCAACGGGAATCAGGGCCGGGTGGGCGACCCAGGTGCCGTCATGGCCGGCGGTGACTTCTCGCAGCTTGTCCCCGCGCACCTTGGCGAGGGCGCGATCGTTGGCGTCCGGGTCATTGCTGATCGGAATCTGCGCGGCCATGCCGCCCATCGCATGCGCACCGCGGCGATGGCAGGTATGGATCAGCAGCTCCGAATAGGCGCGCAGGAACGGCTGGTCCATGCCGACCTGCCCGCGCTCGGGAAGCACGCGGTCGGGATAGGCGCGGAAGGTCTTGATGTAGCTGAAAATGAAATCCCAGCGCCCGCAGTTCAGACCGGCAATGCGGGTCCGCAGCGCGTGCAGGATCTCGTCCATCTGGAACGCCGCCGGCAGCGTCTCGATCAGCACCGTGACCTTGATCTGCCCCGCGACCAGGCCCAGCGCGTGCTCGATGTGGCCAAGCACGTCGTTCCACAGCGCGGCCTCCTCCATCGACTCCAGCTTGGGCAGGTAGAAGTAGGGTCCGCGATCGCGCGCCGCCAACGCCGCAGCGTTGTGGAATGCAAACAGGCCGAGATCAAACAGGCTTGCCGCGATCGGCTGGCCATTGAGCTGCACGTGCTTCTCGTCCAGGTGCCAGCCGCGCGGACGCACCAGCAGCACCGCCTGCTCCGCCTGCGGTCGCAGCGCGTAGTGCTTGCCGTCGCTGCCGTCGGCGCGGGCCGGCGCCTGGAAGGAGAGGGTTCCGGCAACCGCCGCCCGCATCGAGTGCTGGCCGGCAATCAGGTTGGCCCAGGTCGGCGAGGTACTGTCTTCGAAGTCGGCCATGAAACAGTGGGCGCCCGAGTTCAGCGCGTTGATCACCATCTTGGAATCGACCGGACCGGTGATCTCGACCCGACGGTCCTGCAGCGCGGCCGGCAGCGGCGCCACCGTCCAATCCGCGTCACGGATGCTGCGGGTGTCCTCACGGAAATCGGGCAAGCGACCACCGTCCACCGCCGCCTGCGCACGGACGCGTGCCTTCAGGCAGTCATGACGGCGGGCATCAAACCGTTGGTGGAGCTCGGCAAGAAAGGCCAGCGCGGCAGGTGTCAACAGCCGGTCCTGCCCATCGGTCTCGGCGTTGACGCTGATCGCGGGAGCGTCCAGATCCGGGTCCGGGTTCATTACTGCCGACATGCCATTGCTCCATTGCGGGGGACTTCGACCATGCGGGCGGCGCGCTGTTATTGGCAACGAAGATATTTCAATACAATCTATAAGTTGGTGTTATAAATTCCGAAAGCCCTAGCTGCCATTGGCTCGTGCGATTAGACCACCTGCCTGGAGCACGCGAAGTGGCCATTGAATCCCCGCCGCCACCCCGTTTTTCCTACAAGGGCGACCGCCTAAAGCCGTTGCGGGCGTTTTGCCAGACCGTGCGGCTGGGGTCGGTGTCGCGCGCGGCCGAGGCGCTGTTCCTGAGCCAACCCGCGGTGACGCTCCAGTTGCAGGCGCTGGAGCGCGACCTGGGGGAGCGTTTGCTGGAACGCAGCGGGCGGCGCCTGGTCATGACACGTCAGGGCGAGGCCCTGTATGACCTCGCCCGCCCACTGGTTGAGGGCATCGATGGCCTGTCCGGGGCCTTCCGCGAACAACTGCGGGGCCTGGACGGGGGCGAGTTGAACGTCGCCGCCGGCAGTTCCACCATTCTCTACCTGCTGCCGGCGATCGTCGCTGCGTTCCGCGCCGCCCACCCCGAGGTGCGTCTCAACCTGCACAACGTGACCGGCGCCAGCGGGCTGGAACTGTTGCGCTCCGACGCCGTCGACCTGGCCGTCGGCTCCATGCTGGATGTGCCGGCGGACCTGGACTACGCACCGGTGATGCGTTTCGAACCGATGCTGATCACCCCGCTGGATCATCCGCTGGCCAAGCGCGAGAACCTCGACCTGGCGGATCTGTCGCCGTACGGCCTGATTCTGCCGCCGCAGCGATTGACGACGTATCGGATGGTGGATCTGGTGTTTCAGCGTCACCAGGTCCCGTACACGGTTGCTCTCGAGGTCGGGGGCTGGGAGGTGATCAAGCAGTATGTCGCGATGGATCTGGGCATCAGCATCGTCACCGCCATCTGCCTGACCGAAGCCGACCGCGACCGCCTGGCGTCGCGCTCCCTGTCGACCTGGTTTCCGGACCGCAGCTATGGCGTGGTGGTGCGCCGCGGCAAGTACCTGAGCCCCCAGGCCCGCGCTTTCACCGAGCTGATCAAGCCTGACCTGTTTGTCCGCCGCGACCGCAATGGACCGTCCGAGCGCTGAGCCGGATCAGGGACGCAGGGGCTTGGGGCGTGAGCGTCCGTCATGATCGCGCCGGACGTACCAGCCCAGCTCGCGGCGCCACCAGAGTCGAATCGCAAACCAGCCTACGCACGCCGGTTCCAGCAGGATCAAGGCGTATCGCAAAGGGCTCCAGGCCAGGGCGTGCAACACCGCCAAGCCGCGCCGGTCCGACGCCACCCAGGCGGCGATGGCCGCCGTCGCCGCGGTTTCCAGTCCCACCACGAGCGCCATCGCCCCCCACTGACCGGTCAGCGCGAGCACCCATAACAGCACCGGATAGCCGATCCGCTCCAGTGCGGTCGTTACCAGCGCCAGTCCAAGGGGACGGCCACGCTTGAGGGTATTGCGCTCTCCAAAACCCTGGCGATAGGCTTCGCGCACCAGGCGCGCGTCCTCGCCTTGGGGGATACGACCCGCACCGCGCCTGCCTGCCGCCCGCAGTGTCTGCCAGCGGCGCAGCGGACTGCGCAGCAACACGTCGAAGTAGTACCCCAACTGGAGGAACCCCCCGGTCCAGCGTCTTGCGTCAGCCGGCAGCTCCGTCAACGGCGACACGTGCGTGCGCGCCACCACATCGGCGACCCGGATGTTGCGATAGCCGGCATTCATCAGCGCCATGCCGATGAAATGGTCATCCAGATGGGTCAGGTCATCACCGCGATAGGGCTCGTAGCGATTGAACACGTCGCTCAGATAGCGGCGGCGGTACACCACCGCCCCACCATTACCGATCGGCACACCGCCGTGGGCGCGCATCAGACCGGCATCGAAAAAGTCCTGCTGCAGCCGCGCGAGGTGCCCTTGGTACCCTGCGCCGAGCGCCCGCGCCAACACCTGCCAGCGGCCGGTGGTGGTGATGGAATCCGCGCGCGGATCGTCACCCAGCCAGGTGCGGAACGGTGCCGAGTCCTCGAGGGCGGCACGCGGGCCAGGCAGCAGCGGCAGCTGCCGGCCGGTGGCACTGGCGATTCCCACACCCTGGTAAAGCTCGCGCACACAGCGCTCGATGAAGTCCGGGGACTCCAGCACGGTGTCGGCATCCAGCACCAGCAGGACGTCGCCTTCAAACTCCCTCGATTGCCGCTTCAGCGTGACCGCGCGGCCAATGGACCACCCGCGTGCGATGATTTCCAGGGCCACACCGTTGGCCCGGGCGAACTCGCGCACCAGCAGCAGGGTGTGGTCACGATCCGGACCACCGTCGTCGACCAGCATCACCCGCCGCGGCAGCCGCGTCTGCAGCAGCAGCGATGCCAGACAATGAATGATCGTGTCCTGATGGAGGCAGATCGGGATGACCGCATCGACCACCGCGAGGCGCCAGTCATCCACCGGCGTTGGCACCGTGGTATCGGCATCGCGCACGTGGCCCAGCATTGCCAACAGCGCCCCCGGCCCGGCGACAAACCAGGGCGCGGAGGCCATCTTCAGTTCCGACGGGCGCGTGGGCCCGGATGATCAACGTGGGATGACGGCATGGGCGGTTCGCTGGGCAGGGATCGTTCGCGCGGCGCGGGTGGCGCCGGCACTGTGACGGACGTCGCAACTATCGTGCCAACAGATCATGCATCGTGCCACTTGCCCTTGGCCACCGTGCGGTACCACGCGCGGATACGCTGCACATCCGCGTCCATGTCATCGCCGGTGACCACGGGCAAGGCAACCACCAGCCGACGCTGGGGGTAATGGAAATACACGGGCAACACCGGCACATCGGCGGCCTTGGCGATCTTCCAGAAGCCGGTCTTCCAGTGGGTTACCGGCTTGCGGGTGCCTTCGGGCGCCAGAGCGATCCACAGGCTGCTGGAGGCGCGCAGCATGGCCGCGACCTGCTCCACCACCCCGCGCGCCGCGCGGCGGTCGACCGGAATGACGCCGAACCGGCGCAGGACGGTGCCCAGCAGCGGCACCTTGAACAGGGAATCCTTGCCCAGGATGCGCACTTCCAGCCCGAGGGCGAGCTTGGCCGCCAAGCCCCACACGCCGTCCCAATTGGAGGAATGCGGCGCGGCGATCACCACCACCCGCGGCAGATCCGGGAACTCGCCGGTCACCCGCCAACCCCCGAGACGCAGGATCATCCGGCCCAGCCAGCGCGACCAGCGATTGGCGGGCACCTGCGGCACAAGGGGCGGCAGGACCGGTACGCTGCCGGCCGGCACCCGCTGATCGTCGGTATCGTGCATGGAGCATGCAACTTCCGGTGGGAGCATCCGGGGATCATGGCACGGGGCGCGAACCCCTCCGCGTCAATCCCAGTCGGTGCGCGAGCGGCCCTGCTTGATGGTGCCGCGCTCGCGCTTTCCGGCCAGACGGCGCTCCTTGGAGCCGCGCGTAGGGCGCGTGGGCACGCGCGCCTTGGGTGCGTGCAGGCCATGGCCGATAAAAATCGCCAGACGATCGCGCGCGTCCTCGCGGTTGCGATCCTGGGTACGGAAGGTCTGCGCGTTGATCACCAGCACCCCGTCGGTGGTGATGCGGCGATCCCGGCGGGCCAGCAACCGCTCACGCACCGGCTCGGGCAGCGACGGCGACTGCGCGACGTCGAAGCGCAACTCCACCGCGGTGGAAACCTTGTTGACGTTCTGCCCACCCGGTCCGGCCGAACGCACGAATCGCTCGACCAGCTCGGAGTCGGGAATGACGATGTTGCCGGCCCGGACCATGCGCGCAGTCTAGAAGTACGCCAGTGCCTTGGCGAACTGGGCATCGGGCGGCGCGATGGCCTCGAGCGGCTCACCGGTGACCGGATGGGTAAGCCGCAGCCGGTGCGCATGCAGCAGCATCCGGTGCACGCCGACCATCCGGAACGCGCGGTTATGGCGGCCGTCCCCGTGGCTGGTATCACCGATCAGGTGATGGGATACGTGTTTGAGGTGACGGCGGATCTGGCGGAAGCGACCGGTGATCGGCTGCGCATTCAACAGCGCGTAGCGCGAGGTGGCAAATTCGCCGGCCGCCCAGTCGCACTCGGCTCTGGCCACGACCTGGAAACGGGTCTGCGCCGGCTTCTTCACCGGCTTGCCGGGCCCGCCGTCGAGCGGGTGGTCGACGTCGAAGTCACCTTCCGGCCAGCCGCGGCAGATCGCCCGGTAGTCCTTCTCGACCTCGCCGGCCATCAACGCCTTGCCGAGCGCGGAGGCGGTGTCGCGGTCAAACGCGAGCAGCAGGCAGCCGCTGGTCGCGCGGTCGAGCCGGTGGACCAGGAAGACCCGGCGACCGAACTGGGCCCGCAGGCGGTCGGCGGCGAAATCGGTCTCGCCGCGCGCCAGGGCGCTGTCGTGCACCATCAGTCCGGCGGGCTTGTCGATGACGGCCAGGAACTCGTCGCTGTACAGCACCGGCAGCGAGAGCGGCGCCGCGGGAATGGCGTCCACCGGCCCTGCCCCGTCCACCATCGCGGTGCCCACCACTGCGTCGCTCAACGGCGCGGCCACGCGAGGATCATCGCCGCCACGCCCGCAATCCCGGCGATCCACGAGGCGACCGGCACCGACCACTGGCCGGCACCCCCGGCGTCCAGCCCGTACAACACCGCCGACGCCACCAGCAGGCCACTGCCGAGGATGGCCGCGACCGTGCGCTTCTGGGTCTCGCGCGCGGTGCGCGCCAGCTCGGCCAGGTCGTCGGAGCGCATCCGCAGCTCGTGTTCCCCGCGCACCTGCTGGGTCAGCCAGGTGTGCAACAGGCGCGGCATCTCCGGGGCGTGGGTCAGCAGCTCCGGCAGGTGCCGGCGGAACTCGTTGAACAGGCGCTTCGGGCTGTAGCGGTCTGCCAGGATCGTGGACAGCACCGGCTTGGCGACACCCCAGATGTCGATATGCGGGTCGAGCTGGCGGCCCACGCCTTCGATGTTGAGCAGGGTCTTCTGCAACAGGATCAGCTGCGGCTGCAGGGTGAGCTGATGGCGCTGGGCGGTGCGGAACAGCTTGACCAGCACCTCGGCCAGCGAGATCTCGCTCAGCGGCCGGGTGAAATAGGGCTCGCACACGCCGCGCACCGCCGCCTCCAGTTCATCCAGGCGACTGTTGGCCGGCATCCATCCCGCACGCAGGTGCAGCTCGGCAATGCGCCGGTAGTCGCGGTTGAAGATCGCCATGAAGTTCTCCGCCAGGTAGTACTGGTCGTCGTCGGAGAGCTGGCCCATGATCCCGAAATCCAGCGCGATGAAGCGCGGATTGGCCTTGCGGGCAGGATCGATGTCGACCCAGATGTTGCCGGCATGGGCGTCGGCGTGGAAGAAGTTGTCGCGGAAGACCTGGGTATAGAACACCCGCACGCCCTTGGCCGCCAGCGCCGAGCGGTTGATGCCCGCCGCGTCCAGTGCCTCGATGTCGTCGGACGGGATGCCGTGGACCCGCTCCAGGGTGAGGGCGTTTCCGGCCGAATGGCTCCAGATCACCTCGGGCACGTACAGGTCGTCGCTGGGCGTACCGTCGGCCTGGGTCCAGAAGCGCCGCAATACGCTCGCGTTGGCCCCTTCGCGCTCCAGGTCGAGTTCCGCCGCCAGGGTGCTTTCGATCTCCGCGACGATCGCGCGCGGCCGGATCTTGTCGGCGCGCGGATGGGTGCGCTCGACGATGCCCGCCAGCGCGCCGAGCAACGCGATGTCGGCCGCGATCTGGTGTTCGATGCCGGGACGCAGCACCTTGACCACCACCTCGCGTCCGGGTACCTCGGCAGTGCCGGGCAACGTGGCGGCGTGCACCTGGGCGATCGAGGCGGACGCCAGGGGTGTGATGTCGAAACGGGCGAAGGCGACCGCCACCGGTCGGCCGAGCGACGCCTCGACAATCGCGCGCGCAACCTGGCCGTCGAACGGCGCCACGCTGTCCTGCAGCGCCGACAGCTCCACGGCGATGTCCGGTGGCACCAGATCCGGGCGGGTGGACAGGATCTGGCCGAATTTGACGAAAATCGGCCCCAGCTCCTGCAACGCCAGTCGCAGCCGGACGCCGCGCGGTTGCGCGGCGATCTCGGCGGAGACGTGGGGGACGAAGGGCCGGGCGAGCGTCAGCCAACGCTCGGCGGGGGTGTCGGCCAGCAGCTCGTCCAGCCGGTAGCGCAGCAGCACCCGGCCGATGCGCCACGCACGCAAAACCGGCTTCACGAATCCGGTCCCGCCGCCGACGTTGGCGCAGGTGACGGCGTGCGCACGCGCAGGCGTGCGACCCGCGCGACCAGCCGCTCGACGTCATCACGCGTCCCGTCCACGTCGTCGAAGAAGGCCTCCAGCTCGGCGCGCGGCACCACGTCGCGGGACTCCTCGGTGACGTATTCGGCCGCGCTGCTGGCCAGCTCCCCGGCCACCGCGCGCGCCTGCCGCAGGCCGGCCGCGAGGGCATTGGCGATCTGCACGCCCACCACGTCGCCGAACACGCGGGCGAACGGCTGCTGCCAATCGGGATCAAAACGCTCAGCCAGACGTTGCAACCGCCGCGCCAGCTCGGCATCGCCTTCCATCCGCAGCCGGCCCACCGGCGGCGCGTTGTCGTTGCGCAAAAAAGGCAGTTGCCCCAGCAACCCACTCAGCGTGCTGCGGATGGACAGGTCCGGCGCCGCTGCGGCATCCACCGGACCGACGTGCAGATGCGCCCCGGCGACCCGGATCTGCAGCGCCAGCGGCGGCGAAGACAGGTGCAGGTCCACCCGCCGGCCATCGAGCAGACGCAGGCTGTCACGGGTGTCGGGATCCAGCGCAACGGCGCGGTTCAACGCGGCTTCCAGCGCGCGTCCCGCCAGCGGCTTGAGGGCGGCGAGCGGAGAAGCGGGGAAAGGGTGGGACTCGTTCATCTGCGCATTCTACTGGCCGATGGGCCGGCCGGTCGGCTCAATTCCGGGCGAGGTGGTCCACACGCACCCGAGCCAACCCTTCCGCGAAGCCCACCGCCGGCACGTAGCCGAAATCCCGCCGCGCCGGTGCCATGTCATACCAGTGCGTGGTGACCAGCTGCTCGGCCAGAAAGCGCGTCATGGGCGGCTCTCCGTCCAGTGGCAGCAGGCTCCACAGCCCTTCGCAGGCGATTCCGAGCGCGTAGGCGACGCGAAACGGCACGGTTTTCGCCACCGTCGGCGCGCCGACCGCGGCCAGCAGACCGTTGATGGTCTCCCGCATCGTGCGCGGCTCGCCATTGCTGATGAAGTACGCGCGGCCGGCGCAGGCGGCGCCCACGGCCAGGTGCTGGAAGGCGTCCAAATGCGCCTGGGCGGCGTTGTCGATGTAGGTGGTGTCGACCAGATTGCTGCCGTCGCCGACCAGCCGCAGGCGTCCGGCCTGCGCACGCTGGACCAGCCGCGGCAGCAGCTGGTTGTCGCCCACGCCCCAGATCAGCCGTGGGCGCAGTGCCACCGTCGCCAGCGTGGCGTCGTTGGCCGCCAGCACCGCCTGCTCGGCGATCAGCTTGGTGCTGGCATACGGCGCCTTGAAGCCGCTCCCATAAGGCACTTCGTCCGCGCTCAGTCCGGCCACCGGATGGGTCGCGCGATGGGTGACGCTGGGGGTGGAGGTGTACACCAGTCGCTGGATGCCGTGCGCGCGGCAGGCGTCCAGCACGTGCCGCGTGCCCAGCACATTGGCATCGTGATAGTCCTTCCACGGCCCCCATGCACCGGCCTTGGCGGCGTTGTGGAACACCGCATCACAGCCCTGCGCGGCGGCGATGACCTCATCACGCCGCGCCAGATCGCCCCGCCGCTGCTGGACACCGAGCGCGGCCAAGGCCGGATAGTCGCTGCGATTGAAACTGACCACCTCGTGGCCGCGTGTGCGCAGACCGCGGCACAGCGCCTGACCGAGGAAGCCGCCACCGCCGGTTACCAGTATTTTCATCCGCGCATCCTACGACAGCCCGCCGCGGCCGCATTCTCGCGCATCACCCGGTGCGCCGCGATGATGGTTGATTCACCTCTTGCCGGTACTCTTGCGTCCATGCGCCCAGCCCTTCTCCTCGTCCCCGTCGCCCTTGCGTGCCTGTTTTCCGGCGGGGCGGTGCAGGCGGCGCGCGTGGACACTGTCGACATCGTCGGTCTGGACGAACCCCTGGCCGACAACGTGCGCAGCGCGTTGACCCTGGTGGACGCCACCGGCAAGGAGCTCTCTGGCAGGCGTCTGGCGTATCTGCTGCGGGTGGCGGAGGCGGAAACCCGCGAGGCGCTGGAGCCGTTCGGCTATTACTCGCCCACCATCACCGTCGAGCGCGGGCCCGACGGCGATGCCGGCACGGTCACTGTGACGGTTGTCCCCGGCGACCCCGTGCGGGTGCGCCGCGCCAACGTGGCAATCGAGGGTCCCGGCGCGCGCGACCGTTACCTGAGCCAAGACCTGGCGAAGTTCAAACCCCAGCTCGGCGACGTCCTGGACCACCAGCTCTACGAAGCCAGCAAGATCCGCGTCAGCCGGCGCCTGTCCCAGCGCGGGTATTTCGATGCCGATTTCGCCGCCCGCCGGGTCGAAGTCACCCGCGCGGACAACGCTGCCGACATCAATCTGGTCTGGACCAGCGGACGCCGCTACGACATGGGCCCGATCGATTTCCAGCAGACGCCCGAGCAGATCCTGCGCCAGTCGGTGCTCGACAAGCTGGTGTACTGGGAGACCGGCAGCTACTACCACCAGGGCAAGCTGGACCGCCTGCGCGACTCGCTGACCGCGCTGGACTATTTCTCCTCGGTGGTGATCAACCCGTTACCCGATAAGGCCGTCGACGGTCAGGTGCCGGTCGATGTGGTGCTGACACCCGCCAAGCGCAGCATTTACACCGCCGGTCTCAGCTACGGCACCGACAGCGGCGCCGGCGTACGGCTGGGGCTCGAGCGCCGCTACGTCAACGACCGCGGCCACAAAGCGCTGGCGCAACTGGACTATGCGCAGCGCCGCAAAACCCTGACCGCGCAGTACCGCATACCCGCATTCGCCTGGCTCGACGGCTGGTACACCCTCAGCGCGCAGGCCGCTGATGAACAGACCGATTACATGGACAGCCGCCGGGTGGAAGTGGTGGGCAGCCGCAGCGGCAAGATCAACCGATACCTCAACGTGGTCGCGTCCGTGCACACCCTGCGCGAGCGCTGGGCCTACGGCGCCGATGATGACGGCGACCCGCTGACCGAGCCGGCATTCCGCTATGCCACGTTCACCTATCCCTCGTTGCGGGCCGAATACACCGACCTTGACGACCGGGTGTTTCCGCGCAACGGGCGCGCCGGCACCCTGATGCTGCGCGGCGGCGTGGAGGGGGTCGGCAGCGACGCCAACTTTGCCCAGACGCGCGCGACCGCCACCTGGTCCCGTGGTCTGGGCGACCGCGGGCGGCTGATCGTGCGCGGCGAACTGGGGTCGACCTTCACCGAGGAGCTGGTCGCGATGCCACCGAGCCTGCGGTTTTTCGCCGGCGGTGATCGCAGCATCCGCGGCTACGCGTGGCGCGAAGTCGGTCCGCGGGTGATCGGCAGCGACGGCAAACTGTACGCATTGGGCGCCAAGAACGTCACCACCGGCAGCGTCGAGTACGAGCACTACTTCCTGAAGAACTGGGGCGCGGCGGCGTTTGTGGATACCGGCAGCGCGTTCGACAGCACGCCGGACTGGCGCACCGGTGTCGGCGCCGGGGTGCGCTGGCGATCGCCGGTGGGACCGCTGCGGCTGGACATCGCCCATGGTCTGGACGATCCGGACTCCTCGTTCCAGATCTATCTCAGCGTCGGAGCGGACCTGTGAGCCTGCCGCGGCTGCCGGGACTGCCAGACAGGCGGCGGATCGACCCGACCCTGACGCCGGAGGAGCGCGAGGAGCGCATCGCCGAACTGCGCGCCAAGCGGCGTGCACGCTTGCGCTTCCTGGCGATCCGCAGTGCGGTGCTGACCGGCGCGCTGGCGGTGCTGCTGATCGGGGTCGTCTACTGGCTGGTCAGCACCATCGGCGGCCGCGACGCCCTGTTGCACCAGATCGTCCAGCGGCTTCCCGCCAACGCCACGCTGACCTGGCAACGTGCCGAAGGGCCGGCATCCGGCCCGCTGACCATGCACAACGTGCGGTTTACCCACGACGCCATCGTGTTCACCGCGCAGCGGGTGACCGTGGACCCCGCCTTGCTGCCGCTGTTGGGCAAACACCTGCGGCTGGATGCGCTGCAGATCGAGAACGCGACGCTGGACCTGCCGTCCAGCGACGAGCCCTTCGAGCTGCCGCGCTGGCCCGACGCGTTGCCGCAGATCGCCCCACCGCTGGCGCTGACCGCCAACGATATCCAGATCGACGGCTTCCGGATCAGCGCCGACGGTGAGCCGACCATCGCCATCCGGCGGCTGCGAGGAGGCCTGAAAGCCACCCAGGGCCGCCTGCACGTGGAACATCTGGCGGTCGACAGCGACCGCGGCCGGTTCACCGCCCATGGCGATTACGCACCGGCTGACAACTACCGCAGCGATCTTGTCGCCACCGCGGTGTTGCCCGCAGCCGCCGGGCGCACGGCGGCGCGCCTGGGCGTGGTCGTGCGCGGCACTCTGGACGAGATGGACGTGGGGATAGCCGGCCGCGTCCCCGGCGCGTTGCGTGCCACCCTGGTCCTGCGGGGCAAGGACCGGCGGGTCACCGCGGTGCCGGCTGGGTCCGGCCCGGTGATGGTCAGCGCCCACCGGCCCCAGTGGCAGCTGCGGGCCAAGGCTGACGCGCTGGATATCGGCTTGCTGACCGACCCGACCGCCGCGCCCGTCGAGGACCCGTTGGCGTTCCAGCTGCAGGTCGACGGAATTGGCGGTGACGCCCGCGTGCGCGGCGAGGTCACCCAGGCCGACTTCATCGCCAAGATGCTCAATTCACGCTTGCGGGTGGAGGACCAGGTCCTCGACCTGGATCCGCTGCACCTGGAACTGTTTGACGGCACCGTCGTCGCGCGCGGGACCGCGGACTTCAACGATCCGGAAAACGCCTCGTTCCGCTTTGCGACCAACGCCCGAGGCCTGCAATGGGGCACGCCGATTCCGCTCGCTGCCGACGCGGACTTCGGCATTGCCGGCACCCTCAAGGCCTGGGCGCTGATCGGCAACGCCACCCTGACCCGCGACGGCGAGCGCGCATCACTCAGCCTTGACGGACGCGGCAACAACAGCCGCATGGACCTCAAGGCACTGAACGTGACGATGCCGACCGGCACCCTGGCCGCGACCGGCCGGGTCACCTGGTCCCCCGGGCTCGCGTGGGACATCGACAGCCGCCTGGCCGGGTTCGACCCCGGCTATTTCGCGCCCGGATGGAACGGGTCGGTCAACGGCCACATCACCAGCACCGCCAGCAGCCGCGAAGATGGAGCACTGGATGCGGTGGCGGATCTGGCCGATCTGGGCGGCCGCCTGCATGGGCGGGCCCTCGCCGGGCGCGGCCATTTCGAGATGGCGGGCGCACCGGCCACCGGCGGGGTTGCCCGTTATCTGGGCGACGTTGCGCTGTCGATGGGCGCCAGCCGGATCGACGCCAAGGGCAGCTACGGCGAGCGCATCGATCTGGACGCCAAGCTCTCACCGTTGCACCTGCAGGACCTGTTGCCCGATGCCACTGGCACCTTGCGCGGTACCGTGCGCTTGGAGGGCCCGGCGACCGGACCGGACATCCGCGCCGACCTGGTCGGCAGCAAGTTGCAGTACGGCGACTACTCCGCCGACACCCTGGTCATCAAAGGCTCGCTCCCGTGGTCGCGGGGCGAAGGCCAGTTGAGCGTGCGCGGCGACGGCCTGGCGTTGGGCGCGCCGATGGACAGTATCGCCATCGACGCCCGCGGTGCGGTGGAGCGGTTGCGCCTGAGCGCGGACGCCCGCCGACAGGGATTGGCGAGCTTGGGTCTGGACGCCACGCTCAACCATCGTGGCAACCGTTGGCAGGGAATCCTGTCGCGCCTGGCAGTGGACATGGAGCGTGGCGCCGATTGGCGGCTGCGCGCTCCGGCGAACTATGGCTGGGCCGCCGCACCCGGCGGTGCGACCCTGGAAAACGCCTGCCTGGCATCCAGTGCGGGCGGCTCGCTGTGCGTGGATGCGGAGTGGCCCCGGCGTGGCATCAGCATCGTCGGCGAGGGGCTGCCGGTGGCGATGGTCGAGCCCTATCTGCCCGAGCGTGACCACCGCCAGCCTTGGCTGCTGCGCGGGGAGCTGGCGATCAACGCGCGCGTGCGACCGGTCGGCAACGGCTGGGACGGCGAAGCGCGGATCACCTCCGCCGGCGGTGGCATCAAGAACAGCGTGAACTCGCGCACCGAGTTGCTGCGCTATGAGAATCTGGCGCTGACCGCAACCTTCCGCCCGCAGGGCATTGAAGCCGTGCTGGGTACCGGCTTCAACGATGACGGCCGGATCGATGCGACCCTGCGCACCGGGTGGGACGAATGGTCGCCGTTGGCCGGCGAGCTGTCGCTGGACACCGACGAACTGACCTGGATGGAACTGCTGTCGCCGGACATCGTGGAACCCACCGGCCGCCTGACCGGCCGCCTGCGGATCGGCGGCACGCGCAACCAGCCCGAGCTGGGCGGTCAGGCGCGGCTGGCGGACTTCAGCACCGAGCTGCCCGCGCTGGCGATCACCCTGCGCGAGGGCAACGTCCAGCTGGACGCCTTGGCCGATGGCACCGCCCGGATCCAGGGCAGCGTGCGCTCGGCCTCCAGTGCCGGCAATGACGGCAATGGCCTGTTGCGGATCGACGGCAGTCTGGGCTGGAAGGGCGGCGACACCCCGCTGGTGATCCGCCTGCGGGGCACCGACGTGCTGGTCGCCGACACCCCCGAGCTGCGTGCGGTCATCAGTCCCGATCTGCAACTGAACTACCAGATCGGCCAGCCGATGCGGCTGTCGGGCACGATCGCGGTGCCCGAAGCGATGGTCAACCTGGAAAAACTCGATCACGCGGTGTCACCTTCCGCCGACGTCGTGGTGCTGGACCCGGTCAACCCCGACGAGGGCCCCGGGACGCCGCTGGCGATGGACCTGCGCATCACCGTCGGCGACAACGTGCGCATGAGCGGCTTCGGCCTGAGCGGCCAGGTCGACGGTGCGATGCGCCTGCTCGCCAGGCCCGGCCGCGAGTTGGCCGCCACCGGCGCGCTCAACATCGGCGGCAAATACAAGGCGTACGGTCAGGATTTGCGGATCACCAGCGGTCAGCTGAACTGGTCCAACGACCCGATTTCCAATCCGGTGATCCGCCTGCGCGCGCAGCGCGTGATCGGCGACGTCACCGCCGGCGTGGATGTCAGGGGGCGGGCCACCGCACCTGAGGCGACCGTGTGGTCCAATCCCGCCAGTTCGCAGCCCGAAGCACTGGCCTATCTCACGCTCGGCAGGCCGCTGTCGACCCTGTCGGGCACCGAACGCGGCGATCTGAATGCCGCCAACGCGGCGCTGACTGCCGGCGGCGGCATGCTGGCGGCGCAGTTGGCGACCAGGATCGGGCTGGAGGATGCCGGGGTCATGCAGAGCCGCGCCCTGGGCGGCAGCGTGTTCGGTTTCGGCAAGCAGCTCTCGCCCCGTCTCTACGTCGGCTATGGGGTTTCGCTGCTCGGCACCGGCCAGGTGCTGACGCTTAAATACCTGCTCAACCGCGGTTTCGACATCGAAATCGAGTCGAGTACGGTGGAGAATCGCGGTTCGCTCAACTGGCGCCGGGAAAAGTAGACGCCTCGCGCGACGCGTGACGCGTGACCTGCAGGCCGTCCAGGCGAATGTCCCCCCGGCCTCCGCCTGCGGCGGAGGCCTCCTCCTTTACTTCGCCCGGAAGGCTTGCAGGTCGCGCTGGTGCTGCCTCTACAACTGCCGTCATGCTGGAACGACGGGTGTGGATGCCCTTGGGTGTGGAGTAAAGGAGGAGGCGCCGGCTTCATCGGTGCCGGAGGACATTCGCACCCAAGGGCATCCACACCCGACGCCCCCCGGTCACCCGGTCACCCGCAAGATGCGGTGCTGGTGCTCCTGCCGTTGCCGGTACTGCTGCGCCAGTTATTCGGCAGGCAAGCCGATCACGTGGCCCAGCTTTTCGCGCTTGGTGGCGAGATACGACTTGTTGGTCTCGTTGTGCCCGACCAGGATCGCCAGGCGCTCCGGGATGGTGATGCCGAGTTTCTGCAACGCCACCACCTTGGCCGGGTTGTTGGTCATCAGGCGCAACGCGCCCACCCCGAAGTGCGCCAGCATCGGCTGGCACAGGCCGTAGTGCCGCTGGTCGGCGGCAAAGCCGAGATGCTCATTGGCCTGCACCGTATCGGCGCCGTCGTCCTGCAGGTGATAGGCGCGGATCTTGTTGAGCAGGCCGATGCCCCGCCCCTCCTGGCGCAGGTAGAGGATGATCCCGCGGCCCTCCTCGGCGATGCGCCGCAACGCCTCTTCCAGCTGGGCGCCGCAATCGCAGCGCTGACTGAACAAGGCGTCGCCGGTAAGGCATTCCGAATGCACGCGCGCCAGCACCGGTTCCCCGTCGTCCAGTGCGCCCAGCGTCAGGGCGACGTGCTCCTTGCCGCTGGCGCGGTCGATGAATCCGTGCAGACGGAAGGTCGCCCACGGAGTGGGCAGCTCGCAGCTGTCAACGAACTCGATCGGGCCCGCAGACGCGGAGGCTGCCGGGGCCATGGCAGTGGCGGGAATGGTTCCGGTGCGCTGGGTCATCCCGCCATTGTCCTCCAACCGTCGCGATCTGCCATCAGGCGACCGCCTGCCCCATCCACGGCAGCATCACCGCGGCGATCCCGAAATAGATCAGGATGCCGACCCCATCGGCCAGCGAGGTGATCAACGGCGAGCTCGCCGAGGCCGGGTCGGCCTTGAAGCGATTCAGCAGGAACGGCAACGACATACCCATGACGCTGCCCACCAGGACGATCAGCAGCATGGTGGTTGCCACCACCAGGGCGATCGCCGGACCGCCGCGGAAAAAGCCGATCGTGCTGACCGCGAACGCCATCGTCAGCCCCAGCAACAGTGAGACGACCAGTTCTCGTCCCAGCATGCTGGCCCAGTCCCGCATTTCCACATCGCCGGTGGCCAGCGCGCGCACCATCAGTGTGGCGGACTGGGCCCCGGCGTTGCCGCCGCTGGCGATCAGCAACGGCAGGAAGAACACCAGCGCCATGTTGGCCGCGATCAGCTCCTCGAAGTGGGCGATGCCTGCGCCGGAAAACAGGTTGGCGAACACCAGCAGCACCAGCCAGTAGATGCGCTGGCGATAGAGCATGGAGACCGTGGCGTCCTTCATGCTCATGGTCAGCGTGCCCAGCGTACCGCCGGCTTTGTGGAAGTCCTCGGTCGCCTCCGCCTCGGCGACGTCCATGGCGTCATCGGAGGTGACGATGCCGACCATGCGCTGGTCGCGGTCGATCACCGGCAGGGCCATGAAGTCGTAGCGGGCAATCTTGTTGGCGGCCTCGCTCTGGTCGGCATCGACGTACACGGTGACCGGGTTGGGCGCCATGATCTGCAGCACCGGGGTGTCCGGGTCGGCCAGAATCAGCCGACGCAGGGTCGCCACGCCAATCAGGTGGCGGTCGTGATCGACCACATAGGAGGTGTAAATGGTCTCCTTGTCCGGGGCAACACGGCGCAGCTCCGCGATCGCCTGGCCGGCGGTCAGATCCGGGGTCAGGGTCGCGTACTCGGAGGTCATCAACGCCCCGACACTGTCGCGCGGGTAGCTGGCCAGGCGGCGGATGTCATCACGCTCGGCCTGGGCCAGCGCCGGCAGCAGGCGCTCGCGCCGGTCCGCCGGCAGGGTATTGAACAGGTCGACCCGCTCATCGGCCGACATCAGGTAGAACAGTTCCAGCACCTCGGTGCGCGGCATGCCGGCGACCAGCAGCGTCTGCAGTTCCAGCGGCAGGTAGCCGAACACCAGCGCGCGCTGGTCTGCCGGGATCATCGGCAGCACCTGCGCCTGCCCGGCCGGTTCCAGGCGGGTCAACACGTCGGCCAGATCGGCCGCCAGAATGTGGCCTAGATCAGCGCGCAGCGCGGCCAGGTCATGCTGCTGCAGCCGGGCATTGATCGCCTCGGCGACCAGGTCGGCGTCGAAGTTGCCCTCGGCATCGACCCGGTACAACAGGCGGGTGTCGCGCTTTTTCTTGTTCTGGGTCATCGCTTGGCTCCGGACGTCGCGCTGCGGCGACCACGCAAGCAATCAGCGCGGCGCTACCGGATCGCTGCAGGCCCCGCGTACCGCCACGGCCGCGCACGGTCCATGGTGTAGGGAAGTGTTCTAGATCGACTCGGTCTGTCCACGATGCGGGCATGGCCGGAGGTAACAGACCCCGGCAGCCGCCGAAGTCTAGACAACCGTCGCCCTCGGGGTCAAACCACGCACCGCCGCGCGTGTCAGGCCACGCGGTGTCGGCGGGCGCCCACCAGATGCACCAGTAGCAATGAGATCGCCGCAGGCGTCATGCCGGGAATGCGCTGCGCCTGGCCCACCGTTTCCGGCCGCACCCGCTCCAGTTTGCCGGCCAGCTCGGTCGACAGTCCGTGCACCCGCGCGTACTCGAAGCCGTCGGGAATCGCGGTGGTTTCGTGGCGTCGCTGGCGCGCGATCTCCGCGTTCTGCCGGTCCAGGTAGCCGGAGTACTTGACCCCGATCTCGACCTGCTCGGCGACCGCCGGGTCGGAAACCGTCGGGCCCAGCGCGTCCACCGATACCAGCCGGGCATAGGTGATCTCCGGACGCTTGAGCAGGTCCCGGGCGCTGGATTCGCGACTGAGCTCGATCCCCAGACCCGCCGCGACCTGCGTGCCCAGCGCATTGCCCGGCGACATCCAGATCGCGCCCAGCCGGGCATTTTCCGCGTCGATCGCGTCGCGCTTGGCGGCGAACCGGTCCCAGCGCGCATCGCCGACCAGTCCGAGCTCGCGGCCGGTCGCGGTCAGGCGCAGGTCGGCATTGTCCTCGCGCAACTGCAGCCGGTACTCGGCGCGGCTGGTGAACATCCGATAGGGCTCGGTGGTGCCGTGGGTGATCAGGTCATCCACCAGAACGCCGATGTAGGCCTCGTCGCGGCGCGGGCACCATCCCTCGTGCCCCTGCACCTGCCGTGCGGCGTTGACCCCGGCCAGCAGGCCCTGTGCCGCCGCTTCCTCGTAACCGGTAGTGCCATTGATCTGGCCGGCGAAGAACAGGCCGGCGACCGCCTTCGTCTCCAGGGTTGCCTTCAATCCGCGCGGATCGAAGAAGTCGTATTCGATCGCGTAGCCCGCGCGGGTGACGTGCGCGTTCTCGAAGCCGCGGATCGAACGCACCAGCTCCAGCTGCACGTCGAAGGGCAGGGAGGTGGAGATGCCGTTGGGGTAGATCTCGGTGACCCCCAGACCTTCGGGCTCCACGAAGATCTGGTGACTGGCCTTCTCGGCGAAGCGCACCACCTTGTCCTCGATCGACGGGCAGTAGCGCGGACCGATGCCCTCGATCAGGCCGGTATAGAGCGGCGAGCGGTCCAGCGCGCCGCGGATGATCTCGTGGGTACGCTCGCACGTCTCGGTGATCCAGCACGACACCTGGCGCGGCTGATCGGCACGGGAACCCATGAACGACATCACCGGGCGCGGATCGTCGCCGGGCTGTTCGACCATCACCGAGTAGTCCAGGCTGCGGCCGTCGATCCGCGGCGGCGTGCCGGTCTTCAGACGATCGACCACGAACGGACCTTCGCGCAGGCGCCGGGCCAGCGTGACCGAGGGCGGATCGCCGACCCGGCCGCCCGCGTGCGAGGACTGGCCGATGTGGATCTTGCCGGCCAGGAACGTGCCCGTGGTCAACACCACCGCGCGCGCGCTGAAACAGATGCCGGTGGCCGTGACCACGCCGCTCACGCGTTCACAACTGAGCACGAGATCCGCCACTTCCTGCTGGAATACATCCAGATTCTGCTGCGTTTCCACCATGGACCGGATTGCCTGGCGATACAGCGAGCGGTCCGCCTGCGCACGCGTGGCACGCACCGCGGGACCCTTGCTCGCATTCAGAGTGCGGAACTGGATGCCGCCGGCATCGGCGGCGCGCGCCATGGCGCCACCCAGCGCGTCGATCTCGCGCACCAGATGTCCCTTGCCGATGCCGCCGATGGCCGGATTGCAGCTCATCGCACCGACGGTCTCGATGCTCTGCGTCAGCAGCAGCGTGCGCGCGCCACGCCGCGCCGCAGCCAGCGCAGCTTCCACACCAGCATGCCCGCCACCCACCACGATCACATCGTATTTGCCCGCTTCGTTCATGGCGGCAATTGTAGGGCGGTTGCGGCCAGGCGCATCCGGTAATGGTATGTTGGGGCCCGTGCCGCACCGCAAACTCGCGCTTTTCGCTTTGCTATCGATGGCGCTCGTCCCGGCGGCGCGCGCAGCGCAGGCTTCCGGCCCCGGCACCACGCTGGCTTTCAGCCCCTGCCGGCTCGAACACCCACTGGGACTCATTTCGCTGGAAGCCGAGTGCGGCCGGCTGAGCGTGCCGGAAAATCGGCAGGCGCCGGCGGGCCGCAAACTGCAGTTGTTCGTGGCGCGGCTGCCGTCGCTGAGCCGCCGGCACTCACCCGCGCCACTCTTTATATTGGCAGGCGGGCCGGGCCTGGGCGCCAGCACCTTCTATACGACGGCTTCGTCCGCCTTCACCCGCATCCGGCGCAACCACGACATCGTGATCGTCGATCAGCGCGGTACTGGCAAATCGCATCCGCTCAACTGTCCCATCGACGAACAGCAGCTCTGGGATGCCAGCGAAGCAGACACCGCGCGCATCATGGGCGAATGCCGCAAGCGCCTCGAAGGCGATCACGATCTGTCGCAGTACACCAGCAGCGTGGCGGTGCAGGATCTGGATGCGGTGCGCCAGGCCATGGGCTACCAGCGCATCGCGCTGTACGGCAGTTCCTATGGCACCCGCGTGGCGCAGCACTATGCGCGGCGTTTTCCGGCAAACACCCTGGCCTTGATACTGGACGGCGTAGTTCCGCCAACGCAGGTGCTGGGCGTCACCACGCCGCTGGACGCGGAGGATTCCCTGCAGCGCATCTTCGCGCGGTGTCGCGCCGAGCCGGCATGCTTCAGGCAATTCGGTGATCCGGCGGTCGACTACCGGCAGTTGCGCGACAAGCTGGCTGCGGCACCGGTGGCCGTCACGCTGCCCAATCCGCGCAGTGGATTGCCGACGCCACTGCAGTTCTCCGCCGCAGCGTTCGCCGGTGCGCTGCGGCTTTCCAGTTACAGCAGCGATCGCGCCGCCCTGCTGCCGCTGACGCTGCATCTGGCCAACCGCGAAGCGCAGTACACACCGCTGGCTTCGCAGTACCTGCTGGCTTCGGCAGGTTACGACGCCGTGCTCGCCTATGGCATGCACAACAGCGTGGTCTGCACAGAGGACGTGCCCTTTTTTGCATCGCCACTGGTCAACCGCGAGAAGCTGGCCGCGACGTTCCTTGGCAACTCGCAGCTCGATGCACTGCAGGCACTTTGCCGTGAATGGCCACGTGGTCCGATGGATCCCGACTTCCATCAACCGCTGTCGAGCAGAGTGCCGGCACTGCTGCTGTCCGGCTCCGCTGATCCCGTCACGCCGGAGTACTTCGCGGACGAGGCCGCGCGGGGCTTCACGCAGGCACTGCGCATCACGCTGCCCGGCCAGGGGCATGGCCAGCTGCTGCAGAACTGCATCGACCGCATCATGGCGGATTTCCTGCAGGTGGCCGCAGCAGGCAGGACCCTGCGTGTGGATCAGTCCTGCGCCAGCAAGCTCAAAGCCGCGCCGTTCTTCCTGTCGCTGAACGGACCTGCGCCATGATCGAGGCGCAGCAGCTCTCCAAGCGCTTCGCATCGATCGTGGCACTTCGTGAGGTCTCGTTCGTCGCTGCCGACGGTCGCATCACCGGCCTGCTGGGTCCCAACGGGGCCGGCAAGAGCACGACACTGCGCATTCTGTGCGCCACGCTCACCGCCGACTCGGGCAGTGCACGCATCGACGGCGAACTGGTTACGCCTGCAAACGCGGCGCTGCGCCGCAGGCTCGGCATCGTGCCGCACAACGCGGGCCTTTATCCCACGCTCACCGCCCGCGAGAACATGATCTATTTCGGCCGCCTCGCCGGTCTCGATGCGCCGGCAGCACGACAGCGCACCGCCGAACTGATCGAACTGCTCGAGATGGAAGATATTGCCGACCGGCGTACCAAGACCTTCTCGCAGGGCCAGAAAGTACGCTGTGCGCTGGGACGCGCGCTGGTGCACGGCCCCCGCAACCTGATCCTCGATGAGCCCACCAACGGTCTCGACGTGCCTGCAGTCCGCAAGCTGCGCCTGCTGCTGCAGCGGCTGCGCGATCTCGGCCATTGCATCGTGTTCTCCAGCCACGTGATGCACGAGGTGGCACTGCTGTGCGATGAAGTGATCGTGATCGCGAAGGGTACTGTGGTGGCGCGTGGCGCGCCCGAAGCACTGCGCGCCAGCACCGGCTCCGACAATTTCGAGGATGCCTTCGTGGCGCTGACCGGCGACGACGGAGCCGATTCTTGATCCGCGCCGCGTTGATCGTGTTCGCCAAGGAATTCCGCGAGAACCTGCGTGACCGGCGCACGGTGATGACGGCGCTGCTGTTCGGGCCGGTGTTCGGGCCGGTGTTCTTCGCTGCCATGCTGCAGTTTTCGCTGGATCGTTCCCGCGTCGGCGTGGACGAGACCATCCAGGTCGCCGTGATGCATGCCGAGCACGCCCCCAATCTGGTTGGGTATCTGCAGTCGCAGCAGGTCGCCACGACAGCGCTCGCCGGTGACGAGGCTGCGGCACTACGCGCCGTGACGGACCACAGCGCACGCGTCGTGCTCGACATACCAGAGGGCTTTGGCGCCCAGCTGGCCGCCGGCCAGCCTGCGGTGCTGCACCTTTACGCAGACAGTTCACGCACGGGCGACGAGCGCTACGCGCAACGCTTGGCGTCCATCATCACGCGCTATTCACAGCAGATTG
>JBDSPO010000014.1:0-10044 GCA_039930265.1 Lysobacter sp. | reverse complement strand
AACAGACGCATCGCCGTCAGCGACAGCGCCTTGGCTGCGACCACAGCGCCCTTGTGACCAATGCCCATTCCCGACGCCGCAACGGCCTGCCAGCTGTGGGCGGGTGTGCCCGGCACCCATGTGGCCGTGCCCAGCCCAACGGTCGGTACTGCCCAGCTGACGTCGCCGACATCGGTGGATCCAAAGCCATCGCCGTCGACCGAATACTCGGCAATCGACGCCGCCTCCGCGAGTTCCACCTTCTGCTCCAGTTGCGGCTGCATTGCCCTGGCGAATGCCGAGTCCGATGCGCTGTAGTGCACCCCGCCCGCCTGCTGCAGAGAGGTGTGCATGACCTTGCCCAGCGTGTCATTGGGCAGCAGGCTGAACACCCCACCGGTCTGCTCGAACTCGAACGTCGTGCCCGTACCCAACGCCGCGCCTGCGGCGGCGTCCTGCAGGCGCTTGAACACGCTGCGCACAACCGCCGGATCCGGGTGGCGGACGTAATAGTAGGCCTCCGCGCTAGCGGGCACCACGTTGGGCGCCGCCCCGCCGCCGTTGCTGATGATGTAGTGGATGCGGGTTTCCTGCGGCACATGCTCGCGCAGCATGTTGGCCATGTAGTTCAGCGATTCCACCCCGTCCAGGGCGGAGCGGCCGCGCTCCGGCGCCATCGCCGCGTGCGAGGCGAGCCCGGAGTAGCGGAACTTGCCACTGATGTTTGCAAGGCTGGTGCTTTGCGAGGCCGAGTTGCGTGACCCCGGATGCCAATGCAAAGCCACATCGACGTCCTTGAACAGGCCGTCGCGGACCATGTACACCTTGCCAGAACCGCCCTCTTCCGCAGGCGTTCCGAACACCCGGATCTCGCCATCGGTGCCACTGCTGTCCAGCCACTCCTTCAACGCCACCGCGGCGCCGACCACACCGGCGCCAAACAGGTTGTGGCCGCAGGCATGGCCCGGATCAACGCCCGGCACTGCCTGACGCTGCGGCACCGCTGCCTGCGACATGCCGGGCAGCGCGTCCATTTCGGCCAGCAGTCCGATCACCGGCCCCCTGCCGCGCTTGCCGGCGGTGGCCACGAACGCAGTAGGCATCCCGGCCACCCCTGCCTCGATGCGGAAGCCGTGCGCGCGCAACTCCTCCTGCATCAAGGCCGACGAGGCATTCTCCAGATAGCCCAGCTCCGGCTGCTGCCACATCTGGTCGGCCATACGGGCGATCTGCGGCGCGTAGGCGTCCAGCCGTTCCAGCAGCGGCGTGCCTGCATCAGCAGCGCTCGCGCGGGCGCCTGGCGTGTCGGCAGCATCCGACCCTGCCGCGGTGGCCGCCTGCATCGCCAGTGCAGCGACCAGTGCGACCGCGGTTTTTCTCATCAAGGACTTCACACACCACTCCTGTGCTCAGGGGGAAAAGACGCAGCACCGACGATCAATAGAACTGCACGTTGTCCAGCTCGAACCATGGCAGCGCAGCACCTTCGCCGTTGACGATGAACTGCAGGTCGGTCACATCATCGCCACGCCACGGCCTTGACTCACCCTCGACCACCCGATATGGGGCGTATTGCAGTTGGCTGAAATCGACCGTTACCTGCTGCCATTGAGGCTGCACCGGGATGTCAGCCTTCCAGCGACCGCCTTCCAGTCCTTTGAACATGACCGCGTGGCCGCCGTCTTCACCGCGGATATCAAAGCGCACCCCGCGATATTGACCCAGGTCCACCGGCCTTACCGAGCCGCGACTCAATGGCAGCACCACGGAGGCGTACGCGCGCTCCTTGCTCGACATGCGTGCCATCGTCTGCAGCGCGTGGCCGCCCTCCTCGCGGCTCACCACCCGGGTGAGCTGCCAGGTGCGATCGTTGCCGCCGTCGTTGTCGTCAGTGCGCAAGGTGTCCAGCGCCGTACGCCGGTCAGCGCGCTCGAAGTCGTCCACCAATGCCGGGATGGTCACAGGCTCAGGGTAGCTGCGCGCGTTCGCGGCAGGCAGCGGCACACCCGGTCCATGGACCAGTCGGCCGTCCAGCCACACATGGCTGAGCCGCTTGATGTCGGCGATGTCTTTCCACGGTCGGCCGTCCACGAGCAACAGGTCGGCGCGCTGGCCCTTGGCGATCCGGCCCCGGTCGGCCTGCAGTCCCATCGCGGCGGCACTGGTGGCGGTACCCGCCTGCAGCGCTTCGGCCGGCGTGAGACCGGCTTGCACCAGCAGTTCCAGCTCACGCAGGGTGGCGGCGCCATGCGGCGTGCCGGGCATGCCCGCGTCAGTGCCCAGTGCGATGGGCACACCGGCCCTGTGCAGTACGCGCACGTTCTCCATCGCGTTGACGAAGTTGCGCTGGCGGCTGAGCAGCGCGGGGTCCTTGGGATCAGCAGGCGCTTTGCTGCCCATCTTGACCGGCTCGTACACCGTCAAGGTAGGCGCGTAATAGGTGCCACCTGCCTTGAGCCGGGCAACGGTATCGGGGTCCAGCACACGGTCCTGGATGCTGTGCGCGATCAGGTCGACTTTGGCATCTCCGGCAAATCCAGCGCGGTCGGCGGTGACGGTATGGGTGGCGACCTTGAGACCGTGCTTGTGGGCTTCACCGACCAGTGCCGCGAGCGTCCACGGGTCCATGCTGGTGTTGTCCGGCATGTGGCCATAGCGCCAGCCGTCGGTAAACACCTTGATCATGTCGGGGCGATAGGGCACCAGCGCGAGAACCGCAGTCCGCGCGGCTTCGGGAGAATTGACCCAGCGTGTGGTGGCGATATCGGCCCAGTCGGCGCCGTGACCCAGGGGCGTGCTGATGCGAGCGGCGAAATTGACGTGTGGTGCGACGAGGGTTCCGAGCCATTCCCGGCGGGGCGCGTACGACTCGGGCGCCTGGTGGAAATCGTTGAGCGACGTGACTCCGGCCGCCAGGTAGACACCCGACAACACCGCGCTCGAAGAAGGGTTGGCGTTGGGGGTCCAGTGTGTGTGCAGGTCGAACAGACCCGGCATCAGCGTCTTGCCGGCCGCATCGAGAACTACCGCGCCCTTGGGCACCTTGAGCCCGGGACCGACGCCCACAATGCGCTCGTCCCGGATGAGGACGGTGGCCGGATACGCGGCGGCACCGGTGCCATCAAAGACCAATGCGTTGGTGATCGCGGTGGTCGCCGTCCTGTCGCGCGCGGCGACCGGCGCCGCGAGGCCCACAGCCACCAACGCGCCCACTGTCACGGCACGCCAAAAATTCTGTTGCATCATTTTGCAGTTCCCCTTGCCGACAGGGACCCGAAGGTAGGGGTCCCTGTCATGTTGGATAGCGCCCGCGAATCAGAAGCTCTTGCTGAGGTTGAGATAGAAGTAGCGCGGATAGGCCTGGTACACCGACGAGGAGTAGCCGTAGGAGCTGTCGGCCAGCGGCGGACGCTTGTCGGCGACGTTGTTCACGCCCAGTTTGACCGACAGGTCATTGAACATCCCCTCGCCGCCGAAGTCGTACTTCGCGAACACGTTGCTCAGCACCTGCGAGTCGACCTGCCAGTAGTTGCCCGCCGCATCGCTGAGGCCGGTATCCACGAACGAGCTGTTGTAGCGGCTGCTCCCTCCCAGGGTGAACTGCCGGTAATTCCAGGTCAGGCTTCCGGTCCATTTCCACTCGGGCATGCCGTTCTGCCCGATCTGGTTGCCACCCCCGGAAATCCACGTGGACGCATCGATCACTCCGGCATCCCGCGCCGCCAGAAGCTCGCCGATCGCGGGTGACACGTCCCGGTAGAACTCGATCAGATGGGTGCCGTTGACAGCCACGTTGAAACGGCCAGCGCGGGTTTCCGGAGAGCGCCAGTTGAAACTGTAGTCCACCCCTCGCAGCGTCTGCGGCTGCAGGTTCATGTACTGGTCGGTCACGTATAGCACGCGGCCTGCCGGCGCCAAACCGGTGCCCTGGTAACGCGCGATGTCATCCGCGTTGGGCGTGGCACGGACCACGTTCGGATTGCTGCTGCCTTGTTCCTTGCGCATCAGGTAATCCAGGATCAGGCCATTGCCTTCCCCGAACAGCCCGATGATCCCTTCCTGCTCGTACTTGAAGTAGTCCACGGCAATGCTGAAACGACCGTAGTTTTCGGGCACGAACTGCGGCTGGAACACCACCCCGAAACTGGTGTTGGTGGAGGTCTCCGCCTTCAGCTCCGGATTGCCGGAACGACGCGCGGTGGTCGAGGCGGTGTGGTTGCAGCTGTCGAAGTTCGCGATTGCGCCGTTGCGGACGTCGGCTTCGCATTGGATGTAGTCGGTCCGGCTGTTGGAACGGCTGACCACCGTCGCGTTCAACTGTTCCAGGTTGGGGGCGCGAAAGCCTTCCGCCCAGGAACCGCGCAGGGTGAGGCTGTCGAACACGGTCCAGCCCAGCGCAACCTTGGGCTTGGTGACACCGCCGAAGTCGCTGTAGTGCTCGGTGCGGCCGGCCAGTTGCAGGTCCAGCGCACGCACCAGGGGGATGTCCATCTCGCGTGACACCAGTGGCACCGACAACTCGGCAAACAACCCGCTCACCGTGCGCGAACCGTACGTGTCCGGGGTCGGGCTCACGCCGTACATGTCGCTGGGGGTTTCCGCACCGCCAATCGCATTGATGAAGGTCGTGGTGCCATCGACCCGGTCATCGCGATTGTCGCGCTGCGTCTCGTGCCGCACTTCCACCCCGGCCGCCATTCCGACGTCGCCGGCCCAGGTGCGGAACAGATCCGGGCGCGACACCTTGAAATCCCAAAGTGCCAGCGTGGTTTCGCTCGCGCGCAGTGCCTTGAAGTAGAACGGGTCCAGCTTGCTCCAGTCGTTGCAACCACCGCAGAACGGGTTGTAGGCATTGCTGCTGCTGTCTGCCAGCGCCCGCTGGAACAAGGTCATGCTGACGGCTTCCTGGGTGTCCTTGACGGTCGCCTTGGAGTACAGGAGCGCGCTCTCCCAGTCGTACCCCAGATGCACGCCACGCAGGCCCGTCAACGCCCGGACCTGGGTGTTCTTGACCTCGATCCGGGTAGGACGTTCAAAGCGGTAGCTGGTGATGTCTACCGGTATGCCGTTGGCGCTGACGTTCAAGCCGCTGAGACGATTCGGGTTCGGCGTGCCGTTCGGAAGGGTGGTCGGGCCAAACGGGTTCCAGTAATTGCTGGTCGGCACCGTCATGCGCGAGGACGAAATCGTGTTGACCGCGTTCTGCAGGCTCTTGGCATTCGCCTCGTAATAGCCCAGCTCGCTGAAGAAGGACACGCCGTTGTCGAAGTCATGCTTGCCGGTAGCGAAAAGATTCAGGCGACTGACGTCCGGAGTGATCGACAGCGGAAATTCACTCTGCGAGTTGTCACGCAGGTTGCTGTCGACGCCGCTGGTCGCCTTGTTGCCTGACTGGATGCACGCCCCGTTGCCGATCGCGGCGTTGCAGCCGCTGTTGGTCGTGGGCTGCACATGGAAGGCCCCGGCCGCGGTGGTGAGGAACCTGCCGCCTTGTGACACGCGTGGACCGATCGCGGTGTAGTTGCCCCACGGACTGTTGGTGGTGCGGTTGTCGGCGCCGAGCAGGCCTGCGAACGGGGTGCCCGCAAAATCCGGCCGGCGGTCGGCGTAGCTGGTCCAACCCTGATCCAGCGAGTTGAGACCGGTGGTGTTGAAGTAGTTGAACGCCAGCGTCACGTTGGACCGCAGGTCCTCGGAATTCTTGCCGACCACGCCATTGATGCCGAAGTCGCGCAGATTGGTGCCTTCACCGATCCCTCGCTGGATGCTGATCGTGCCACCGTCGACATCGTCGCGCAGCACGTTGTTGACCACGCCGGCGACCGCATCGGTGCCGTAGATGGCCGCGGCACCGTCCAGCAGTACATCCACCCGCCGCAGGTTGGACACCGGAATGGCATTGGCGTTGTAGGTCAGCACCGGCACCAGTTGCGAGTCCGCCTGACTGGTGGGATGCAGCACGGTGCGCCGGCCATTGATCAGCAGCAGCGTGTTGCCAACCCCCAAGCCGCGCAGGTTGACCGACGCGATATCGCCGCGGGCGTAGTTGGAACTGTTGCCACCGTTGGTACCGCTGAAGGAGACGTCGCCCATTTGCGGAATGGAGCGGTACAGGTCGTCTCCCGATACCGCGCCGGTCGCCTCGATCTGCTCGGCCTGCAACGTGGCAACCGGAAGGATCGCAGCGCTGCGTGCGCCCTTGATCTGCGTACCGACCACGGTGACTCCCTCAAGCGTGGACACCCGACCTTGCGCAGGCGCGTCGCTGACAGCCCGGGACGGATCGCGTTCCGCTGCCTGCGCGGTGGCCTGCATGCCGCCGCCGAGGGCGGCCGTCTTCGCCGCCGCGGTGCGCAGGGTGATGGTCTGACCATCGTCGGACGCGATCAGCACGCCGGTGCCGTTCAGCAGCTGTGCCAGCGCCTGGCGCACGTCCATCCGACCCTTCAGGGCAGTCACCCGCAACCCGCTCAACTCCTCTCCGGGCGCCACGATCTGGATCTCGGCCTGGCGGGCGAACTCGGGCAGTGCCCGGCTCATGTCACTGCCGGCGATATCAAAGTCGCGCGTTTCGGCGAACGCCGGCGACCCCACACCCAGTGCCATGGCGGCAATCGCCACAGCGATCGCGTTGCGCAACGGTTTGCTTACCAGACCCATACCTTCCTCTCCCCCAAAAAACGTCGAAAATTCCGCTGTCGCGGCTGATTATCGTCCTGCAGGCAGGCCGCCCCCTTCCAACACACCCGATGCCTGGGCGTGCGTTTTCCGCCATTGCTATCGCAGTTGACGGTTCTTGTTCACTGGTCCGAGAGCCGCGCCGGGAACTTCTCCGCTGGCGCATCTGCGGTGTCGAGATGGCGCAGGTGCACCCCGTCGCGGGAGGTCTCCAGACGCAGGTCAAGCGCGGCGGCGACTGCCTGGGCAAAGCCGGCCGGATCGGTCGCCGAGTACAGCCCGACCACGCGACGCTCCGCCACGCGTGGATCGTCGATCAGAATCCGGGTCTGGTTATAGCGCGCGAAGGTCGCCGCCGCCTCCCCCAGAGTGTCACCGTCGAATGCCAGCATGCCCTGTCGCCATGAGAGTTTGCGATCGACCTGGTCGGCTCCCAGAGGCTGCAGGCGCACGCGCGCGCCGTGGCGAACAGAGACTGCAAAGTTGGCGGCAACGCGCACCGCCTCCTGTCGGCTGCGGGGGTCGACCACCTCCACCACGCCCTCGCGCACGGTCACCTGCAGCGGCTCACCGGGCTCCTGGCGCACGCTGAAGCTGGTGCCCACTGCTACCACCTCCATTCCGTCGGCAGCGACCACAAACGGGCGGCGTACGTCGCGCGCCACATCGAACAGGGCCTCGCCCCGCAGAAGACTGATGTGCCGGCGCGAGGCGCTGTACTCGACCCGGATTTCGCTCGCCGAGTTCAGGGTCACCGCCGAGCCGTCCGTCAGCGGCAACCGCAGCACCTCACCCATCGCGGTACGGTGGACCGTGGTTCCTGCCGGTGCCGGCAGCAGCGTTGCGAGGAACCACGCACAAGCCATCAGCGAGGCGGCCAACGCGCCGATGCGAACACCGCGGGCGAAGCCCGGTATGCGCGACCCGGGCGCCGGCGTGTGCGCCTCCACGCGCTCAACCGGGATGCGATCCAGCGCAGAGGGTGCCGCGTACCGGCGATGGTGCGCCGGATCGAAAGCCCCACCCAAGCCACGCGCCCGATCCATGCGCCGGAACAGTGCGTGCGCACGGGCATACGCCCCGAAGTGGCGCGGGTCCGCGTCCAGCCACGTATCCCGCTCTAGGACTTCGGGCGGTGTCAGGGGGCTGCGATCCTCGCGTGCCACCCAGTCCGCCGCACGCCCGTCAACCGCCATGTCTGCGTCCATCGCCAACCTCCCTGCCTTCGTCCGACGCTGCGTCCTGCGCCATCAGGGTCGATGCACCTGCCTGCGCGGCAAGCAGCAGACGCAGGCCCTTGCCGATGTGCTTTTCCACCGTGTTCTCACTGATGCCCATCTGTGCCGCGATTTCCCGCTGCGAGTAGCCGTAGACCTTCCGCAGCAGGTACGCCTGCCGGCATTTCTCCGGCAATCCGGCGATCATCTCCGCGATGCGTCGCAGGTCTTCGCCGCCTGTGGCATAGCGCTCCGGCGTGAGCACGTCGCCGATAACGTCCAGGCGCTCCACCTCGGCCACCGACTCGATCGACACAATTCGCGCGCGCCGCAACTGCTGCAACACCAGTGAACGGGCGACGGAGAAAAAGTAGGCGCGAGGATTCTGCACCTTGCTGAAGTCCGCCAGCGTCGCCATCGCGGCATAAGCCTCCTGCAGGATGTCGTCCACTTCGATCGGCGGCTGCACCCGTCGCCCCAGCCAATGCCGCAGGGCGGCCTCATGTGGCAGCACATGGGTTTCCAGCCATACCGCCTGCTCGCTGGAGATGCGCACGGACATCAACGCATGCCCTGCACGTATGCACCGGCCGCCCGCTGCTGGTGATTCCTGCTCATCAATCGACTGCCCCCACCTTGCGAAACCCCTGGCTGATCAATCCCCTACCCACCCATAGATGCATGGTGGCAAAAGTTCCGCCATTGCAGCACCCATCCGGTTGAGAAGTCGGCGGGGCGCACGCCCGTGATCCGGCGATCGGCTGCAACCTGAGCGACCTCACCCTCCACCATCGCAGGTCACGCCGTCAGCGGGTCATCCATCCAGGGCGGATGCCGCCTGGACCGACCGCAGATCCGCCAGAAACTCCGCCCATGCCGCTGCGCGTCCGGACTCGGGCAAGCGCAGCAGGTAGGACGGGTGGACAGTGGCGAGCACCTGCAACCCGTCCTCCGCGACGTGCCAGCGTCCGCGCACCGACAGGACGGAGACGTCCGGACCCAGCAACGCACGCGCCGCGACATTGCCCAGGCACAACACGAAGTGGGGCTTCACCTGGTCCAGTTCCGCCAGCAGCCATGGCCGGCAGGCGGCCTGCTCGCCGGCGCTGGCGCGGGAGTGGATACGCCGCTTGCCCCGCGGCTCGAACTTGAAGTGTTTGACGGCATTGGTCAGATACAGACTGGAGCGATCCCATCCAATCTCGGCAAGCGCACGGTCGAGCAACTTTCCTGCCGGCCCGACAAACGCGCGACCGGTGAGGTCCTCCTGATCGCCGGGTTGCTCGCCAATCACCATGACCTGCGCATTCCGCGAACCCTGCCCCGGTACCGCCTGGGTCGCCGGGCCCCACAACGGACATGCACGGCAGGCCAGCACCGCGGACCGCAGCTCGTAGCCACCCACCACAGGGACTGGCGATCGCGCGGTGGTCGCCGGTGCGGGAAACGCCTTGCGCGGGAGCGTGGGCGCGGACTCGACCATCGCCTGCATGCGCTCGCCGGCATCGCGGATCAGTCCCGGAATCAGGGAGGCTTCGGGCAGATTCTTCCAATAGCGGACGGGCATTTCCTTGATCATCGCGTCCACCTTCAATCGCGCGGGATTGAAGATGTTGGCGTAGTACACACGCCACAGTTCCTCCAGCGCATCGCCATCGGGCGCCTCACTGCGATCCGACCCATCGCCCAGAACCAGGGTCACACCATCCCAATGCGCGCTCCGAGCCGGGGTCAGGATCGACCAGCGCATCCCGGCAAAGCGGCGCAGGAAGAACGGCGCGACCTGCGGCAGCACGTCGTGCACCGGTTCAAACCAGGCAACGTAGACCGAACCCTCCGGCCCCGCCACCTCACGGAAGCGCACGAACGCCTTCATCTTGTGCTTCTCGCGACGCACCGCCTTGGCCGCGTCGACCGCCCAGACAACGTCGTCGTCGGTGACCATGCTGAGCAACTCCCGCTCGCCGTGGGCCAATCGCCACAGCAGGCGATACAACAACGCGTGCCGGCGCGGGTCGGCATGGGCGATCACCAGCCCGGCCAGCTGCAGGAACGCGCGCGGCACGCTTGCAACGCTCTTGCGTGTTACGGGTGCAGTCGCGCCCACTGCCGTCGCGCCCAAAAGGTCCTGTTGCGCCCCGCTGTCCCACAGCACCTGGTCCGGCGCAAC
>JBDSPO010000013.1:0-2992 GCA_039930265.1 Lysobacter sp. | reverse complement strand
CGGTGCCGGCGCGTCGTTCATTTACCCGGTCATGACCCAGTGGTCGGCGGACTACGCCAAGGCAACCGGCAACCGCGTGAACTACCAGTCGATCGGCTCCGGCGGCGGCATCGCCCAGATCAAGGCCGCCACCGTCGACTTCGGGTCCTCGGATGCACCGCTGAAGCCCGAAGAGCTTTCCAAGCACGGCCTGGCGCAGTTTCCGTCGGTGATCGGCGGCGTGGTGCCGGTGCTGAACGTGCCCGGCATTGCCGCCGGCGCGCTGAAGCTAGACGGCGACGTGCTGGCGGACATCTTCCTGGGCAAGATCGCCAAGTGGAACGACCCGCGCATTGTCGCCACCAACTCCGGCCTGAAGCTGCCGGATCTGAAGATCACCATCGTCCACCGCTCCGACGGCTCGGGCACGACATTCAACTTCGTCAACTACCTGTCCAAAGTCAGCCCGGCGTGGAAGTCCCAGGTCGGTGAGGGCACCTCGGTGAAGTGGCCCGGCGGCATCGGCGGCAAGGGCAACGAAGGTGTCGCGGCCTACGTCAAGCAGATCAAGGGCGGCATCGGCTATGTCGAGATGTCGTACGCGCTGCAGAACTCGATGACCTACTCGCGGCTGAAGAATGCCGCCGGCAACTACATCGTCCCGAGCGACAAGACCTTCTCGGCGGCTGCCGCCAGCGCCGAATGGGGTTCCGCCGATGACTTCTATCTGGTGATGACCAATGCCCCGGGCCAGCAGGCGTGGCCGATCACCGCCACCAATTTCATCCTGATGTACAAGCAGCCCAAGGATGCCGCCGGCGCCCGTTCGGCCAAGGAATTCTTCCGCTGGGTCTACGCCAACGGCGATGCCCAGGCCAGCAAGCTCGACTACGTGCCGCTGCCGGACGCGCTGGTGCAGCAGATCGAGACCTACTGGTCGAAGGCAATGGCCTACTGAGTGGCATCCGAACACGCGTGATGCAGCACGGGCCTTCGGGCCCGTTCTGCTGTCCGGAGTCCGGCCGCGGCGATGTCCGGATCGCGCGCGGTCCGGCGTGCTCTGACGGGTGACTGCAGGCGACATCCGGCCGCGACCGGTCGCACCGTACGCAACCTCGGAGCACTACCCATGAATCCTGAAAACCTGATCCCCCGCGTCAAGTCGATCCTGCTGAGCCCGCGCACCGAGTGGCCGCAGATCGGGGCCGAGCCGGCCACGATCCCGGGTCTGTACATCGGCTACATCATGATCCTGGCCGCGATTCCGGCAGTGTCCGGTTTCATCAAAAGCAGCGTCATCGGCTACAGCCTGTTCGGGGCGACGATCCGGACCGGGGTTTTCAGCGGGCTGACCGCGATGGTCCTGACCTATGCGCTGAGCCTGATGCTGATCTACGTGGTCGCATGGGTGATCAACGCGCTGGCGCCCAGCTTCGGTGGACAGAAGAACCAGGTGCAGGCGCTGAAAGTGATCGCCTACGCGTATACGGCGGCGTGGGTCGCCGGTATCGCCAGCATCGTGCCGTGGTTGGGCGGACTGATCGGCTTGCTGGCGGCCGCGTACTCGATCTACCTGCTCTTCCTCGGCCTGCCGCACACGATGAAGAACCCGGCCGAGAAATCACTGGGCTACACCGCGGTCATCATGATCATCACCATCGTGCTGGCGCTGATCATCGGCGCCGTCGTGGCCGGCGCTACCGGTGTGGGCGCACTCGCCAGCGGTGCCGTCGGCAGCCGCGCCAGCAGCAGCGAACTCCGCTTCGATGAGGACAGCAGGTTGGGACAACTGATGGCGTTCGGCGAACAGATGGCCGCCGCGAGCGAGCAGATCGAGATCGAACAAAACCGCGCCGGTGCACCAGCCGGTTCACGCGCAAACCGCGGCGACCCCGCGGATGCGGCCTCCGCGGAAGCCGCGCTGGCGACCCTGTTTGGCGGCAAGGACGGCAAGCCTTTGGAGTCGCTGGAACCGGAGCAACTCAAAGCGTTCCTCCCCGCCTCGCTGGACGGACTCCCGCGCACGGCCATCAGCGCCAGCCGCGAAAGCGCGATGGGCATGCAGGTCACCAGCGCGTCGGCCGATTACGCCACCGATGACGGCAGCCAGCGGATCCGGATCAAGCTGGTCGACACGCCGATGCTGGCCCGAGCCGGTGCGCTGGCCCAGTTGGTGCGGTCGGAGTCTTCCAGCGAGGACGCGGACGGCTACGAGAAGAGCTACACGCGCAACGGCCGCCAGATCGAAGAGGAATGGAATCGCTCCAGCGGCCGCGGCAGCTACGCGGTGGTGGTGGGCCGCCGGTTCTCGGTGCGCGCCGAGGGCAGCGCCGACAGCTTCGAGCAGATCCAGCGCGCGGCCGAAAGCGTCGACCTGGCCGCATTCGAGAAGTTGGCTGTCATACGCCGGTAACACAAACGTCCTTTCATGGCGGCATCCGCTGGCACCCCCAGCCATTCCGAGCACCCCATGAAGCCGACGCGTATCGCCGCCCTGTCCCTGTCCCTCTCGCTTGCCATTGCAATGACCGCCTGCGCGCCGTCCGGTGACGGCGCGACAGTCACGGACATCGGCACCACCGCCGCCGCCGCAGGGAGTGCCGGAGGCAGCGAGAAGATCGCCGCACAGATCACCGGCGCCGGCGCGACCTTCATCTTTCCGCTGATCTCCCGGTGGTCTGCCGATTACCACACGGCCACCGGCAACAAGGTCAATTACCAGTCGATCGGCTCCGGCGGCGGCATCGCCCAGATCAAGGCCGGGACGGTGGATTTCGGCTCCTCCGATGCGCCGCTGACCAGCGCAGAGCTCGCCGAGGCGGGGCTGGGCCAGTTCCCCTCGGCGATCGGCGGTGTGGTGCCGGTGGTCAACGTCAAGGGCATCGCTCCCGGCCAGCTGCGCCTGACCGGCGCCCTGCTGGCCGACATCTACCTGGGCACGATCACCACCTGGAACGACCCGGCCATCGCCGCGCTCAATCCGGGTCTCGCGCTGCCCGCTACGAAGATCAGC
>JBDSPO010000012.1:0-26165 GCA_039930265.1 Lysobacter sp. | reverse complement strand
ATCGGCAACCTCATTGCCGCCAACGAGTTCAACTACAAGTGGAACCTGTCCAAGATCGGCAAGCCGGTGGACAAGACCGAGTGGGGCATGAGCCCGCAGACGGTCAACGCGTACTACAACCCGCTGGCCAACGAGATCGTATTCCCCGCCGCGATCCTGCAACCGCCCTTCTTCGACCCCAAGGCCACCGATGAGATGAACTACGGCGGCATCGGCGCGGTGATCGGCCACGAGATGATCCACGGCTACGACGATCAGGGCAGCCGCTTCGGTCCGACCGGCAACTTCGAGAACTGGTGGACGCCGGCCGATACCAAGGGCTTCACGGGACTCACCGACAAGCTGATCGCCCAGTTCAACGCCTACGAGGCCGCGCCGGGCAAGAACGTCAACGGCAAGCTCACCCTGGGCGAGAACATCGCCGATCTGGGCGGCCTGGCCGTGGCCTACGACGCGATGAAGACAGCCACCGCCGCCACGCCGGATCCGATGACCGACGGCATGACCCGCGACCAGCGGTTCTTCGCCAACTGGGCCACCGTGTGGCGCCGCAACTTCACCGCAGACGAGCTCAAGGTGCGGTTGGCCACCGACCCGCACGCGCCGGCAAACTTCCGGGCGATGGGTGCGCCGTCGAACATGCCGGCCTTTGCCGCCGCGTTTGAATGCAAGCCCGGGCAGCCCATGGTCCGCGCCAAAGATCAGCAGGTGGTGATCTGGTAACCGCCTGGTAACTCTGTAGAAGCGTTGACGGGCTGCATGCGGCCCTGGAAAGGCCCGGAGCGTATCCGGGCCTTTTTCCATGGCGTGGAGGCGTTGGCGATTACGATGGCATGCCACCACGTCGACCTGATCGCCGCTGCGACAGATGACCGACCCACCCGGCTGCGCTACCGTGGGCGGCCGCCTAGCGCCCCCGCCATGACCGCCACCGCACCCGAGCACGTACTTACCCCGAGCCAGCTCAATACGCTGGCGCGCGACCTGCTGGAAGGGGCATTCCCGCTGGTCTGGATCGAGGCCGAGCTGGGCAATGTCGCCCGGCCGTCGTCGGGGCACCTGTACTTCAATCTCAAGGACGCGCGGGCGCAGGTGCGCTGCGCGATGTTCAAACCCAAGAGCAGCTGGCTGAAATTCGTTCCGCGCGAGGGCATGAAGGTGCTCGCACGCGGCCGGCTGACCCTGTACGAAGCGCGTGGCGAGTACCAGATGGTCCTGGACCATATGGAAGAAGCCGGCGAAGGCGCGTTGCGGCGGGCGTTCGAGGAGCTCAAGGCACGGCTGCAGGCCGAAGGGCTGTTCGAAGCGGAGCGCAAACGTCCCCTGCCCGCCTTTCCGGCGCGGATCGGCATCATCACCTCGCCCAGTGGCGCGGCGGTGCGCGACGTGCTCAGCGTGCTGGGTCGACGGTTTCCGCTGGTCGAGGCGGACGTCCTGCCGGTACCGGTGCAGGGCACCGCTGCCGCGGCTCAAATCACCGCGATGCTGCAACGTGCGGCGGCGAGCGGTCACTACCAGATCATCGTGTTGGCCCGCGGCGGGGGCTCGCTGGAGGATCTGTGGGCTTTCAACGACGAACAACTGGCCCGCGCCATCGCTGCCTCCCCGGTACCGGTGGTGTCGGCGGTCGGCCACGAAACGGATTTCAGCCTGGCCGATTTCGTGGCCGACGTGCGCGCCCCCACGCCGTCGGTGGCCGCGGAGCTGCTGGTGCCGTCAAGCGATGATCTCGCCCGCCACCTGCGGACCCTGGACGCCCGCCTCAGCAGTCTGCAATCAACCCACCTGCACCATGCGATCCAGCGCGCCGACCGCGCGGCGCTGCGCCTGAACGCTTTGCGGCCACGTGCACGGCTGGACCTGATCCAGCGCCGCCAGATTGAAGCCAGGCGGCGCCTGGATGAGGCTTTGCAGCGGCGGCTGGAGCAGTGGCGAGGACGTCTTCGACACGCCGGCACCATCGTGCGGACGCAACACCCCCAGCGCGGCATTCAGCGTCTTGGCGAACGCCTGGCAGCGCTCGCACCACGACCGCAGGCAGCCATCTTGCGCCGGCTGTCGAACAACACGCTGGCGCTGCGTGGGCTGGCGCGCGCCCTGGAGGCGGTGAGTCCGCTGGCCACCGTGGCCCGCGGCTATGCGATCGTCCAGCACGAAGACGGACGGGTCGTGCGCAGCGTACTGGACGCGGTGCCCGGCGACCGCCTGCAGGTGCGGTTGGGCGACGGTCGCCTGCCGGTGCAGGTCGAATCGCGCTGACGTTGGCTTACTGACCGCCGACCGCGGCCTTCAACGCCGCTACCAGCTGTACCGCCGCGGGACCATCCGCGGGCACGCCGCGCGGATCAACGGCCGACACGTACGCACCGCCTTCCGAAGCGGTGACCCGGATCAGGAAATTCGAGTCCTGGAAATTGACGTCGAACGCACCCAACAGTTTCGCGCGATTGGCGATGGTGACTCCCTCAAGACCGGACAGCACGCCATCCAGTCGCGTGTAGGCGTCATCCCGGCTTGAGGCCATCTTGAACCCGGTATTGGCGCCGGCCCGGGCCGAGGCAACCGTGCCGGAAGCCGTCACCGGACCGGCGGATGCCGTATCAGCGGCAACCGTGGCGCCCACGGCGGGCAGATCCGGCGGTACCTCCAACGGACGCTTCTGCGCGGTATACAGCGCGTCGTCCTTGCGCAGCCAGCTGCAACCGGACATTGCCACCAGGCCAACCAGGAGCACGCCGGCAATCGCGACGCGGGACATCGGAACGGTGGAACGCATGGGAATCTCCAGATCAGTTGGCAACGACTGCGTCGCAGGCCAGTTCAAGTTTGCCGATCACAGCGAGGATCGCTGCGACGGTGTCGTGGTGGGCTGCCGACAGCGGCAGCAGGGGGAGGCGCAGCCCGGCACCGATGTGCTGGCGGGCCAACAGCGCCTTGACCGGAATCGGGTTGGATTCCACTCCAAGAAAATCGTAGACCTGCTGCATCCGCTCGTTCCATCCATGAGCCGCGTCATGCTCGCCGTTGCGGGCCAGATCACACAGCCGGCGGAACGACCGCGGCAGCACGTTGGACGCCACCGAGATCACGCCGTCGGCACCGGCCAGCATCGCCCGGCAGGCGGTAGCGTCATCGCCGCTGAGAATCGCGAATTGCTCATCCCGCAATGCCAGCAGCGCCTGCATGCGCTCCGGCTCGCTGCTGGCTTCCTTGATCCCCAGGATGCGCGGATGTCCGGCCAGTTGGGCGACGGTCTCGGGTAGCAGGTCCCCGCCCGTGCGGCCGGGCACGTTGTACAGCACCAGCGGCAGCGCGCCATCGTCGGCGATTGCACGGTAATGCGCGACGAGGCCCGGTTGGGTCGGGCGCACATACGGCGGGGTGACCACCAGCGCGGCATCGGCACCCAGCGCGCCGGCGCGCCGGGTCTGCTCGATCGTTCTGGCCGTCGCCGAATGGCCGGTTCCGGCGATCACCGGCACGCGCCCGCCGATGCGCTCCACCGCCGTACGCACCAGCACATCGAACTCCGCATCAAGCAGCGCGGCGGCCTCGCCGGTGGAGCCGGCCACCACGACGCCCTGCGTACCGCTGGCAACTTGCGCGTCGATCAGGCGCTGCCACGCGTCGAGATCGAGCTCGCCATCGACATCAAACGGAGTAGCCAGTGCGGTGATGCTGCCGGAGAGTCGCAAATCAGGGGCCTTGGAGGTGGGGAGCGGGACGCGGTGTGAGCGCCTGCGGACGCTCCGATGTTACTTGCGGCACGAAAGCACGGGCAAGTATGCTGCCTGTAGCCCCGTTCCGCTCGCGGACTGCGGTTCAGCTCCTGGCGATCCACCGTCGTGTGTCGGACCGGAGCCGTCCCCACTATTGCAGGCGCTGCCTTGACCGATCCAATACCCCGGCCGTCGCCGAACGAAAACCACCTTCTGATCAACGCCTATTCGACGCATCCGGACTCGCCCCTGTTGCCGGTCTCGCGGCGGGTGACCGAGAGCGGATGCAACCTGGTCGATGCACGCCTGTCGACGGTAGGACGCGACGTGTCCGTCACCGCACTGGCCACCGGTTCGTGGGATGCGATCGCCAAACTGGAAGCGATGCTGACCCGGCTGGAGCGCGAGGACAACCTCAAACTGGTCTGGTACCGCACCGGCGAGAAACAGGTCCAGTCGGACCTGCTGCCCTACATCGTCGAGGTCGTTGCCGCCGACAAACCCGGCATCACCTTCCAGCTGGCGGATTTCTTCGACCGTCAGGGCATCACCATTGAAAGCCTGCATTGCACCCGCTACCGCGCGATGCAGACCGGCGCCGACATGTTTTCCGCGCAGATCACCATCGGCATTCCCGCCAGCATGCACATTGCGGCGCTGCGCGATGATTTCCTGGAATTCTGCGACCACCTCAATCTGGACGCGATTCTGGACCCGATGAAGTTCTGAGGAGGCTGATGCATGCTCGACGTCGGTGACCACGCTCCCAGCGACCTCCCGCTGCTGCTGTCCAGCGGCGATACCAGCAACCTTGCAGCCTGGCGTGGCCAGTGGCTGGTGCTGTATTTCTATCCCAAGGACAGCACCCCGGGCTGCACCACCGAGAGCCGGGACTTCACTGCGCTGCTCCCGCAGTTCGAGGCGGCCGGTGCACGCATCCTCGGTGTCTCGCGCGACTCGGTGAAGTCGCACCAGAACTTCATCACCAAGCAGGAACTGGGTATCGCGCTGGTCAGCGATGCCGACGAGGCCCTGTGCAACGCGTTCGGCGTGATCCGCGAGAAGAACATGTACGGTCGCAAGGTGATGGGCATCGTGCGCAGCACCTACCTGATCGATCCGGCCGGGCGCATCGCCCGGGCCTGGCAACCGGTGAAGGTGCCCGGCCACGCCCAGGCGGTCCTGGACGCTCTGCTCGACCATGCCGACACAACGGTCTAGAAACGCCTCGCCCCCTCCCGTTGCAAGCACCGCGGAGTTCCTGATGACGAGAAACAAGCGGATCTACGTACTCGACACCAACGTGCTGATGCACGACCCGACAGCGCTGTTCAAGTTCCAGGAGCACGACGTCTACCTGCCCATGCAGGTCATCGAGGAGCTCGACAACGGCAAGAAGGGGACCACCGATGCCAGTCGCAACGCGCGTCAGGTCAGCCGCTTTCTCAACGAACTGATCCAGGAATCGGGCACCGAGGCCATTGCCGCGGGCATTCCGCTGTCGCCGCCGGGCGGCCTGAAACTGCGCGCCGGTCCCAGCGCGGGCTGCCTGCGCTTCCAGACCGACAACTTCGACGCCGGCAAGCGCTTCGGCGCGGTGGTGCCCGACAACGCGATCCTCGGCGCCATCCTGGCGCTGCAGGAATCGGAGCCGGCGGCCGAGGTGGTGTTTGTCTCCAAGGACATCAACCTGAGGATCAAGTCGGCGATTGCCGGCATCGTGTCGGAGGATTACCAGAACGACCGCGCGCTGGACGATTTCGACCTGCTGTATACCGGTGCGACCGAGCTGCCGGAGGATTTCTGGCGCCGCCACGGCAAGGACCTGCGCTCGTGGACAGAGCACGGCCGCACCTGGTACGAGATCAACCGCATCGAGGGCGACAGCTGGTATCCCAACCAGTTCCTGTATCTGTCCGGGGACGACGACACCGAGTTGAAGGTCGCCAAGGTCGGTGCGGACAAGGTCGTGTTGCAGATCGTCGACGACTACCGCCACCTTCAACATGCGGTGTGGGGCATCAATGCGCGCAATCGCGAGCAGAACTTCGCGCTCAATGCGCTGATGGATCCGGAGATCGACTTTGTCACCCTGCTTGGCACCGCGGGCACCGGCAAGACCCTGCTGGCGCTCGCCGCGGGGCTGGCGCAGACGATGGACCAGCAGCGCTACCGCGAGATCATCATGACCCGCGCGACGGTGAGCGTCGGCGATGACATCGGCTTCCTGCCCGGCACGGAAGAGGAGAAGATGACCCCGTGGATGGGTGCGCTGACCGACAACCTGGAAGTGCTGACCCACAACCAGTCGGGCGGCAGCTGGGGGCGCGCGGCAACCAATGACCTGCTGGCCAGCCGGATCAAGATCCGCGCGCTCAACTTCATGCGCGGGCGGACGTTCCTGAGCCGCTGGCTGATCCTCGATGAAGCGCAGAACCTGACCCCCAAGCAGATGAAGACGCTGGTGACACGCGCCGGGCCGGGCACCAAGATCATCTGCCTGGGCAACGTCGAGCAGATCGACACGCCCTACCTCACCGAGACCACGTCGGGACTGACCTACGCGGTGGACCGCTTCAAGGACTGGCCCCACAGCGCGCACGTGACCCTGCGTCGCGGCGAACGCTCAAGGCTTGCCGATTACGCGTCCGAGGCGCTTTGAGGCGGGTTGCTGGCAGGCGGGGTGTCGGCAGGCGGCGAGGCCGAGCCATCTTCGCCAGCCGTCTTCCGCTGCAGATACGCCAGCGCCTCGCCGACGTCGGCGAAATAGCTTGACGGGTCGTCGCGCCGGACGATCCCGGCCCGCACCAGCTTAAGCAACACGCGCGGGCTGGCGCCGCACAGCAGGATCTGCGCACCCTTGTGGGCATGCGCGCGGATCGTGGTTTCCAGCCGCTTCAGGCCGGTCGCGTCCAGCACCGGCACCCGGTCCAGCCGCAGCACCAGGAACCGCGGCCCGCGCTGGCTCCAGGACAGCGCCCGGTCCAACGATTCCACCGAGCCGAAGAACAGCGGCCCGTTGATCGAGTACACCATCACGTCGGAGGCCAGATGGCTGATGCCGAGCGCGTCGAGCTCGCCCTGCAACGACTGCTGGTCCTGCTCCACCACCTCCACTGACGACGACATGCGGCGCACAAACTGGAACATCGCCAGGATCACGCCGATATTCACTGCGACCACCAGATCGGTCAGGATGGTCAGGACGAATGTGATCAACAGGATCGCCATGTCGGCGCGCGGCGCGCGGCGGACCATTCGCAGGAAGCGGCGCGCCTCGCTCATGTTCCAGGCCACCACAAACAGGATCGCCGCGAGCGCCGCCAAAGGCACCTTGCCGGCGTATGGCGCAAACACCACCAACACCAGAATCAGGGTGATGGAGTGGACGATGCCAGCCAGCGGGCCCGTGGCACCGTTGCGGAAGTTGGTCGCGGTGCGCGCCAGGGCGCCGGTCGCGGCAATGCCGCCAAACAGCGGAGATACAATGTTGGCAAGCCCCTGACCGATCAGCTCCTGGTTGGAGTCGTGGCGGGTGCCGGCCATGCCGTCGGCGACCACGGCCGAGAGCAGTGATTCAATCGCACCGAGCATCGCGATGGTGAAGGCCGCCGGCAGCAGCATCGTGATCTGGTCGAAGCCCATCTCCGGCCACTGGAACGAAGGCAGTGTGCGCGGAATGGCGCCGTAGGCAGACTCGATGGTGGCGATGCCCGGCAACGGGAAAACGGTGACCACCAACGTGGCGACAATCATCGCCAGCAACGGCCCGGGCACTTTGGTCAGGCCCGGTACGCGCGGCCCCAGCAGCACCAGTGCCAGGCTGCCGAGGCCAACCAGCGCGGTCGGCCACTGCATCTGTGGCAGCGACAGCAGGAGGGCAAACGCCTTCTGATAGAACGCGTCGCCGCCCGGCGCCGGAAGGCCGAAAAAGTATTGCCACTGACCGACCCAGATGATCACCGCAATGCCGGCGGTGAATCCCACGATCACCGGATCGGAGATGTAGCGGATCACCGTGCCCAATCGTGCCAATCCCATCGCCACCAGGATGACGCCGGCCATCAGTGTGGCCACCAGCAGGCCCTCGACCCCGAACTGGGCGACCACCCCGGCGAGGATCACGATGAAGGCACCGGTCGGTCCGGCGATCTGCAGACGGGTGCCGCCGAAAACCGACACCACCGCGCCGGCGATGATCGCCGTGTAGAGACCCTGCTCCGGTTTGACCCCCGAGGCAATCGCGAAGGCCATCGCCAGCGGCAGCGCCACGATCCCCACAATGATCCCGGCAGCCAAGTTGGGCAGCCAATGCGCGCGCTTGAACAGGCCCGCCCGGTAGCTTTCGATCAGCGCAATCACGCCAGCGCCACGCCCATCGGGACGCCTCGGGTCGTGCTCATGCGTCGGGCTCCCGGACGTGGCCCGGGCACAGGTCGCGGAGCAATGGCATGGAAATCCCCGTCAAGCACTGGCACTGCATCGAGCTTACTCCCGCCAGACCGTACCCGATGGTATCGTCGCCAACTGACCCGATCCTCCGGCAACTCCCATGAATGTTTCCCCAGTGGGCGGTACACGTGCCGTCGAGGACCCCGACCCGGACGCCGATTACGACGTTGGCGCCCCAGCGACCCCTGCGCCCGACACCGGGATCGCGCGTGATCGGATTGCCGTCGACTTGCCGGTGCAACAACGGCAGGTCACCGCCGCAGACGGCCATCAATGGAGTCTGCTTGCCGTGGTTCCCCTTGATCCGAAGGTATGTGTGCTGTGGCTGCCTGCACTGGGAGTTGCCGCCCGGCATTACCTGCCGTTTGCGCAGGCGCTTGCGGCACGCGGCGCGGCCGTGTTCCTGCACGAGTGGCGCGGCCATGGCAGCAGCACCCTGCGTGCCGGGCGCGACCGCGACTGGGGATATCGCCAACTGCTGGAGCTCGATCTTCCGGCCAGTGAGATCGCGATGGGTCACGCCGTGGACACCACCGTTGCCCGCGTGCTCGGCGGGCACAGCCTGGGTGGCCAGCTGGCCAGTTGCCGGCTGGCACTGTCGCCGCAGGCGGCGGGCGGAATCTGGCTGGTCGGCAGCGGCGCGCCGTGGTGGCGGGCATTCCGCCGCGGCGTTCGCTGGTGGCTGCTGGTTGCCAGCCACATACTGCCGTGGCTGGCCAGGGTCAACGGCGCATTGCCCGGACGACGCATCGGGTTCGGCGGCCGCGAGGCGCCGGGTCTGATCGCCGACTGGGCGGCGACGGCGCGTAGCGGGATCTACGCGGCCAGCGGAACGGAAACCAGCCTGGAGGCTGCGCTGTCCGAGGCCCGGCCGACGATCCGTGCGGTGTTGCTCGCCGGTGACTGGTATGCACCGGCAGGCTCGCTGCACTGGCTCCTGGACAAGATGCCGCTGGCACGGGTCACGTTGACGACGTTGGATGACACCGCGCTGGGTGCCCGCGCCGACCACTTCCAGTGGATGCAGCACCCCGACGCGGTGGCCGCAACATTGATGGAGGGCTACCCGGATCAGGAACCGGCGGGTGCCAGCGCCGGGGAGGCCGAATCGCTCGGCGACGGCGACGGCGAAGAAGCCCGCGCTCGCCCGGGTTGCACGGCGGTCCGGTAGCCGTCGGGATTCCCGTGTTGCCAACGCCAGGCGTCCCGGCACATCGCCGCCAGGTCGAACTGCGCGCGCCAGCCGAACAGCTGCCGTGCCAGTGCGGGGTCGGCATACACCTCGGCGACGTCGCCCGCACGCCGCGGCACCACCTCGTAGGCCACCGGGCGCCCGCTGGCGCGCTCGAACGCCCTCACCAGCTCCAACACACTCACGCCGTGCCCGGTACCCAGATTCACGGTGGCACTGCGACCGCTGGCGGCGAGGTAATCGAGCGCGTCGGCATGGGCACGGGCCAGATCCAGCACGTGGATGTAATCGCGCACCCCGGTACCGTCGCGGGTGTTCCAGTCATCGCCGAAAACGCGCAGTCGCTCCCGTTGGCCCGCGGCAACCTGGCAGACGTAGGGCATCAGATTACCGGGCACGCCGGCCGGATCCTCGCCGATCAGTCCCGAATTGTGGGCGCCGACAGGGTTGAAATACCGCAGATTCGCCGCCCGGAAGTCCGGCTCACACTGGCAGAAATCGTTGATGAGTTGCTCGGCAACCAACTTGGTCCGGCCGTAGGGATTGGTGACCTGCAGACACGCATCCTCGCGTACCGGCACCGCCTCGGGCGCGCCGTAGACCGTCGCTGAAGAACTGAACACCAGTGTTTTCACTGCCGAGGCCTGCATGGCCTGCAGCAGCGAGATGGTGCCCCCGATGTTGTTGTCGAAATATTCCAGCGGTTGCGCGCACGAGTCGCCCACCGCCTTGAGCGCGGCGAAATGCACCACGGCATCGAAGCGGGCTCCGGCGAACAGTGTCGCCAAGGCAGCGCGGTCGCGCAGGTCCATACGCACACAGGGAATTTCCCGGCCCAGCAGCATGTGCAGCCGCGACAACACACCCGGATCGCTGTTGACGAAGCTGTCGACGATCACGACGTCATGGCCACGCTCGACCAGGACGACGCAGGTGTGGGCGCCGATGTAGCCGGCGCCTCCCGATACCAGAATTCGCATTGGTTCCGCCCCGGGCGCGTTGCAGTTACCCATCACAACGCGGAATCCGGCAATTGCCGGTAAACGCCCGTTTCTGCGTTTTAACCAGCATGACCGCAGCGCCAAGCGCCGCACTGGCAGCACGGCGATGGCGGTCCGCCACCCGCCGCTTTGGCCGGAGCCGCAGCGGTACCGCGTTGAACTGGCGACACCAAGGGGATTCCCATGACTCAGCATCACGTTGGATTTCTGGCACTGCTCATCGCTGTGGTCGCGGCCGGTTGCGCCTCGGGCGGCGGCGCGGAATCGGCACCGCCGCCCGCCGAAGTCGCGCAAACCAGCGTGGACGCGTATCACATCGGCGTCGACGATCTGGTCAAGGTGTCGGTGTGGCGCAACCCGGAGTTGGAGGTCACGGTCCCGGTGCGTCCCGACGGGCGGATTTCGGTGCCGCTGGTCGGCGATGTGCTGGCCGCCGGCCGCACGCCCGACCAGGTCGCCGCCGACGTGCAGGAAAAGCTCGCCGTTTTCGTCCGCGACCCCCAAGTGGCGGTGATCCTGACCGAGCTGCGCAGTCACGAGTACTTGTCACGGGTCCGCGTGACCGGCGCTGTGCGCCAACCGGTGTCCATTCCCTATCGCCCGGGCATGACTGTACTGGACGCGGTGCTAGCCGCCGGCGGTGTCACCGAGTTTGCCGCCGCCGACCGCGCCGACCTCTACCGGAAAGATGGTGACGGCACCCGGACCTATCCGGTACGCCTGGAGCGGATCCTCAACCGGGGCGACCTGTCGACCAACTTCAATGTGGCCCCGGGCGACGTGATCACGGTGCCGGAGCGCATGCTGTGAGCAGCATCCCGGTGGAGTGGCAGGGTGAGGAGCGATCATCGCCGCTGGCGCTGATCCCTGTCGCGCTGGAGGAAATAAAGCGGCACCCGGTGCGGCTGTTCGGGTTGTTCGCCGCCATTGCGCTGCTGGCGCTGGCCTTGGGCATCCTGCTGCCCCGCAAGTACGTCGCCAGCACCACCATTCTGGTCGAGCAGGGCAACATCATCGCGCCATTGATGGAGGGGCGCGCGGTGACCACCGGCGTGGCCAACCGCGCCTCCATCGCGAAGGAAGTCGCCTTCAGCCGCCGGGTGATGAACGAGGTGCTCAAGGCCGGTGGCTGGCTCAGTGACAACCCCAGCCCGCTGGCGCAGGAGCGCTTGATCGAGCAGATCACCGGGCGCACCCAGATCACCAATCCCGGTGACAACCTCATCCAGATCACCTACGCGGACTCCGATCCCCAGCGGGCATTCCAGGTGACCAAACGCTTTGGCGATCTCATCATCGGCGAGAGTCTGGCTGCGAAGAGCCGGGAAAGCCGCCAAGCGTTCGAGTTCATCGAGTCACAGGTCAGCCTTTACCACGCAAAGCTGACCGACGCGGAGGCCAACCTGGAGCTCTATCGCACCCAGAACCCCGACGCCCGACCGGGTACCGACGTGGACGTCAATGCACGCATCGGCGAGTTGCGCCGGCAGGTCGAGAGCTCCCGCATGGACCTGATGGACCTGCGCTCGCAGGCAGGCGCTCTGCGCTCGCAGTTGAGTGGCGAAAACGAGATTTCGCTGGTCCAGAGCCGGGTTGGGCAGATCCAGGGGCGGTTGGCCGAGCTGCAGACCCAGCGCAGCGGCCTGCTGCTCAACTACACCGAGCAGCACCCCGACGTGATCCGCACGCAGCACCAGATCAGTGATCTGGAAGCGGAACTGGGCCGCGAATCCCGACGTGAGGAGACGCGCACCGCCAGCGCGCCCGGCGCGCTCAACGCCTCGGCGATCTACAACCCCCTGTACTCCGAGCTGCGCAGCAAACTGGCCGAAGCCCGCCAGCGCGGCGCCGCGACCGCCAGTCGTATCGGTGCCGGCGAGTCCCTGCTTGCGCAGGAGTTGGACCGCAGCCGCCGGATCGCCGCATCGGAAGGTCGTCTGGCTGAACTGACCCGTGACTACGAAGTGAACCGGGATCTCTACCAGGACCTGCTCAAGCGTCGCGAGAACGCCCGGGTGTCGATGAATCTGGACGACGAAAAACAGGGGCTGAGTTTCCGCATCCAGGAGCCGGCTTCCGTACCGCTTCGGCCCAGCGGACTGCGCCTGCTGCACGTTGCCGGGGCCGGATTGGCGATCGCGATGCTGGTGCCATTGGCTCTGCTGCTGGGAATCCTCAAGTTTGACGCGCGGGTGCGCACGCCCTTGCAGATCCAGCGCGACGCTGGCCTGCCGGTGCTGGGCACTGTGCCCGCCTTCATGAGCCCGCGTCGGCGTTCGCAGTCCCGGCGCCAGATCGCGCTGGCCAGCTTGCTGTTCCTTATAGTCCCGGCCGTATACGGGCTGGCCCTGGCGATGAAACTGGTGCATGCGCTATGAACGAAGTCTCCTTCTCCGGGATCCGCGAGCTGGACGAAATCGCCGAGAGGCGGGCCGCCAGCCGATCCATCGCCCGCATGGCGACCACCCGCGAACTCACGCCCGCGCAATCCTCCGAGCGCTCGATCATCCATCGGGCCGACGCGGCCTCGCCGGAAGTGGACGCCTTTCGCGAACTGCGCACGCGGCTGCTGTCGGCAGTGGAGGGCAACTTCGTGACCCTGATCGCGCCGGTCAGCCGCGGCGGTGGCGGCAGCTTTGTCGCCCGCAACCTGGCCGCCGCCTTTGCATTCGACGACAGCAAGAGCTCGCTGCTGATCGACTGCGACCTGCGTCACCCCTCCCAGCACACCACCATGCGGGTGGAGACACCCCATGGCGGGCTGATCGATTATCTGGAGGATGTCACCGCCGACATCGGTCCGGCCCTGTACGACACCGGGGTGCCGCGGCTGCGGCTGCTGCCCGTCGGCAGGCTGCGCGAGAACGGTGTGGAGTATTTCTCTTCCTTCCGGATGCGACTGCTGGTCGACTCGCTGCGCTCGCGCTATCCCGATCGCTACCTGTTCATCGACAGCCCGCCGGTGAACGGCGGTCCGGACGCGCGGATCCTCGCCGACCTGGCCGACGTGGTGGTGCTGGTAGCCGGCTATGGCCATGACACGCCTGCCGCCATCAGCCACGCCGCAAGCAGTTTCGAGCCGTCAAAATTCGCCGGTGTCGTCTTCAACCGGGGCGTATGAGGCACGCCATGGGAACTGCCCTGCCGACCCGCCAAAGCCGCCCGCGAACAGCGTCCTCCGCCACGCTTCGCCCTTCCCTGCTGGCCAGCGCCATCCTGCTGGTGATTCCGGTGGGGGCAGGCGCCGCGGACCTGGAATACGAGCTCGGGATGTCGGTCCTGCATTCGGACAACATCGCACTTTCATCCTTCGACGAGACCAGCGACACCGTGGTCTCTCCCAGCCTGCGCTTCACCCTGGACCAGCAAAGCTCGTGGCTCCGGACCAAGGCGAGCGGCAGTGTCGCCTACCTCGACTACCTCTCCAACACGTTCGACAGCGAGGTGCGGGGCGACCTGGCCGGCGAAATGCTGTGGAGTGTGCTGCCCCGGAGGATCGATTTCGTCGTCAACGACTATCTCAACCGGCAGCCGGTAAACGTGCTCACCGGTTTCAACCCGACCAACCAGCAACAGGTCAACGTATTCATCGCCGGACCGACATTCCATGCCCGCTTCAGTGACGGCTTCCGGGGCCAGCTCGACCTGCGCTACGCCAACACCTATGCCGAAACCACCGACGACTTCAACGGCAACCACTACAACGCTGCGGCGCGGCTGCTGCGTGACACCAGCGCGAACCAGTCGGTGTCCGTGAACCTGGAGTCGAGTCAATCGGAGTATGACGATCCGGCCGACAACTATCGCCGCGACGATGCGTACATCGGTTATTCGCTGCGGCTTGCGGCGTTGGAGCTGACCGCGGCGGGCGGCTACTCGCGCGTGCGGCTGGAGGACGGCAGCGGTGACCACGGGCAACCCTTGGCTCGTGCGGCGGTCACGTGGTCACCAACGGCGCGCAGCCGCTTGGTGGCTGTGGCGCGGCAGGGATTCTCCAACGCGGCGCAGGACCTGGTGAATCGGACCACCGATCTGGAAGGATCGATCATCAACGAATTGAGCAGCAATGACGTGCTGGTCAGTGCCGAGGCGGTCAAGCAGCAGGAGCTGTACCTGGCTTACCACTTCGACAGCGAGCGTTGGGCGTTCCATGCACAACCCTATTACCAGCGCTCGCGCAGCATCGGGACTGCCGTCACCGGCCCGGTCGACCCGGCCAATCCCGACCCGGCCTCCCTGGCTACCCGCGACAGCTACGGCGGCCTGTTCGCCGTTGACTACCGGCTGAGCTCCCGCAGCACCGTGTCGCTGCTGCTGGCCCATGACGAGAACCGGTATGACGACATCGACCGCAAGGATCGGGGCTATATCGCCGCGCTGTCCTTGGCTCACCGTTTGAGCCGCCATTGGAGCTGGCGGGCCGATCTGCAGCACCGTCAGCGCGACAGTTCGGTGGCGGCAGCGAGCTATGACGAAAATGCGGCTGTATTCAGTGTTGCCTACCTGCGCTGAGGTGGACACCCAGCCATCGCCACCGGCGCCGCTGCGGCTGCTGTTGTTGACGGACACCTCGATTTTGGCACCTGGCGGGAGCGAGCGATTCCTGCGCAATCTCGCCGCCCGTCTGCCCCCGGAACGGTACCGGATCACCATCGTCCAGCTGAGCCAGACGGTGCGCGCGTGGTCGGATGTTGCCCTGCCCGGCGCCATTGAACACGTGCGCATGCGCTCGTTGCCCATCGCTGCCGCCTACAGCTTCCGCGGACTGCGTGCGCTGGGTCGACTGCGCACACTGCTACGCCGCGAGCGCTTCGACATCGTGCAGTCGCAGCACGAAAAATCGGACCTGTTCAATGCGCTGCTGCCCAGAAGCGGCGCGATCCATGTGTCCAACCGCCGCGACATGGGCTTCAACAAGACTGCGCGCCTGCGCTGGATTTCCCGATTCCTCAACCACCGCTTCGATCGCGTGATCGCTCCGTCCCAGCCCATTCTTTCCGGCTTGCGATACAGCGAAGGCATCGCCCCCGGACGCATGGTCTGGATTCCCAACGGGGTCGATACCGGCCGCTTCCGTCCGGCATCCGCGGAGGCCCGCACGGCCGTTCGCGCTGCGCTGGGGATGGACGCGCAGACCATCGTGTTCGGGTGTCTGGCGCGGCTGACCGGGGTGAAGCGCCACACGGACCTCTTGCAGGCCTTTGCCCTGTTGCGTCAGCACACCCCCCACGCCCATCTCCTGTTGCTCGGCGACGGCCCGCTGAAAGGCGAGGTGTCCGCGCAGGTGGACGCTTTGGGACTCACGAACGCGGTGACCCTGCTGGGCGATCGTCCCGACGTCGAGCAACTGCTGCCGGCACTGGACGTTTCGGTGCTGGCCTCGTCCACCGAGGGGATGTCGAATGCGATCCTGGAGTCGATGGCCTGCGGACTGCCGGTGATCGCGACCGCCGTCGGCGGCAATCTGCAACTGGTCCACGATCAATCCAACGGGCTGCTGGTACCTCCGCTCGACCCGGCATCGTTGGCGACGGCCATGCAGGTGCTGGCAGGCTCACCGGCCACCCGCACACAAATGGGTCTGGTGGCGCGCGAACGCATGGTGCGGGAGTTTTCGCTCGATGCGATGGTCCACTCCTACGATCGTCTCTATGCCAGTCTGACGGGGCGGCCATGAGTCCGGCAGGCACCCGCATTCTCCAAGTTCGCTCCAGCGCGGGCCTGTACGGCGCTGACCGGGTGGTGCTGGCCTTGAACCGGGGGTTGAACCGGCCGACGGCGGCCGATGGATTGGTCCGCAGTCGGTTGCTGAGCATCAACAATTACCGCATGCAGCGTCAGCCGGTGCACGAGGCCGCGCTCATGGCGGACCAGCCTGCGGTGTTGCTGCCCTGTCGCGGCCGCCTGGATCACGCCACCGTGCGTGCGCTGGCCTGCGAGATCCGTAACGAGAAGGCCGACATCCTGCATGCGCACGACTACAAGAGCGCGTTCTACGCGTGGCTCGCCAGTCGCATCGAGCCGGTCAAGCTGGTGGCCACCCTGCACGGACAAGTCGGAACATCCCGCTCACTGCGTATCTACAACCGACTGGAGCTGGCCCTGCTGCGCCGGTTTGACGCTCTTGCGGTGGTCGCTGCGGACCAGATCGCGACGCTGCGCGCCGCGGGCATCCCCGATGCCCTTATCCACCTCATCGACAATGGGATCGAGCTGCCGGCGGCCGGCACGCGCAGCGCGGTGGCGGCCGCTGCGCTGAGATCGGCCGTGCACGCCGAAGCGGGTCTGGATGTCGGGGTGTTCGTGTTTGCAGCGGTGGGGCGGCTGGCGCCGGAAAAGAACCTGGCGATGCTGCTGGAGGCATTCGTCCCGATCAGCGCTGGCGGAGGCGTCGCCCTGCTGCTGATCGGAGAGGGACCCGAGCGCGCGGCGCTGGAGGCCCGCATCGCACAGCTGGGGCTTGGCAGACACGTGCACCTGCTCGGGGAGCGCACCGATATGGCGCGCATCTATGCCGCCATGGATTGTCTGGTGCTGCCGTCACTCAGCGAAGGCATGCCGCTGGTGGTGCTGGAGGCGATGGCGCACGGCGTACCCGTCCTTGCCAGCCGCGTCGGTGAGGTTCCGCGCCTGTTGTCGCATGCCGGACACGCGCGCTTGCTTCCCCCCGGGGATGCCGGCGCGCTGCAGGCCGGTCTGGATGGGATGCGCCTCGGGTCCCGCGTATACGACGTCAAGGCCCGAGACTACGTCGTTGCGCACCATTCCCTTGCTGCCATGACGGCGCGCTACCTGGAGCTCTATCAATCGCTGGAGGGGCGAGTCGATGTCCGCCAGAGCGCCTGAATCGAACCTTCCAGGTTCCCGCGAGCGCTTCCCGCTTGCGGCGCGCGCACTGCGTGCGCCGACCGGGCCCGCAACGATGAGCGCACCAGGTGGCGCGCGCGCGACCGCCGTACCGCGCCAGGCAACCCGGTCGACCAACAACTGGCCGCTCTACCTGTTCCTGTTCCTGCTGCCGCTGCAGAACCTGCAAACCGGCTACATGCCCAACTTTGGCGGCGGCCTGAACTTTCTCAACATCATGACCGCAGTGACCTTGATCGGGGCGCTGGCCATGCATGGCCGAATCGCCGCCCGCGAACCGGTCAACCGCTGGGTTCTCGCCTACGCGCTGTACGCGGTGCTGTCGCTGTTTGTCGGCTACCAGTTTGTCGAGGACGGCTCCGCCCACCTCGCCGTCCTCAAAGACCATCTGGTCGGTCTGATGGTGGTCTATCTGGTGCAGATGAGCGTGAATGACTGGACCGCGGTGCGTCGGGTCCTCATCGCCACCGTGCTGCCGTTGCCCTACATCGCCCGGGTCACCCTGTCGCAGCACAACAGCGTGTCCAGTTGGCACTACTCCGACGACCTGCGCATCAGCGGCACCTTCTCCATGCTGGGCGCGAACGAGTTTGCCGCGTTCTGCGTGACCGTCGGGGTCGTGCTGTTTGCACTGCTGGTTGCCGCACGCCTGTCCTGGCGCTGGCGGGTGGGGCTGGGTATCGGTCTGGCCTGCATGGTCATGGGCGTCCTGTACGCGTACTCGCGAACCGGTTACATCGCCCTGATCCTCGGGTTGGTAACCGTCGTTCTGGTGTGGCGCGGGCGCTGGAAGTTGCTGCTGCCACTGTTGCTCGCGGCCGCGGTTCTTCCCGGCGTGCTTCCCTATTCGGTGGTGGAGCGTTTCGACAGCACCAACGTGGAGGAAGACCAGCGCGACGAGAGTACCGAACTGCGCTTTGTCTACTGGAAGGTCGCCTGGGACAGCTTCGTCCGTCACCCCATCGTGGGCACCGGCTTCCACAGCTTCCACCACCGGGAAATCAATCCTTACCGCAAGGACACCCACAACCTGTACCTGCGCACGCTGGCAGAAGGTGGCCTGGTGGGGGCGGTGATGTTGCTGGGACTGCTGTTGGCAATTCTGCGCACCGCTCTTCGCGAACTGGGCCATGCCCCGGCCGGCAGCCTGCATTACGCGCTTGCGTTGGGACTGATCGGCGCCTGGACGGCTCTGGTGTGCAGCAACCTGTTCGGCGACCGCTTCACCTACTACCCGATGGCGGCGTACTTCTGGGCCTACTGCGCCCTGGTGGTGAAATCCCGCCACTTGCCTGCGGAGGATCGCCGATGACCCGGCAGAAGATCGTCTCATGGGTGGGATACTGTTTTGCGGTCGCCAGCCACTACAGCGGCATGGATCGGCTGTACCGCAGACTCGCCGGTGGCGGTCTGGTGGTGCTGATGCTGCACCGCGTGCGCGACGAGCCCGACCCCTACCCGCTGAGCATGAGCATGGCCAGCCTGGTGAAGCTGGTGGATTGGCTGCGCAGCCGCGGTGCGCTGGTCAGCCTCGATGACGGCCTGCTGGCACTTGCTGAGCCGGGCCCCGCGCAGACCGGCTATGCGCTGACGTTCGACGACGGCTACCGCGACAACCTGCAGGTCACCGGGGGCGCCCTGGCCGGAGTACCGGCGGTCGTCTACCTGGCGACGGGCCACGTTGGCGGCGAGCCGATCTGGGCGTATCAGCTGACGCATGCGATCGGTGCGCGCACACGACATCACCTGGACCTGGCGGATCTGGGTCTGGGCCATTTCGATCTTGCCGACCCGATCGATCAGGAGCGCGCCTACTCGCTTCTCCCCCCCCGCCTGAAACAATTGTCGCAGCAGCAACTGGAGCAGTGCATCCAGCAGATAGAGGAACAACTGCGACCGCAAGAGACGCCTGAGGATTGCCGCGAAATGCTCAGCTGGCACGATGTCCGCACCCTGGCCGCGCACGGCATCAGCATAGGCGGTCACACCCGCACCCATTTGCTGCTCAGTCAGGCCGATGAGGCGACCGCCAGCGACGAAATCCACGACTCCCACGCGCGCATCCGGCGGGAACTGGGCGTCGCGCCGCGCCATTTCGCCTACCCCAACGGCACTCCGGACGACTTCGGGGAGCGCGATGTGCGACTGGTGCGTGAGGCGGGTTTCGTCAGCGCCGCTACCACGGTGGAGGGCGTCAACCGGGTCGGCACGGACCCCTATCACCTGCGCCGGTACAACGTGCACGAGGCACGCTACCGGGCGCCGTCGGGACGTCTGTCCAAGGCGCTGTTCCTGAGCGACACCAGCGGCCTGCTGAGCTGGGTCAAGACAAGGATGCGAGCATGAGCATGGCGCCCATCCTGATGTATCACGGACTGCACGCCGACGCGCAGGCGCGGGGTCGCTACGACCCCGTCTACAGCGTGCGTCCACAGGAATTCGCACGCCAGCTGGACTGGCTGCTGGCGCAGGGCTATGTCAGCACGCGGCTGTCCGCACTTGTCCCGGGAGCGGCCAACCAGGTCGTGATCAGCTTCGACGACGGCGACGTCTCCAATCTGGAAGTCGCGCTGCCGATGCTGCAGGAGCGTGGCATGTGCGCGGAGATTCTGATCACGTCCGGGTTTCTGGGCCAGGAAGGGATGCTGCCCGCGACCGACGTGCGCACCTTGGCCGACGCGGGCATGTCAATCGGCTCGCACGGCCGCAGTCACGCATTCCTGGACGACCTCGATGAGGCCAGGGTGGTGTCCGAACTGGTCGACAGTCGGCAGCGGCTGCGTGAGCTCAGCGGGCAGCGCGTGGACGCCATCGCCCTTCCCGGCGGTCGCGGCGGGCCGCGCGAACGGCGGATTGCGTTGGATCTGGGCTACCGCTATCTGCTGGGTTCGGCCGCCGGTCCTAACCGCCGACTGGTCGAGGGGTGCTGGTGGCAGCGGGTGGCGGTTACCCGATCGATGTCGCTGCCGCAATTTGCAGCCCTGGTCAGCTGGAAGGGGATCTATCCGCGGGTCACCCGGGCGCGTCAACTCGCGCTCTACGTGCCCAAGATTGTGCTCGGCAACGACGGATACGAACGCGTCCGCACGAGGCTGCTATGAACGCCGCGCTGGTCTTCTGGCTGTGCGTGGCCATCACCGCCTATGCCTACGCCGGCTACCCGTTGCTGGTGATGCTGCTGGCGCGAAGGTCGGGTCGCGCGCCCACGACCGCGTCACCTGCAGACCGGTCGAGTGGGATTGCCGACTGGCCATCGCTGACGGTCGTGGTAGCCGCCCACAACGAAGCCCCCCGCATCGCCGCCCGGGTGCGCGACATCCTCGCGCAGGCATACCCAGCCGACCGGCTGCAGATCCGCGTCGTCGACGATGGCAGCACGGATGCCACCGCACACGAAGCAGCGCTGCAGGATCCGCGTGTGCGGGTGATCTCCCTGCCCTGCAACCGCGGCAAGGCGGAGGCACTGAACGCGGCCATGGTCGGGATCACCACCGACCTGGTCGTCTTTACCGACGCCCGCCAGTGCTTCGCCGCCGACGCCTTGCGGCAGCTGGTCCGTCCTTTTGCCGACCCCGCCATCGGCGCGGTCAGTGGCGAACTCGTGATCAGGACCACGGATGCGGACTCGCTTGCCGAAGGGGTCGGACTGTACTGGCGGATGGAGAAAGCCCTGCGCTTCAACGAGGCGCGCCTGGGATGGCTGCACGGGGTCAGCGGTGCTATCCATGCCATCAGGGCCGGTCTGTTCCGACCGATGCCCGCGGGAACCGTGCTGGACGACATGTGGATACCGATGCAGGTGTTGCTGGGCGGGCATCGGGTCTGGATGGCACGCGACGCCATCGCCTGGGATTCTGCCAGCGCGCAGCCGGGCGAGGAATTCGCACGCAAGCTGCGCACGCTCGCCGGCAACTGGCAATTGCTGGCCCGCTTGCCGGTGCTGATAAGCCCGTGGCGCAATCCGGTGTTCCTGGCCTGGTTCTCGCACAAGTTTCTGCGTCTGCTGGTGCCGTGGGCATTGCTGGCGGCGCTGGTTTCCTGCGCGCTCGCTCCAGGACCGCTCTACCGGACTTTGTTTGTGCTGCAGCTGGTCGGCTACGCGTGGGCCGCGGCCGGACTGTGGTTCCCCAAACTGGCCGCGCGCGTCCCGTTACTCCCTGCCGCCGGAACCTTCCTGATGCTCAACCTGGCCGCGCTGTTGGCCTTGCCGGCCTCGCTGGCATGGCAGCCCTCCCAGCTGTGGAAGCGACACTGATGGCCCGGGTGCTCGCTCTCACCAGCCGCCTTCCCTACCCGCCCACGGAGGGCCACCAGTTGCGTTCCTGGCACCTGCTGAAGGCGCTCGCGTCCCGGCACGACGTCACTTTGATGAGCTTCCTGCGCAGCGACGACGCGCCCGCCCAGGCCGGCCCGCTCCGCGCGATCCTGCAGGGGCTGGAAACATTTCCGATTCCCAGCGAGCACTCCCGGGTCGCACTCGGCCAGGCACTGCTGAAGGGCACTCTCACCAGCGCGCCGTTTCTGGCCGCAAAGTACGCCTCAAGCCAGTTCCGCCAGCGCTTGAGCGAACTGGCTCAGGACGCGGATCTGGTGCATGCCGACATGCTGCCGCTGATGGCCCACGCCGACTGCATTCCGCACGACGTGCCGCTGGCGATGAACGCACACAATGTCGAACATCGCCTGTTGGATATCCGTGCCAGCATGGAACGGCGCCCGCTCGCCCGCGCATTCCTTAAGCGGCAACGGACCCGTCTGCATGATTTCGAGCGCGATGCCTGTCGACGCGCCGACGCATTGCTCGCCTGCTCCGATGACGATGCGCGGGCACTGCGGGTGTTGTCGCCCGGGGTCAGGTTGCAGGTGGTACCCAATGGGGTGGACCTGACCACCAACCGGCCATCGTCTACGCCTCCCAGCCGCCACCGACTGGTGTTTGTCGGCCAGATGGGCTGGTTTCCCAACCGCGACGGGGTGGAGTGGTTTCTGGACGCCGTTTTCCCCCGCATCCTGGAACAGCGCCCCGACACGGAGTTCGTGCTGGTCGGCAAGAGCGATGGGTTGCACGTGCCAGCCAGAGTCGCGGCCAATGTCCGCCTCGCCGGCTTCGTGCCCGACCTGCGACCGGAGGTCCACGACGCGGCGGTGTATGTGGTCCCGCTGCGCGCCGGCAGCGGCACCCGGCTGAAAGTCCTGGAGGCCATGGCGCTGGGCAAGGCCATCGTCACCACCACCATCGGCAGCGAGGGCATCTGCCTGCGACCGGACCACGAGGCCGTCTTTGCTGACGGTGCACAGGCCTTTGCCGATGCCGTTCTGGCGTTGCTGGCCGATCCGCACCGCGCCGGACAACTGGGGGCAGCGGCACGTCGTTGCGCGGAGGCGAATTTCAGTTGGGAAGGCATCGGCGACACCCTGCTCGACTTCTATGCGGACCTGATTCCTCTCCGCGCCGAGACGGCCGGAGCGGTGGCGTGAACCGGCTCGCCGCGCCATCCCGCAATCCCTTGCCACTCAGGGTGGATACGCAACGCGAGCTCTACCCGCCTGTGCCAACCACGCCTATTCCGCTGCGCATCGGTCTGCTGGTCGATGCCCCTGCCGTGCCCGCCTGGGCGGCGCGGATTGTCACCCAGATTCAGGCCAGCGGGTTTGCCAGCGTGACCCTGGTAGTGGTCAACGCCGAGGCGCCGTCGCCGCGGCCCGCCCTGGTCGACCGCATCCGGACGCGCCTGCGGCACGTGTTGTACGAGCGCTACTGCCGCGGTGACAGCGCACGGTGCGACAGCAGCGCCTCCGCATTTGCCTCCCGGGACCTGCGCGGCCCGTTGGCACAGGCGCAATGGATTGACGTGGTGCCCAGGCGGCGCGGCTACGTGCACCGCTTCGCCAAGGCGGATCTGGCAAGGATTCGCACCCACGCGCCGGATCTGCTGTTGCGTTTCGGTTTCAACATCCTGCGCGGGGACGTGCTCACCGTAGCTCGCCATGGCATCTGGTCCTACCACCACGACGACAACGCGGAGTACCGCGGCGGACCGGCGATGTTCTGGGAGATCCACGAGGGCAATCCGCTCACGGGAACCGTTCTGCAGAAACTGGGCGAGGAACTGGACGGCGGCGAGACGCTCTACCGCTCGCAGGCCGCGACCCATCCCCACTCACTGGCCGGCAACCGCAACCCGGCGTACTGGAAGGCCTCATCGTTCGTCATGCGCTGCCTGCGCGAGCTCGCCACGCGCGGCAGCCTCCAGGGCACGTTGGCCGAGCCGTGCGCCAAACCGCTGTACCGCACGCCCGACAACCGGCAGATGGCGCGGTTCCTGGCGCGCACCGCAGTGCGCAAGAACCGCATCCGGCTGGACGACCGCTTGCGCACGCCGCACTGGTTCGTCGCCTGGCGGGAGGGCCATGACCTGCTGGACCCGGCCGCCCCACGCATGGCGGGGCTGCGCGAGCTGGCATGTCCCCGCGGGCACTTCTATGCGGACCCGATGCTGCATGAGCATCAAGGCCAGCTCTGGTTGCTGGTGGAAGACTTCGATTACGCTCGTGGCAAAGGCCATCTGGCAGCCATTCCCTGGAGCAAGGACGGCCCGACCGGTGCGGCCCGCACCGTGCTCGACCTTCCCGTACACCTGTCGTATCCCTTCGTGTTCCGCTGGAACGGGGACACCTGGATGGTGCCCGAGTCGGGGGGAGCGAAGCGGGTCAGCCTGTTCCGCGCGCGCAGATTTCCCGACGACTGGGAGCACGTCGGAGACCTGTTGCAGGGCTACCGCGCCGTCGACGCTACCCTCCACGAGCACGACGGTCGCTGGTACCTGTTCGCCAATATCTGCGAGGCGGGCGGGGGCACGTTCGACGAACTGTTCCTGTTCCACGCGTCTACACCGCTCGGACCGTTCCTGCCCCACCCGGGCAACCCGATCGTCTCCGATGTGCGGCGTGCCCGCCCGGCCGGACCGCTGTTTCTGCGTGATGGAAAGTTGATCCGCCCGGCGCAGGACTGCGCGCGCGGCTACGGACAGGCTTTGGTATTCAACGAAGTGCAGGCCCTGTCGCCAACGGCGTATGACGAACGCCCGCTGGGTCGACTGCTCCCCGACTGGGCGCCCGGGCTGACCGGGTGCCACACCTACACGTCCCTGGACGGGATCGAAGTGGTCGACGGCAAGCGTCCCACCTGGCGCAACGCGGTGGGTGCTCCGCGCAAGCCCGCGGCCGGCGTTGGCACGTCTGCCGCGGATGGTGAGGGTGCTTGCCGCAACGCCCGTGCCCGGTAGTCGTACCACCACACCCCCAGCAACTCGTGCAGCGCCAGCTCCGATTTGCGAAGCCCGGAAAGTTGCGGAATCAGGTAGCCCACGCCGCCGGGAGGTTGGTAATCGGTGTCACTCGGCTGACCGCACGCCTGAAACCCCGCAGCGCGAAAGGCCACCAGCGTCCGGGGCAAGTGCACCGCTGAACTCACCACCCTGACACGCCCGGCCAGCATCGCGCGCATCGCAAACGCACTCTCCCAGGTGGAGGTCGACTGATCCTCAACATGCAGCGCGCTCGCCGGCACCCCCCACTCCCGGGCCAGGCTTGCCAGCACGGCGGATTCCCGGGTGGCAAACGGACCGCCGCCGGAGATGTACAGCGGACCGTCGGGTTGCCGTCGCCACATCAGGACGGCATTGCGCAGGCGCCTCCAGCTTTCTGTCGAGAGTGCTACGTAGACGTCGTCGCTGGCCGGGTCGGTATCAAATCCGGCTGACATCAACACGATCGGGACCGTGGCGGGCCAGTCGCGCGCAGCGGTCGCACAGTCCATCCCTGCAGGCAGCCGCGATTCGACGTAGCGGACCAGCGAATTCCCGCCCAGTGGCGTCATCAACAGCAGCGCCAGACCCACCGCCACCAGACCCAGCGCGCGCGTCCTTCGACCCATACGCGACCAGCAGGCGGACAACCCGGCGACCAGCAGGATTGCCCAGCTCAGAGGCGAATACAGGAGGAACAGCATCGCGTCGATTGCCTCGTATGGCCGTTGTGTCGCGCGTTGTGCGTAATACCTAAGGTATCCCAGCCCTGCTTCTGATGGGGCACGTTGCCCAATCCCAGCCCGGACTCCGCCGTTGTTCGAGAATCTGAAAAAAGACCTGCGTCGTTACCATCATGCTGAAGGCGCTGGCGGGCGACGTGGTGCGTGGGCACGCGCCTGCGTCAGCTACGGTTTCCTCGCCGTGGCTCTCTACCGCTACGGCCGATGGACCCGCACCATCCGGCCGCGCTGGCTGGCGCTGCCGTTCAAGATCGCCTACGTGATGCTCAAGATACCGCTTGAGCTGCTGCTGGGGATCGATATTTCGGTCAACGCCGATATCGGTCCCGGGCTGTATATCGGCCATTACGGTGGCATCTTCCTGCATTGCGACGCCGGATCCGACCTCAGCGTTACCCAGGATGTCACCATCGGTTACAAGGGGGGCGGCAAATCGGACCGCTGGCCCAGCGTGGGCAGCGGTGTGTATATCGGTGCCGGGGCCAAGGTCATCGGCAACATCCGCGTCGGCGACGGGGTGGTGATCGGCGCCAATACGGTGGTTACCAAGGACGTTCCGCCCTACATGCGGGTGGTGGGTGCGGCCGTCCGGATGGCACCGCTGGCCGGCGCGGCTTCCCGTCCCGCGGCCGCCCGGAATCCTGCGGCGCGGTCGCTGCGGTAGGCGGAGTCGGCGCGAATCAGCCATGCCCATCACCCAGCCCCTCCCAGTGCTACCGAACCGGGCAGTCTTGGGCGTTGGCGCTCTGCTTCTATCCGCGGCCATCGGCTCGGCGCAAGCCGCCACCACCTATCACGTGCGCACCGACGGCGGCACTGCTGCCCAGTGCACCGGCAAGGCCGACGCGGCCTATTCCGGCTCCGGCACCAACCAGGCCTGCGCC
>JBDSPO010000011.1:0-15615 GCA_039930265.1 Lysobacter sp. | reverse complement strand
TCGGCGCCCAGTCGATGTACTCGACCAAGTGGATCGATGCGCACTTCTGGGTGCACACCATCGGCGTGGTGTTCTACATCGCCTCGATGTGGATTGCCGGCATCACCCAGGGCCTGATGTGGCGTGCAACCAACGCCGACGGCACGCTGACCTACAGCTTTGTGGAGTCGCTGGCGGTGACCTACCCGTACTACCTGGGACGCCTGCTGGGCGGTCTTCTGGTGCTGTCGGGCATCTGCCTGATGGCGTGGAACATGTGGCGCACGCGCCAGAGCGTGCAGGTTCCTGCTGCACACCCGGTATTGCCGCCCCACGCGGCCGAGGCACAGGGTTAAGGACGAAAAGATGGCTATCGGACACGAAAAGATTGAGAAGAACGTCGGCTTGCTTGCGATCCTCACGGCCGTGGCAGTCTCGTTGGGCGGCTTGGCCGAGATCGTGCCGCTGATGTACCAGGCGGAGGCGATCAAGCCACTGCCGGGGATCACTCCCTACCCCGCGCTGCAGCTGGCCGGGCGCGACGTGTACGTGCGCGAGGGGTGCTACAACTGCCACTCGCAGATGATCCGCACGCTGCGCTTCGAGACGGAGCGTTACGGCCACTACTCGCTGGCGGGCGAGTCGGTCTACGACCGCCCGTTCCAGTGGGGCTCCAAGCGGACCGGGCCGGATCTCGCGCGCATCGGTGGGCGTTATTCGGATGACTGGCACCGCGTGCACATGACCGATCCGCGCGCGGTGGTGCCGGAATCGAACATGCCGTCGTTCCCGTGGCTGGCCAAGAATTCGGTCGACGGCAAGAAGATCACCCGTCACATGCTGACGCTGCAGCGCCTGGGCGACCCGTACACCGACGAGGAGGTGGCCAGCGCCGCCGACGACGTTGCCGGCAAGACCGAGCTGGACGCCGTGGTCGCCTACCTGCAGGGTCTCGGCCTGCATGCGCCGACCGGAGGTTGAGCCATGTTGTCAGGAATCGTAACCGTTGCCCTGATGCTGCTGTTTATCGGCATCTGGATCTGGGCCTGGCGCCCGGAGAACAAATCCTCGTTTGACGAAACCGCCCGCCTCGCACTCGACGACGACCCGGGCGACCTCACCGGCACCGCCGAAGGCACAAGGAATCCGGAAGCATGAGCACCAGTTGGTCGTGGTATGTCATCGCCCTGTCGGCACTCAACCTGCTGGGAGTGTCGTGGCTGCTGTGGTGGACCGCCAAGCGTCGCCCCGGCGATCCCAAGCCGGAAGAAACCAGTCACTACTGGGACGAGGACATCACCGAGTACAACAAGCCGATGCCGCGCTGGTGGATCCAGGGCTTCTATATCGGCATCGTGTTCGGTATCGGCTACATGATCTGGTACGGCGGTCTGGGTGACTTCCCCGGCGTCAGTGGCTGGTCCTCCCAGGGCGAGCACGCGCAGGACAAACTGGCGCGGGATGCCACGCTGGCAGAAACCTTCCGTCCCTATGACGACAAGGCAATCAACCTGCTGGCCGGCGACCCGGTCGCGGTGAATCTGGGCCGCTCGATCTTTGCCAACACCTGCGCGACCTGCCACGGCTCCTCCGCCCAGGGCGCCATGGGCTATCCGAATCTGACCGATGACATCTGGCATTGGGGCGGCGAGCCGCAGACCATCCTGGACACGATCCTGGACGGTCGCGAAGGCATCATGCCCGAGTGGGGCAAGGTGCTGACCGGCATGGGCGGTGATAACGCGATCGACTACGTGATCGCCTACGTCCGCACCCTGGCTACCGGCGAAACGTTGGTCCGCAATGACTTCATGGCCGCCCGTGGCAAGAAGCTGTACGACGGCGTTTGCGTGGCCTGCCACGGCGTCGAGGGCAAGGGCAACCAGGCACTCGGTGCGCCCGACCTGACCGACGACTACTGGATGTACGGCGACAGCAAGGAAAGCCTGTACCAGACCATCGCCCACGGCCGCCATGGCGTGATGCCGGCCCACCGCGAACTGCTGGGCGAGACCCGCTCGCGCCTGGTCGCCGCGTACGTCTGGTCGTTGTCCAACCCACCGGCCGAGCCCCAGTCCCGATGAGCAAATTCGCGCAGCCCACCGCGATGGACCACCCGCCGCGCCCGATGGCGCAGCGGGTGGGTGCGATCCTCTGGCCCAGCTTTTTTGCCGCCGGAGTGTCCACGATGGTGTTCTTCGCCCTCGTCGATCCGTTGCAGCTGCGCGACATGACCTTCCCGGAAGTCGCCATCACGCCGGGACTGGGCTACACGATCGGCTTCTTCATGTTCTGGCTGGCGACGGCGTCGTCCAGCCTGTTTACCTGGCTGCTGCTGCGGCCCGCAAGCCGGTTCAACAAATCGTTACCCCCGAAGTAACCATCTTTACAGGCAGTCCGCGGTGAGCAAGAAAATCGACATCGACCTCCTTGACGACGGCAGCGGCACGTCCGTCTACGTCAAGGAGCGCAAGGTGTATCCGCGCGATGTCACCGGCCGGTTCGATCGCCTCCGCAAGGCCGCGGTGTTCTGGCTGCTGGGCATGTACTACGCGTTCCCGTGGCTGCAGTGGGACGGCCATCAGGCGGTGCTGTTCGATCTGCCGGCGCGCAAGTTCTTCGTCTTCGGGCTGACCTTCTGGCCGCAGGACTTCAGCTTTCTGGCGATGCTGCTGATCATCCTGGCATTGGTGCTGTTTTTCGTCACCGCGCTGGCCGGACGAATCTGGTGCGGCTACGCCTGCCCGCAGACCGTCTGGACCGAAGTGTTCCTGTGGATGGAGCGCTGGACCGAGGGCGACCGCGCCAAGCGGATGAAGCTCGACGCCGGCCCGTGGAATCGCAACAAGATCCTGCGCAAGGGCAGCAAGCACGCGCTGTGGATCGTGTTCGCGCTGTGGACCGGCTTCACCTTCGTGGGTTTCTTCACCCCGATCGCGAGTCTCGGCCAGCGCATGTGGCCGTTCGCCTGGAACGGTTGGGAGACCTTCTGGGTGTTCTTCTACGCCCTGGCCACGCTGGGCAACGCCGGTTTCCTGCGCGAGCAGGTCTGCCGCTACATGTGCCCGTATGCCCGCTTCCAGAGTGCGATGTTCGACCGCGACACGTTGATCATCGCCTATGACCCGATGCGCGGCGAGCCGCGCGGCCCGCGTCGCCGCGGCCTGGGCGACGTGATCGCGCGCGGTCGCGGCCTGCTCGACAAGGCGCTGGCCTACGAACTGGTGTTCCGCGCCAGCGGCCACGACGCCGCCGGCAATGCGATGGAAGAGGCGCGCGCGGACACCGGGCTGCCCAACGACGGCGCCTTCGGCGACAGTCTGGCGGTGGCGCTGCCCCGTCCCGACCCGGAACTGGCCGGCGACTGCATCGATTGCACACTGTGCGTGCAGGTCTGCCCGACCGGCATCGACATCCGCAACGGCCTGCAATACGACTGCATCGCCTGTGGTGCCTGTATCGACGTGTGTGACGAGGTCATGGACAAGATGGGCTACCCGCGTGGCCTGATCCGCTACTCCACCCAGAACGCGATCGACGGCAAGCCGGCCCGGGTCCTGCGACCACGGGTATTCATCTACGCCGCGCTGCTGCTGTTGCTGATCGGTGGCTGGGCCTGGGGTATCGCCGCCCGCAGCCCGTTGATCGTGGACGTGCTGCGCGACCGCAATGCGCTGTACCGGGTCACCGCTGCGGGCATCGACAATGGCTATACCCTGAAGCTGGTCAACAAGACCGACCAGGAGCAGGCGTACCGCATCACCCTGGACTCGCCGACGCCGGGCATCGTCCTGCGCGAGAGCACCCAGCCCGTCCACGTCCAGGCCGCCCAGGTCGCCTCGATTCCCGTTGAAGTGACCGCCCCTGCCAACGTCCAAGGCCGCCACGAGGTGCGCTTCGTGATCGAGTCGGCCGACGGCAAGGTTCGCCAGATCGTCGACAGCAGTTTCTTCGGACCCCTGCCATGACCCGCGAAACGCAGCAAAAACCGCCACACGACCCCGACAAGCCGGAATCGCCGTGGCGCATGCCGATCGTCTGGCTGGTGATCGCCCTGCCGGCGGTGGTGGTGATCGCCAGCATCGGCCTGATCTTCATCGCCAGCGGCGATGGCAACGACGTGGTCCGCGACGAGGTCCAGCGCACCGCCCAGATCCAGACCGCCGATCTGGGTCCAGACGCGGTTGCCGCCGAACAGAAGCTCAGTGCGATCGTGCGCACCGACATCGAGGGCGGCTTCGTCGAAGTGCTGCCGGTCAGTGGAACGTTTGACCACGCCGCGGCATTGCGGCTCACCCTCGCCCATCCCGCCGACGCCGGGCGCGACGTGGTCCTGATGCTTGCCCCGGGCGAGCTGGGCTGGCGCGTGGATGCGCGGCTGGACGACAGTCACGACTGGAAGGTCCAGCTGGGGCCGGAGGACGGCCACTGGCGCCTGCAGGGACGTCTGCCCAAAGGCCAGCAGGCCACCAACCTGCGGCCCTCGCTGCAGGCCCGGTAGGGTCATGCGATGGCGGCGGTTCTGAGCCCCGGCCAGACGCGACGCGACGATGCGCTGCTGGCCGATACCGGCGGCTGCCATCACTGCGGCGAAGTCCTGCCCGCCTCTCCGTCGTGTGTCGAACTGGACGGCGCGCCGCGCCGGTTCTGTTGTGATGGCTGCGCCGCGGCCGCGCAATGGATCCGCGAAGCCGATCTGGGCGACTACTACCAACTGCGCAGCCAGCACGCCGCCCGCGTGGACACCGACCCGGTCGACCTGGCGGTCTGGGACCGCGATGAACTGCTGGCCGAGCACGCGCACGACATTCCGGGCGGCCGGGAAATCACCCTGCTCACCGACGGCATGCGCTGCGCCGCGTGTGCGTGGCTGATCGACCGGGTACTGGCGCGCGAGCCGGGGGTGCTGGAGGCCGGCGCGAACGCGGTCACCGGGCGGATCCGGGTGGCCTGGAATCCCGCGGAAACTTCGCTGTCCCAGCCGTTGCAAAGGTTGGTCGCGCTCGGCTATCGCCCCTACCTGGCCAGTGGCGAGGCGCGGGAACGCGAACACCGCCGCCAACGCAACCGGGACCTCATCCGCATCGGGATCGCCGGTCTGGGGTCGATGCAGGCGATGATGCTGGCCGGTTCGCTGTACCTGGACACCACCGGCTCGATGCCGGTACCGACCCGCGACTTCTTCCGCTGGCTGACCTTTCTGGCCTCCACCCCAGTGGTGTTCTACGCGGGCTGGCCGTTCATCGCCGGGGCCTGGCGGGAACTGCGCCACCGCCAACTGGGCATGGACACCCTGATCGCCGGATCCACCCTGCTGGCGTATTTCGCCAGCGTGGTCGGCACCATTCGCGGCAGCGAGCACGTCTGGTACGACGCGGCGGTGATGTTCGTGTTCCTGCTCTCGATCGCGCGCATGCTGGAACAGCGGGCGCGCAGTATTGCCAGCGCCCAGGTCGACGCCCTTGCCCGGGCCCGCCCGGCGTTCGCCACCCGCGAGCTGGCCGATGGCAGCCGCGAGTCCGTGGCCTTGGCCGCGCTGGTGATCGGCGACATTGCCTGTGTGGCGGTTGGCGAGGTGGTTCCTGCTGACGGCCAGCTGCTGGATGCGCGCGCGCGGTTCGAGGAAGCGCTGCTAACCGGCGAGTCCAGTCCGGTCAGCAAGTCCGCCGGCGACCCGGTGTACGCCGGGACCGTCTGCCGCGAGCACCCGGCGCGGTTGCGCGTCAGCGAGACCGGCAGCGCGACCCGGCTGTCGCAGCTCGCCCGGCTGGTCGATCAAGCCCAGGCGCAGCGCCCGGCACTGGCACGCGCGGCGGAGCGTATCGCCCACTGGTTTGTCAGCGGCTTGCTGATCGCCACCGTTGCGGTGTACTTCGGCTGGCGTGCCTACGACCCCTCGCGGGCGTTCGAGGTCACCCTGGCCCTGCTGGTAATCAGCTGTCCCTGCGCACTGTCGCTGGCAGTGCCCGCGGCATTGGCGGCGGCGCACGGCGCACTCGCCCGTCTCGGAGTCCTGGCCGTGCGCGAGAACGCACTGGACCGGCTCGCCGATGCCACCGACATCGTGTTCGACAAGACCGGCACGCTCAGCGATGGCCGGCCCGCGCTTGCCGCGGTGGCGCCGTGCGCGGAGCTGGATCGTGAGCAGGTGCTGCGGATCGCCGCAGCACTGGAGCGCGACAGCGGTCACCCCATTGCGGCGGCGTTTGCGCGGATCGCCGGCGCGCCCAACGCCCGCGACGTGCGGGCAGTGCCCGGGCAGGGGATCGAGGGCGTCGTCGACGGCCAGCGGTGGCGCCTCGGCCAGGCCGGTTTCGCGGCCCAGGCCGCGGATGACGGCTGGCTCTGGCTGGGCGATGGCGACCGCGCCGTGGCCCGTTTCCAGCTGGCCGAGGCGCAGCGGCCCGATGCGGCTGCCGCCGTGTCCGCGCTGCGAGGACTCGGGCTGAAGGTGCACCTGTCCAGCGGCGATGCGGCCGTGGCAGTGGAGCGCTTTGCCGCGCAGGTGGGAATTCCCGGTGCGCACTCGCGTCAGAGCCCCGAGGACAAGCTCGCCTTCGTGCGAGGGTTGCAGGCCGAAGGCCGGATCGTGGCGATGGTCGGTGACGGCCTCAACGATGCGCCGGTCCTCGCCGGCGCGGACGTCTCGCTGGCCATCGGCGAGGGCGCCGCGCTCGCCCAGCGGGCGGCCGATCTGGTGCTGACCGGCACATCGTTGTCGCGCATACCCGAAGCGCTGTCCGTTGCCCGCCGTACCCGGCGGGTCATCCACCAGAACATCACCTGGGCGATCGGCTACAACGTGCTCGCCCTGCCGCTGGCGGCCGCTGGCATGGTTACTCCATGGATCGCCGCGCTGGGCATGGCGGTGTCCTCGCTGATTGTCACCGTCAATGCGCTGCGCCTGACCCGCACCCCGTCTCCGCCGGCAGCGTCCGGCCCGATCCTGTCGGCCACGGAGGTCCGTCCATGAACATCCTGCTGTTCCTCATCCCGGTCAGCATGCTGGCGCTGGGCGTTGCGTTGTGGGCGTTCATCTGGGCGGTCAAACGCGGCCAGTTCGAGGACATGGACACCCCGGCGCTGGACATCCTGCGCGAGGACCGGCATGACCTGCCGGTCGTGTCGCGCCAGCCTCCGGTGAGCGAATCAGCGGCGCCTGACGCAACGCTTAGGGCGCCTGCTGCGGCGACGCCGGCATGCCCCGGCACAGACCTGCCGGTTGCTGCCCCAAGCGCAACGCAGACCGCCCAAGCCGACCGTCGACCGGACCCGCAGGACTAGCCGTGCCACTGGACTGGCTCACGCTGGGTGCGGCCGTACTGACCGGCCTGATGGGCGGGGTGCACTGCGCGGCGATGTGCGGGGGCATCGCCACGGGCTTCTCGGCGATGGGCCCAAGGGCCAGCTGGAAGTACGCCTTCGAGCCAAACCTCGGCCGCGTTCTGGGCTACACCCTGGCCGGCGCAATCGTCGGAGGATTTGGCCACGGCATCCTCGATCTGGCGCGACTCGACTGGCTGCCACTGGTCCTGCGGGCAGGCGTGGGTCTGGTGCTGGTGGTGGTGGCCTTGCGGCTGCTGGACCGCAAGGGACGCCTGGGCTTTCTGTCCGGTCCCGGCACCGGCAAATTGTGGGCACGGCTGCGGCCGCTGCAACGGCGTCTGCTGCCGGCCAATACCAGTGCCAAGCGGATGGGTCTGGGCATGCTCTGGGGCTGGATGCCGTGCGGGTTGAGCACGACGATGCTGGCTGCAGCCTGGTTGCAGGCCGATGCCCGCAACGGTGCCCTGACCATGGCCGCATTCGGCCTGGGCACGCTGCCCCTGATGGTTTCGCTGACCTGGTCGGGCGCCCGGCTCGGCCAGCGCCTGCAGCGCGGCGGCTGGCGCATGGCAGCCGGCCTGCTGGTGCTGGCTGCGGGTCTGTTGACGCTGGCCTCCCCGTGGTTGATGCAGGTGCCCGCCATGCATGCCCTGCTCGGTGCCTTGGGCTGCCTGCCGCGCGGGACATGACGCGACGCGCGTGACGTGCCACAGACCGCTGCGCCGACGCTTCCACTTGGCGTCTCTACGATGCCGTCAGCCGAGCGCGCCGCGCTCGCTGCGACAGGCGGCCTGGCCACCGTGGCCCAAGCGCTGGAGCTCGACCACATCCACGATTTCCACCTTGCGCCCCATCACCGCAATCACACCGTCGTCCTGCAGGCGGGTAAAGCCCCGGCTCACCGTTTCCAGCGCCAGACCGAGAAAGTGCGCGATGTCTTCCCGGCTCATCGGCAAGCGGAACTGGGTACCGGACTCGCCGATATGGCGCAGCCGGTCGCACAGTCCCAACAGAAACAGCGCGATGCGTTCGTTGGCCTGCCGCCGCACCAGCATCTGCAGGTGGTCCTGGTCACGCGACACGCTATGGCCGATCACCCGCATCAGCTGCTGTTGCAATCCCGGCACCTGGGCAGCCACGGCGGTGAGCTGCTCGAACGGCACCTCGCACACGTTCGCCGAGGTCAGCGCGACCGCATCGCACCGGTGCACACCCTCGCCCAGCGCGTCCAGGCCGATCAGCTCACCGGCCAGATGGAAGCCCACCACCTGGGTATCGCCCTCCTCACTGGTGCTGACGGTCTTGAAGGCGCCGTCGCGGGCCACGTAGACCGCGCCCAACCGGTCGCCAGCGCGGAACAGCAGCTCGCCGCGGCTGACGGTGCGACGCCGCCGAACGATATCGTCCAACTGCTTCAGCTCGCTCGGCCCGATCCCAGCCGGAAGGCACAGCTGGCGCAGCGAACATTGGGCACAGCCGCGACGCAACGCGGCCAGATCAATCACGGGAGAAGCGGTGGTCAGGGTTTCCATGTGCGCACATCGTGTCATGCCCGTGCGCCTGGGACGAATTGCGTCACTCCCGCAGTGCCGGATTTATGCCCGGCGATGTCAGGCCTTGCCGATACAATGGCGACCATGAACATCTTCAAGAGCTTTACCCTGGAAGCGGCCCACCGCCTGCCCAACGTGCCGGCCGGGCACAAATGCGCGCGCCTGCACGGCCACTCGTTCCGCATCGAGATTCACGTGGAAGGTGAGCCCGGCGAGCACACCGGCTGGATCATGGATTTTTCCGACATCAAGCAGGCGTTCCAGCCGCTGTATGACCAGCTCGACCACCACTACCTCAACGAAGTGCCTGGGCTGGAAAATCCGACCAGCGAGCGCCTCGCGCTGTGGATCTGGGAGCGCCTCAAGCCGGCGTTGCCGCTGCTGAGCGAAGTCGTGGTGCATGAGACCTGCACGTCGGGGTGCCGTTACCGCGGCTGATCCGCTTTGCCGCCGGCGGTTGCAGCCGCGCTGAAACCGAAGCTGAACCGACCGCTCAACGCTATGTTGCAACGCAACATAGGCGGCGTTATGCTGCACCGCACAAATCGACAAATCTCTTGTCGACAACAGCAGGAGAGTCCGTCATGTACAGCCAATTCAATGAGCAGTTCACCGCCGCCGCCCGTCAGTTCGCCGATGCCGCCGCGCAGGTGAACCGTCTGGCCATCGAAAACACCGAAGCCCTCTTCAGTCTGCAGCTGGCTGCGATCCAGGATCGCGCCAATGCGACCTTCGCCTTCATCGGCGAAGCCGCCGAAGTGCGCGATGCCGATTCGCTGAAGACCGTCTGGCCCAAGGGCCTTCAGGTCGCGCGTGAGAACATCGAGCGCGGCGTCGCGGTCGGCCAGGAAGTGATGGGCCGCACCAGCAAGGCCAACGAGCAGATCGCCGACATTGCCAAGACCCAGCTCGAGTCGGCCGCCAAGTCCGCCCAGGCAAGCTCCGAGCAGGTTGCCAAGGCCGTCAGCGAGAAGGCCCAGTCCTTCGCACAGCAGGCGACCAAGGCTTCCAAGGCGAAGTAATACCGCTGCACGAGCAAGCTTACGTACGAAACCCGGGAGCGCAGGTTCCCGGGTTTTTTTGTGCGCGCGTTACCGTGGTGCCTGAACGGGTGGGCGGGGCGCTGCTAGACTGGAACCCATGTTCACTGCTACCACGCTTTCCGGCAGCAAGCCGGAGCAATACGCCGAGCTGGCGTCCCAGGCGCGCGCGCTGCTGTCCGGGGAGCGCGATCGGATCGCCAACGCCGCCAACCTGTCTGCGCTGGTCTACCACGCGCTGCCCGCGCTGAACTGGGTCGGCTTCTATTTCTACGACGGCAACGAGCTGGTGGTCGGCCCCTTTCAGGGTCTGCCGGCCTGTGTCCGCATCCCGCTGCACAAGGGCGTCTGCGGCGCGGCGGCTTCCAGCAGGCAAACCCAGCGGGTCGCCGACGTGGATGCCTTCCCCGGCCACATCGCCTGTGATTCTGCGTCGCGTTCGGAAGTCGTGGTGCCACTGGTGCGCGATGGCGAATTGATCGGTGTCTTCGACATCGACAGCCCGGAGCTGGACCGCTTCGATGCGGATGACCAATTTGGACTGGAGACGCTGGCGGGGATTTTCGTGGAATCGCTGGCATGAACGAGAAGCTGCGCAACATCGGTCCCAAGTCCACCGCCTGGCTGCGCCAGGTCGGCTTGCGCAGTCGCGCGGAGCTGGCCGAGGTCGGGCCGGTGGAGGCCTTCATGCGGGTCAAACGCGCCGGTTTCCGGCCCACGCTCAACCTGCTGTATTCCATTGAAGGCGCCCTGCAGGACTGCCATTGGCAGGACGTTCCGCAGTTGCGACGCAATGAACTGGTGGCGGCTGCGGAAGCTGCCATAGACGGCTTGCCGCCGCCGCGCAACAAGCCGCCCGCCGGACCGGTCACCACCACGGTGCTGACCGCCGATACGGTCGCGCCGCGGCCGGAAGAATACGACGTGGAATGATCGCGGCGATCCGTCCACGATCCAAATAACAACGCCCCGCTAGCGGGGCGTTGCTGTTTTGCAGGCAGGAGCCTGGAAGGCTCAGCGCGCCGGCTGGTACTTCACCCGCAAGCCGTACTCGCGACCGGGCTGGTTGTACCAGGCGACGGTCTCGTAGTCGCGGTCAAACAGGTTGGTCGCCCTTGCCTGGAGGATCCACGCGGGGCTGAGCGCGTACTCCACCCGCAGGTCCACGGTGCTGTAGCCACCCACACGCACGTTGTTGGCGGCATCGTCGTAGCGCGCGCCGGCGGCGTTGAGGGTGGTGCCGACGCGGAAATCGCCGATGCTGCGATCCAGGTCGATCCGCCCGGTGTTGCGTGCCCGACGCGCCAGCAGATTGTCGTACTGGCTGCCCTGCGTGCGGTTGCGAGGGTCCACGTGGCTGAGCTGGCTGGACAGGTCCCAGCCGGCGAGCGTCGCGGCAACGGTGAATTCTGCACCCCGGATCGTCGCCTCTTCGACCTGCGCCATCATGAAGGTGGTGGAGTCGTAGGTGATCAGGTCGTCGATGCGGGTCTCGAACACATCGAGCGCCCAATTCCACTGCTCCTTGGACTGTCCGAGGCCGAGGTTGAGGCTGCGCGACTGCTCCGGCTTGAGGCCCGGCACCCCGCTCCACGGATCGTAGAGATCGCTGAAGGTCGGGGCCTTGAAGGCGGTGCCGTAATTGGCGGTCAAACGCAGACCGGCGCCCACATCCATCCCCCACCCCAGCGAACCGGTGGTGTGGTTTCCGAACTGGTCGTTGTCGTCATTGCGCACGCCGGCCTGCAACTGGTGGGCGCCAAATTGCCCCTGGTACTGGAGGAATACCGCGCCATTCTCGCGGCTGTCGACGGCGTAGGCGGTACTGCTGTCGAGATGGTCCTGATACCAGTCCAGGCCGGCACTGATCAGTTGCCCGGTGGCCACGCCGAAGTCACCCTGGACGGAGGCGACATCACGGTGGGTGTTGCTGGTGCTCGCGTATACGCCGCCACTGTAGTTGTCGGCCTCGTTGTCACTGCGGCCGACGTTCAAGGTGACCGCCACGCGCGCGGTGGGCGCATAGCGCAGTTTGCCGCTGAACACCTGCTGCACAGTCTCGGAGTAGTTGTAGAAACCGTCGTACTCGTTTTCGCCCTCCGATCGCAGCAGGCTGCCTTCCACGCTCAGCGTGTCCGCGAGCGTGTAGCCACCGCGAAGGTTCAAGGAGCGGTTGCGGTAGCCGTCACGATCGGGTTCGTCGGCGTAGCAGCCCTTGAACAAGGTCGCCGAACCGCGGCAGGCGTTGATGCCGTCGGTACGCTGGTAGCCGAAATCGGTCCCGAACCAGCCGCGTTTGCCGGCACCGCCGAAGCCAAGGCCGCCTTCCAGCAGTCCGTTGCTGCCTGCACCGGCGTGCAGGCGGGGAGCGAATCCGCCCTGATCGCGCCGGGTGAAAATCTGGATCACTCCGCCGATCGCCTCCGAGCCGTACAGGCTCGAACTGGGCCCCCGTACGATCTCGATGCGGTCGATCTGATCGACCGGCAGGTCCTGCAGCGCTGCCGCCGCAAAGTCCGCGGAGTTCACCCGCACGCCATCGATCAGCACCAGCGTATGGCTGGAGTTGGTGCCGCGCAGGAACAGCGAGGTCTGCTTGCCGGGTCCGCCTGCGTTGGTCAGGTTGATGCCCGCGCGCCCGCGCAGCAGTTCCTGCAGCGAGCTGGCCTGGCTGCGCGCGATGGCCTCGCGGTTGATGACCTGGGTCGGCGCGATGACGTCGGCCAGCGCCACCGGGGTGCGGGTGGCGGTGACCACCACCTGATCCAGATCAGTGGCCGAGGACGCACTCTGGGCGAATGCGGCGGCCGGAAGCGCCAGCGCGACAGCCAGGGAAAGGGTTCGAATCTGCAACATTGTCGTCAACACTCCTGAAACCCACGCACGCCCGCGCAGGCGGAAAAGGATGTTGGACGCGGTAGTGGGGCTGCGAAATGCCAAGCGAGCGACGGCATGCCGCCGCCACGCCCGCCGCGTCGCAACCAGTCGTCCCTCAGGCCGGTCTCCGGGCTTGCGAGTGCGCCGGACCAGCCGGTGCCGTCGAAGCGCCTTCCCATGCATGGCACAGTGGCGACGTGCTTCGACTTGTCTCGCTTACCGTTGCGGGGGCAGCGCCGGAATGTCACCGGCTTCCCGTTTCAACCCTGGGACGGGAGTGTCCGCGGGTCACCTGAAAGCGTGCGGATTCTACGTCATTCCCGCCGCCGGAGCGCGCGCGGATGTCGAGACACCTCACTGCCTGCCGCTAGAATGGTGGATTGAATCGATGGGCACGCAGATGATCGGTGAGACAGGTGGCGATTGGCTGCGCCAGGCATGCGCGGAGCCCTCTGCCCTGCATCGGCACCGCGCGCTCGAGCGCCAGCGGACGCTGACCAAGCCGGCAGGCTCGTTGGGACACCTGGAGTCACTGGTCTGCGAACTGGCCGCCATGCAGTCGTGCGACCGGCCGCAGGCGGTGCGCGTTCCGATTCTGGTCTTCGCCGGTGACCACGGCGTCACCGCCCAGGGCATTTCCGCCTACCCGGCGGAAGTGACGGTGCAGATGCTGCACAATTTCGCCAACGGCGGCGCAGCGATCTCGGTGCTCGCCAAGGCGCTGGGCCAGACCCTGCGGGTGATTGACGTGGGGACCCGCGCGACCGTTGAAATCCCCGGGGTCCAGGTGGACAAGCCGTGCCCGGGAACCGCGGACTTCAGTACCGCAGCTGCGATGAGCGAGGCCGAGGTGGCGCACGCCCTGTCGGCCGGGCGGCGCGCCTTCGCCGCTGCCAGCGACGGCGGGATCGACGTGCTGGTTCTGGGCGAGATGGGCATCGGCAATACGACCGCCGCCAGTGCGCTGGCCTGCGCGCTGGACGATTTTCCCTGCGTCGACCTGGTCGGGTCGGGCACCGGCTTGGACGCCCCCGCACTCGCGCACAAGCGGATGGTGGTCGAGCAGGCGCTCACCCGCCACCGTCCACGGATCGCGAAGGCGGAACTGCCGGCACGGGAGGCGTTGCGGCGGGTGGGTGGGCTGGAGATTGCCGCGCTCACCGGCGCCATGCTTGCCGCCGCCCAGCACGGCACGCCGGTACTGGTGGACGGCTTCATCGTGTCGGTGGCGGCCCTGACCGCGGTGCGGATCAATCCGGCAGTGCGCCCCTGGCTGCTGTTCTCGCACCGTTCCGCCGAGCAGGGCCACGCCCATGTGCTCCACGCGCTGGATGCACAGCCGCTGTTGCAGCTGGGATTGCGGTTGGGCGAAGGCAGTGGCGCCGCACTGGCGATCCCGCTGCTGCAACTGGCCTGCGCGTTGCACAACGGGATGGCCACGTTCGCGCAGGCGGCAGTCTCGGATCGCGCCCCTGCGCTGCAGGACACCGGCGCCAGCGCATGATCCTGGATCTGATCCGGCACGCCGACACCGGTCGCGCCGGCTACCTGGACGGCCGCAGCGACCCCGCTTTGCTGCCGCAAGCTGCCGCGCTGGTCGAAGCCGCGTGCGCCGGGCTGCAGTGGCCGCGGGTCATCGCCTCGCCGCTGCTGCGCGCGCGCGACACCGCGCTGGCGCTCGCCGCGCCGTGCCAGCTGCCGGTGGCGATCGACGATGCCTGGCGCGAGGTCGACTTCGGTGAGTGGGACGGTCGTCCGGCCCACACGATTGATCCCGTCGCGCTCGCCGCGTTCCACCGTGACCCCCTGGCCCACCCGGCGCCCGGGGGTGAGTCCTGGTCGATGTTCCAGAGCCGGATCGCCGGCGCGCTGACAGCGCTGCTTCAGAGGGCGGCAGATCAACCATCGGCCGGGGCGCTGGTGGTCAGCCATGCCGGCGCGATCCGGATGGCGGTGGCGCTGGCCTGTGGCTTCCCGCTGGCAGCTCTGTGGGCGCTGCGCATCGATTACGGAACCCGCCTGCGGCTGCATCTGCAACTTGGCGATGACGGTCGGCCGTGGGGGGAACTGCTGGAAATCCGGCAACCATGAGTTTGCGCGAACTCATTCTGGCCGTGCAGTTCCTGACCCGCCTCCCGACCCCGCGGCTGCGCAATTTCCAGCCCGACGAACTGCCGCGTTGCGCGATCCATTTCCCCCTGGTCGGCCTGATCATCGGGGCGTTGCTGGTGCTGCCGCTGCTCGCCCTGGACGCGCGACCGTGGCTGGCGGCGGTACTGGCCTTGCTGGTCTGGGTCTGGGTCACCGGAGCGCTGCACATCGACGGTCTCGGCGATGTTGCCGATGCGCTCGGCGCTGCCCATCGGAGTCCTGAGCGCTTCCTGGAGGTTCTCAAGGATCCGCATATCGGCGTGTTCGGCGCCGTTGCGATCATCCTGCAGCTGCTGTTGAAACTGGTCCTGCTGGCTGAAGTGATGGCCACCGCACACCCGCCTTGGGCGATCGTGCTGATTCCCGCCTGGGCACGCTGGGGCACGTTGTGGTGGAGCCGCCAACTGCCCTCGCTACACCCCGGCATGGCGGAGCGTTTCAGCTGGACGCCGGGCGTGGCGGCTATCGGCGGGTGGGCACTGGCACTGGGCGCGCTCAGCCTGTGGCTGGCGCCCGTGCTGCTGCTGGCGCTGCCGCTGACGCTGCTGATCACCGTCTATTGGCGACGCCGCCTGGGCGGCGTCTCGGGTGATTGCCTCGGCGCCAGCACCGAGGTGACGGAAACGGTTCTGCTGCTCGCGCTGGTACTGGTGCCTGCGGCGATCTGATACGGGCAGGCAACAGGCGTG
>JBDSPO010000010.1:0-2886 GCA_039930265.1 Lysobacter sp. | reverse complement strand
TGCCGGTCCAGTGCACCAGGCGCGCGACCAGATCGTCCAGATCAAAAGGCTTGCCGACGTGGTCGTTCATGCCGGAAGCCAGACTCGCCTCGCGATCGCTCGCTTGCACGTTGGCGGTCATCGCGATAATCGGCAGCACTCCGAAGCCCGTCATGGCCCGGATCCGGCGGGTCGCGGTATACCCGTCCATCTCGGGCATCTGGATGTCCATGAGAATGACGTCGTAGCGCGTCGGCTCCCCGGCCAGCCACTGCAGCGCGAGGGCGCCGCCGCTGGCGATCGAGACTTCCGCACCCTCCGCCGCCAGCAGTTCTTCGGCGACCTGCTGATTGGCCGGGTTGTCCTCCACCACCAGGATGCGCATGCCGTCCAGACGGCGGACAGGGGCCAGGATTGGATCCGCCGCCGCGTACCGATCCGGCGCATGCACACCGGTCACCGCGTCCAGCAGCATCGACACTGTCACCGGCTTCATCAGCAGCCCGTCCAGCACCGAGGTCTCCAACGCTGTGCGCTCGCTCAACAGCTCGCGGCCATGCGCGGTCACCATCACGATCAACGGCTCGGCGGCCACGCCGCCGCCGGCGCGGATCCGTTGGCTGGCCTCCCAGCCGTCCATGTCCGGCATCCGCCAATCGATGAACACCACGCCATACGGCTGCCCCTCGGCACGCGCCGCGTCGATACACTCGATGCCCTCCAGGCCACTGGCAGCCACGTCAACCCGCCAGTCGAGCGACGTCAGCATCTCCCGGATCGATTCACGTGCGCTGGCGTTGTCGTCAACCACCAACGCGCGCAGCCCTTTCAGAACGGTCTTGGCGGCAGCGTAGGGAAGGTCGGCCTCGCTGTCGGCGCCGGCGACCATCTGGAAGGGCGCGGTGAAGTGGAACCGGCTGCCCATGCCGCGCTCGCTTTCCACCCGCAGCTCGCCACCCATCAGACGTACCAGTTCGCGGCTGATGGTCAGGCCCAGTCCCGTGCCTCCGAACCGGCGAGTGGTGGAGGCCTCGGCCTGGGTGAAACCATCAAAGATGCTTTCCAGCTTGTCCTCGGCGATGCCGATGCCGGTATCGCGGACCTCAAAGCGGAGACTCACCTGCTCCTGCGCGCGCGAGTCCACCCGGACGCTGACCACCACCTCGCCGTAATGGGTGAACTTGACCGCGTTGCCGGCAAGATTGATCAGTACCTGCTGCAGGCGGAGTGAATCGCCCAGCAGCCGCGGCGGAATCGCGGGATCCAGGTCGTAGACGATCTCCATGTCCTTGTCGCCGACGGTGGTGCCGAGGATCGTCGCCAGGTTGCGCAACAGCGGATCCAGCGCGAACTCCTGCAGCTCCAGCAACTGGTGTCCGGCCTCGATCTTGGAGAAGTCGAGAATGTCGTTGAGGATCGCCAACAGGGTGCTCGCGGCCTGTTCGGTCTTGCCGGCATAGTCGCGCTGACGGGCGTCCAGCGTTGTCCGTTGGAGCAGCTTGAGCATGCCCAGGATCGCGTGCATGGGCGTGCGGATTTCGTGGCTCATGTTGGCCAGGAAATCGCTCTTGGCGCGACTGGTGGCCTCCGCCTGGCTGACGGCGCTGAGCATGGCAGCCTCGGCACTGCGCTGGATCGTGATGTCCTCCACGATCGACCACAGATAGCGCTCGTCGTCGATCTTCAGCACCGTGCCGTTGAGTCGCACGGGGATGTGCAGACCATCCTTGCGGATGTAGTGCTTCTCGTAGGGCCCGTAGCTGCCGGTACGCTCCAGCGTGGCCACGGCGTCGCGCTCGCTGCGCTCATATTCGGGGGGTGTCAGCGACATCCGCGTCATACCGCGCAGTTCGGCGCCCGAGTAGCCCACCAGCTTCTGGAAGGCCGGATTGAACTCGACGAACCTGCCGCTGCGGTCGGTCATCACGATCCCCAGCGGCGAGAGTTCGAACAATCCGCGCAGCTTGTTCTCGCTGAGCTTCAACGCCGCCTCGCGGGATTTGCGCACGGTCAGGTCAACGGCAATGCCGAGGTAGCCGAGCAGGCCGCCGTCGTCGCGGCGCATTTCGCTGACGGTGAGCAGGACCGGGATCTGTCGACCATTGGCCGCCACGTACGTCCATTCGCCTACCGCTGCCGTTTCGTCGACCCTCGCGATCAGCGCCTGGAAGCCGGGTGTGATCGGACGCCCCAGCTCGGCCTCGGTCTGCATTGCCCGCAACGCCAGTTCGTGCGGGTCATGGAAACGCTCCACGCTGGTACCCAGCGCGTCTTTCGCCGCGACGCCGAGCATCTGCTCGGCAGCCGGATTGAACAGGGTGATGGTGCCACCGGGGTCGGTGGCGATCATGCCGTAGCCCGCATTGGCCAGCACCGCCTGGCTGAGCGCTGATGACTCCTCCAGCTGCGCGGTGCGGACCTGCACCTGGCGCTCGAGATTGGTGTTCAGTTCGCGCACTTCGCGGGCGATGCGATTGCGCTCCCGGATATCGCGGATCGTCATCGCCACCCCTGCGACGCCGCCTCGCGGGCGCCGGATCGGTGCCGTCGAGAGTTCGACCTCGATCAGGTGGCCATCCTGATGCCGCCGAACCGTTTCCAACGCGACCACCGGTTCGCCCGACATCGCCGAAGCCAGAGCGCGCGCGTCCTCGCGAAGTCGCTCGAAGGGCAGGATCAGCTCGACCAGGGCGGCGCCGCGCGCCTGCTCGGGGAGATAGCCGAACAACTGCGTTGCAGCGGCGTTCCAATCGGTCACCCGGCCGTCGGCGTCAGTGGCAATGATGGCGTCGTGCGAACTCTCGGCGACCGCCGCCATCCGCGCGCGCCGGTTGAACACCCGCCGCGAGCGCTCCCGCGCGGACAGCACCAGCAGCAACAGCAAGGCGAGCAGGGATCCTGCGCCGG
>JBDSPO010000009.1:0-10346 GCA_039930265.1 Lysobacter sp. | reverse complement strand
CTCGCGGCACAGCTCCGGAACCGGTGTGCCGGCTTGGGCCTGCTTGAGCAGGGCGATGACCTGGCTGTCTGTGAAGCGTGACTTCTTCATTGGAACTTCCTCGGGAAAGCGTACGAGAAAATTCCACTCATGGGGTCAGCTAACCTGCGCAGGATTACCTTGGACTGCGTACCCCAAAACCAAGTTCACCAGTCGTGAACTGCTCCCGGCTTGAGCGATCAGCGAATATCCAATCAGTTCTCCCCAATATCCTCATTCCAAACTTCCGGATTCGCCGCGATATACCCCTGCATCATCTCGATGCACTCTGCATCCGCGAGATCAATCACGGTCGTACCATTCTCCCGCAACCAGTCGATGCCGCCGCGGAAGGTTTCCGACTCGCCGACCACCACCGTGCCGATGTTGAATTGGCGGATCAGGCCGCTGCAGTACCAGCACGGGGCCAGCGTGGTGACCATGATGGTGTCGCGGTAGCTGCGTTGGCGGCCCGCGTTGCGGAAGGCATCGGTCTCGCCATGGCTGGATGGGTCGCCCTCCTGCACGCGGCGATTGTGGCCGCAGCCCAGCAGGCGCCCATCGGCGTGGTACAGCGCGGCGCCAATCGGGATGCCGCCCTCGGCCAAGCCTTGGCGGGCTTCGGCGACGGCGGTGGCGAGCAAGGCGGGGTAGTCAGGGGTCGCGATCATCGGGTTCAACCTTCGGGTGATACGGTCGATCCTCACCGCCCAGGCTGGCGATGTCGAGCGCGTGAGCGCAAGGCCCGCGGGGCGGTGCGATAATTAGCCCATGAACGATCCGAACCCGAACGCCTCGCCGGTGCCCGAGTCATCGCCTGCCACCACATCCGCAGACGCGCACCGTCCCGACACCACCCATTTCGGTTTCCGCGATGTGCCCACCGGGGACAAGCAGAAGCTGGTCGGTGAGGTGTTCTCCTCGGTCGCCAGCAGCTACGACCTGATGAACGACCTGATGTCGATGGGTATCCACCGGGTCTGGAAGCGCTTTTTTGTCGCCACCGCGCAGGTCAAGCACGGCGACCGGGTGCTCGATCTGGCTGGCGGCACCGGCGATATCGCGCTGCTGCTGAAGAACCGCGTCGGCGATGCCGGGTCGATCGTGCTGGGCGACATCAACGGCGCGATGCTGCGCGTCGGCCGTGACCGCATGACCGACAAGGGCAAGGTCAGCGGCTTCGACTACGTGCAGATGAATGCCGAGAAGCTGCCGTTCCCGGACGGCACGTTCGATCTGGTGACGATCGCCTTCGGCCTGCGCAACGTGACCGACAAGGACGCCGCGCTGGCCGAGATGCACCGCGTGCTGAAGGTCGGCGGCCAGGCACGCGTGCTGGAGTTCTCCGAGGTCAAGCCGGAGTGGTTCAAGCCGATCTACGATTTCCATTCGTTCAAGATTCTGCCGCGGCTGGGCAAGCTGTTCGCCAACGATGCGGACAGCTACCAGTACCTGGCCGAGAGCATCCGCAAGCATCCGCCGCAGGACGCGCTCAAGGCGATGATGGAAGGCGCCGGGTTCGCCCGCTGCCATTACCGCAACATGTCCGCGGGCATCGTCGCCATCCACACCGGCTACAAGATCTAGGACGGACGGCACTTCGCGCCCCCGCCGGGCGCGGCTACACTCGGCGATTGACCTGCAACCCTGGGCCCGCCAATGCGTTCCTCGATCCTGACCCTCTGTTTTGCCGCCGCCGTCGTTCTGGGCGGCTGTTCGCGTGACAACGCGCCCACGGCGGACACTGCCGCCAAACCCGATACGGACAGCGCGGTGACCGCGCCGCCGGCCGAATACGATTCGCTGTCCTACGCCGAGCCCGACAAGGTCCGCATCAAGGACCTCGCGCTGGCGCTGGACGTCGACTTCGACACCAAGCAGATCAGCGGCAGTGCCACCTACGACCTGGACTGGGTCGATCCGGAAGCGACCCACCTGGTGCTCGACACGCGCGACCTGACGATCGAGAAGGTCGTCGGCGAGCGCAGCGACGGCAAGTGGATCGACCTCAAGCACGAGCTGGCCGCGGCCGACGCGCAGTTGGGCAGCAAGCTGACCATCGAGGCGCCCGAGCGCGCCGAGCGCATCCGCGTCACCTACCGCACCTCCCCGGAGGCGTCAGGCCTGCAGTGGCTGACCCCGGAGATGACCGAAGGCGGCAAGCAGCCCTTCATGTTCAGCCAGTCGCAGCAGATCCACGCCCGCTCCTGGGTGCCGCTGCAGGACACCCCGCGGGTGCGCTTCACCTACACCGCGCACGTGACCAGCCCCAAGGACGTGATGGTGCTGATGAGCGCCGACAACGATCCCAAGGCCGAGCGTGACGGCGACTACACCTTCGCGATGCCGCAGGCGATTCCCTCCTACCTGCTGGCCATCGCCGCCGGCGACCTGACGTTCAAGGCGATCTCCGACCGCAGCGGCGTCTGGGCCGAGCCGGCCATGGTCGAGAAGGCCACCGCCGAGTTCGCCGATACCGAGAAGATGATCGTCGACACCGAGGCCATGTACGGCCCGTACCGCTGGGGCCGCTACGACATCCTCGTGCTGCCGCCGTCCTTCCCGTACGGCGGCATGGAGAACCCGCGCCTGACCTTCGCCACCCCGACCGTGATCGTTGGCGACAAGTCGCTGGTCTCGCTGATCGCGCACGAGCTGGCGCACAGCTGGGCCGGCAACCTGGTGACCTTCTCCAGCCCGAAAGACCAGTGGATGAACGAGGGCATCACCAGCTACGTCGAGAACCGCATCATCGAGTCGCTGTACGGCAAGGACTTCGCCAACATGGAGGCGGCGATCGCCCAGAACGAGCTGCGCAAGACCATCGGTGACATGGCGCCGCAGGCGCAGTCGCTGGCGATCCGTCCCGACATCCACGTCAAGGCCGGCGACACCCTGACCGAGGTGGCGTACGACAAGGGCGCCTGGTTCATGATGTTCCTGGAGCACCGCTTCGGTCGCGAGGCGTTTGATCCCTTCCTGCGCGGCTACTTCGACCACTTCGCGTTTCAGTCGATTCCGACCACGACCTTCATCCAGTACGCCAAGGACAACCTGCTTGCCAAGCACCCGGGCAAGGTCACCGAGGCCGAGCTGGACGAGTGGATCTACGGCCAGGGCATTCCGGAGTCCGCGCCGGTGACCAAGTCGCCGCAGTTCGACGCGGTCGATGCGGTGCGCAAGGCGTGGCTGGACGCAGGCACGCTGCCTGCCACCGACGTCACCGCCAAGTGGAGCACCCAGGAGTGGCTGCATTTCCTGGAAGGCATGCCGGAGACGCTGAAGCACGAGCAGCTGGTTGCGCTGGACGGTGCGTACAAGTTCACCGGCACCCCGAATGGCGAAATCGCTATGCGCTGGTACCCGCTGACGGTTCGCAGCGGCTATCCGGAAGCGAACGAGGCGATTGCCCAATTCCTGGACCGCGTCGGCCGCCGCAAGCTGATCATGCCGATCTACGCCGAGCTGGTGAAAACCCCGGAAGGTCTGGCCATGGCCGAGCAGATCCTGACCAAGGCGCGTCCCGGCTACCATCCGATCACCACCGGATCGGTGGATTCGGTGATCGCCAAGGCGAAGGGCGACGACACGGCGCCCAAGCCGCGCGACTGATTCACGCGTGCTTGAAACGTTGTTCCGCGACCGCCTCCGGGCGGTCGCGTCATATCCGCCATCCCGACAGAAGTGTGAGCGGGCTGGTGCCGGCATGCCGACATCAGGCAGGCTGGAGTCCTGAACCCCGGAGAGACCCGTGATGACCGCTACGCCTGCCCGCAGCATTGCCCGCCCATTGCCACTGATCCTCGCGCTGGCACTTGGCCTGGGACTGGTCGGATGCCAGCCTGCGCCCGATCCGGAGGTAGCGCGCGCCGAGCAGGCGGCTGCGCTGGAAGCCAAGGCGGAGGCGAAGGAAGCCGAGTTCAACACCTATTTCGATGCGGGCAAGTGGGACATGGCCAAGGCACACGGCGACGTGCTGCTCGCCGATTATCCGGACAGCAAGGCGGCCGCGCGCATCGCGGCGCACCACGCCGAGGCCGGCACCAAGTCGGAGGAAATACGGCACGCGAAGCGGCTCGCGGCCTTGTGGGCGTACCAGACCCAGCCGGTGGGCAACAAAGAGCAACTGTCGGCGGCCATCTACGCGCGCGAGAACGTCGACACCGACGGCACCGGCGTGCGGCCGGTACGGCTGATCTTCCGCGATCACCCGGACTGGGGCCGCAGCAGCTACCTGGTGCTGGAGGCCGGCGACTTCGACTGCTACAAGGGCTGCAAGCTCAAGGTCGTAGCGGACGACGCCAAGCCCCGCACGATGGCCGGCAGCCGGCCCAAGACCGACGAAGCCATCGCGATGTTCGTCGAGGACTACAAGACGCTGTGGAAACTCGCCAACGACTCGGAGGTGCTCAGCATCGAGTTCCCGGTCAAGGCCGGCGGCACCCGCACCGCGACCTTTGAGACCGGTGGCCTGGATCCGGACCGCCTGCCGGGCTGGAACTGACCCGTGTGACTGCCGTGGCCCGGCCCGCGCGGCCCGCGGGGACGGACACTTGAATCAGAGCGCGTAGCCGAACTGCTGCACAAACTGCTCGGCGAACTCGTCGTAATCGAAGCGCTGGTTCTGGGTGCCTGGGTGCTCGACCTTCAGGGCGCCCATCAGGTTGCCGATGCGGCCGATGGTCGGCCAGTCGTAGCCCTTCTGGATGCCGAAGATCAGGCCGGCACGGAACGCGTCGCCGCAACCGGTCGGGTCGGTGATGCGGCTCTCGTGGGCGGGCGGCACGTCGATCACCTCGCCATCGGCGTGGATGACCGCGCCCTTCGGCCCGCGGGTGGCAATGTAGGCCTTCACCTTGCCGGCGATGTCCGCCTCGCTCCAGCCGGTACGCTCCTGCAACAGGCTCGATTCGTAGTCATTCACAGTGACGTAGTCGGCCTGCTCGATGAAGGCGCGCAGCTCCTCGCCGTTGAACAGCGGCATGGCCTGGCCGGGGTCGAAAATAAACGGGATGCCCGCCTCGGCGAACTCGTTGGCGTTCTGGATCATGCCCTCGTATCCGTCCGGGCTGACGATGCCGATGCTCACACCGGGCACGTCGCGCACGTGGTTCTCGTAGGACCGCATCATCGCGCCGGGGTGAAAGGCGGTGATCTGGTTGTTGTCGTGGTCGGTGGTGATGAACGCCTGCGGGGTGAACAGCTCATCGATGACCTTGACGTGGTCCAGGCGGATCTGCTGCTGCTCGAACCACTCGCGGTAGGGACCGAAGTCCTGGCCGACCGTCGCCATCGGGATCGGGTCGCCGCCCAGCAGTTTGAGGTTGTAGGCAATGTTGCCCGCGCAGCCGCCAAATTCGCGGCGCATCCGCGGGACCAGAAACGAGACGTTCAGGATGTGCACCTTGTCCGGCAGAATGTGGTTCTTGAACTGGTCCGGGAACACCATGATGGTGTCGTAGGCCAGCGAGCCGCAGATCAAGGCAGACATGTAATCGCACTCCGGGAAGCCCTGCCGTCGTGATCCCGGCAGGGACAGGGTTGGGACGGAAGATGGGGTGGGCGTGCGCAGGGCGCCGGACGGCGCGCGCGCACTAGAATATCCGCTGGCCGTTGCCGGGGCCAGTCGGACGCGATCCGTCTGGCAGGCGCCCGGCCGCTGTTCATTTTGCCGGGGACGGCGCAGGACCGGGTGCGCCACCCACGGGCGGGGCGACCCAAACTGCCCTGAATTGTCCGTCAGCGGCGGTTTTCCTTGCCCGGCAAGGGGGGCGTTGCTAGTCTAGCCGACCGCTCCCGGCAACCCATTCACGGCCCAATCGACGATGTTCAAGAAGTTTCGCGGCATGTTTTCCAACGACCTGTCCATTGATCTGGGCACGGCCAATACGTTGATCTACGTGCGCGGACAGGGAATCGTCCTCAACGAGCCATCGGTTGTCGCGGTGCGCCAGGACCGTGTCGTGGGCGGCAATCGCACGGTCGCCGCGGTCGGTATGGAAGCCAAGCAGATGCTGGGCCGCACCCCAGGCCACATCACCACGATCCGTCCGATGAAGGACGGCGTGATCGCCGATTTCACCTACACCGAGGAAATGCTCAAGCATTTCATCCGCAAGGCACACAAGTCGCGCTTCCTGCGGCCGAGCCCGCGGGTGCTGGTATGCGTGCCCTGCGGGTCGACCCAGGTCGAGCGTCGCGCGATCAAGGAATCGGCCGAGGAGGCCGGTGCCCGCGAGGTGTTTCTGATCGAGGAGCCGATGGCCGCGGCGATCGGTGCCGGCATGCCGGTGGCCGAGGCGCGCGGATCGATGGTGGTGGACATCGGCGGTGGCACGACCGAAGTCGCGGTGATCGCCCTCAACGGCATCGTCTATGCCGCCTCGGTGCGCATCGGCGGTGACCGTTTCGACGAGGCGATCATCGCCTATGTGCGTCGCACCTACGGCACCCTGATCGGTGAGGCGACTGCCGAGCGGGTCAAGGAAACGCTGGGCTGCGCCTACCAGCAGGAAGACAACACCAGCATGGAGATCACCGGCCGCAACCTCGCCGAGGGTGTGCCCAAGATGATCACCATCACTGCCAACGAAGTGCTGGACGCGTTGCGCGAGCCGCTGGCCGGAATCGTGACCGCGATCAAGCTGGCCCTGGAGCAGACCCCGCCCGAGCTGGGTGCCGACGTCGCCGAGCGCGGCATCGTGCTCACCGGTGGCGGCGCCCTGCTCAAGGATTTCGACCGGTTGGTGAGCGAGGAGACCGGCGTGCACGTGCAGGTGGCCGAGGATCCCTTGACCTGCGTCGCCCGCGGTGGCGGTCGCGCGCTGGACCTTCTTGACATGCACGGCAACGAGTTCTTCGCACCCGAATAGGACGCCCGCAGCGGCACCTGACGGCGCCGCGGCGTGGGGCGGGCCGGCGGCGGCCTGTGCGACCATGACACCCCGCTTCGCCCGACCCTCCGGTGCCCGTCCCAGTGCGCTCCTACGCCAGTCCCGCCACTCCCAGCCGTCCCGGTGATGTCGCTGCCACGCTGTGGTTGTCGGCCTATCTGGCGCTGGCCGTGGTGTTGATCGTGCTGGACCATCGCGGCGGCTGGCTGTCGCAGGCGCGCGGCCACGCGACCATGCTGGTGCAACCGTTGTGGATCGCCGCCGGGTGGCCGGGGCGGGCGGTGACCCGGCTGTACGACGACGCGGGCACCCTGCGCCAGCTTGCCCAGGACAATCGCCGGCTGCGCAATGCGCTGCTGATCGACAATGCGCGCATGGCCCGCGTGCAGACGCTGGCCGCGGACAATGCGCGGCTGCGGGGTCTGCTTGACGCTGCCGACAGCCTGCAGCTGGACGTGCAGTTGGCACCGATCCTCGATATCGATCTGGACCCGACCCGGCAGCGTCTGGTGCTGGGCGCCGGCGGCAACGAGGGGGTCCACCTGGGCCAGAGCGTGATTGATGCCGGCGGCCTGCTGGGCCAGATCATCGACGTGCAACCCGCGCTGTCCACCGTGTTGCTGGTCACCGACGCCGCGCACGCGGTGCCGGTGGTCATCGAGCGCAACGGCGTCCGCCTGGTGGCCTACGGCGAGGGGCGCAGCGATGTCCTGCGCCTGCCAAGCATCCCGCTGTCCAGTGACGTCAAGGCAGGCGACCGCCTGCTCACCTCGGGTCTCGGCGGCCGCTTCGTGGCGGGCTTCCCGGTCGGGACCATCGTGTCGCTGGAGCCCGACGACAGCCGCGCTTTCCTGATCGGCGAAGTGGCGCCGGCGGCGCAGCTGGATCGTGGTCGCGATGTGCTGCTGCTGCGGGGCGGTCCGGCGGCCGGAGATGCTGCTGCCACCCCTGCCGGCGATCCACCGGCGGCGCCGGCCGGTACTCCGCCGGCCACTCCTCCCGGCACTGCGCCAATGCCGGTCGAGGTGACGCGGTGAGCCGACGCAATCCGACCTGGCTGCTGCCGGCCAGCGTCTTCGTGGGCCTGCTGCTGGGCTTGCTGCCGCTGCCAGCGGCCCTGCAACCGCTGCGCCCCTACTGGGTGGCGCTGGTGGTCGCCTACTGGGTGATCGAGGATCCGGAACGCCGGAGCCTGGGCCTCGCCTTCGTGGTCGGGCTGCTGGCCGATATCGCCTACGGCAGCCTGCTTGGCGAACAGGCGCTGCGACTGGTGGTGCTCGCCTTCATCCTGCAGCGCTTCCGCGCGCGGCTGCGGTTTTTCCTGTTGTGGCAGCAGGCCCTGGCGATCGGCGGGCTGCTGCTGAATGACCGCATCGTGGTGGCCGCGATCCATGTCGGGCTGGGCATACCGACCCTGCCGTCGATGTTCTGGCTGGCGCCACTGACCGGCATGGCCCTGTGGCCGCCGGTGTTCCTGCTGCTCGACGCGGTGCGTCTGGGCAGTTGGCGCAGGAGCTGAGGATGCGACCCCTCCGGCGCCGCCCGCGGCGCGTGCTCAAGGACGCGGTGGCCGAAGTGCGCCAGTTCCGCGTGCGCATCATCATCGCCTTCATCGGGGTGAGCCTGGCACTGGGTGGACTGGCGCTGGGCTATTTCCGTCTGCAGGTCTGGCAGCACGACGAGTACGCCACCCGCGCCGAGCAGAACCGGATCAAGCTGCGCCCGGTGGTGCCCGGCCGGGGTCTGATCTATGACCGCAAAGGCCGCATCCTGGCCGACAATATTCCTGCCTTCCGACTGGAAGTCACCCCGCGCGAGGCGGGCGATCCGGAGGACTGGCTGCCGGGTCTGGCCGCGATGATGGACCTGTCGCAGCAGGAGATCGACGAGTTCCTGGCCGCCCGCAAGGTTACCCGCGGCTACCAGCCGATCATCCTGAAGATGCGGGTCAAGCCGGAGGAGCTGGCGCGACTGGCGGTGGATCGCTGGAAGTATCCCGGGGTGGAGGTGGTGTCCTACCTGCAGCGGCGCTACCTGCACGGAGAACTGTTTGCCCACGTTATCGGTTACGTGGGCCGGATCGACGTGGACGACGTCAAGGCGATGGGCGACGCCGGCAGCGCGTTCAGCCATACCGGCAAGACCGGGCTGGAGCGGTCCTACGAGACCGCGCTGCGCGGCAAGGTCGGCTACGAGAAGGTGGAGACCAACGTTGACGGCCGACCGATGCGGATTGTGGGCCGCGTACCGGCGGTGCCCGGCGCGGACCTGCAGTTGTCGGTGGATCTGGACCTGCAACGGGCGATGGTGGCGGCGTTCGGCGACGCCGACGGCTCGGCCGTGGCCGTGGACACCCGGACCGGCCAGGTGCTGGCGATGGTCAGCCTGCCGTCGTATGACACCAACCTGTTCGTCAACGGGATCTCGCACGCCGATTACAACCGCCTCACCACCAATCCGTCGCGCCCGCTGTTCAACCGCAATGTGCTGGGCGGCGGACCGCCGGGCTCGACCGTCAAGCCCCTGATGGCGTTGGCGGGGGTCGACAGTGGCTTGCGCACGCCGTCCGACCGGGTGCTCTCGACGGGCGAGTTCCGCATTCCCGGGCAGGCCCGCGGCTACCGCGACGCCGCCCGGGGCGGGCATGGCTGGAGCGACCTGCGCGACTCCATTGCCCGCTCGGTCAACACCTATTACTACCGGTTGGCTCTGGACATGGGCATCGACCGGCTTGCCGAGTACATGCACCGCTACGGGTTCGGCGAGAAGACCGGCATCGACCTGCTCGGCGAGAACGCCGGCGTGGTGCCTTCGCGCGCGTACAAGCGCACGATCAGCACGGAGCCCTGGTACCCGGGCGAAACGGTGATTTCCGGCATCGGCCAGGGCTTCTGGATTGCGACCGCGCTGCAGATCGCGCGGGCCACTGCGGCGCTGGCCAACGGCGGCGACCTGCACGAGTTGCGCCTGTTGCAGGCGCGACGCGACGGTTATGAGTCGCCGTGGCAGCCTCTGCCGCCGACCGCGAGCCGGCACATCAGCGACAACCCGGCCAACCTGCGTGCGGTGCAGGAGGGCATGATCGCCACGGTGAACGGGCCTGGCGGCAGCGCGCGGCGCATGGCCATCGGCGCGCCGTACACCATGGCGGGCAAAACCGGGACCGCGCAGCGCTCCAGCCGCAAGGGCAATGTCAGCCTGAATCCGCACACCTTGCCGTACCACCTGCGGCATACCGCCCTGTTCACCGGCTATGCCCCGGCGGACGATCCGCAGATCGCGGTCGCCGTCGTCGTTGAGCACGGGGGTTACGGTGGCAGCGCCGCGGCGCCGATAGCGCGGACGATCTTCGATGCGTGGTTGCTGGGCAAAATGCCCGAAGGCATGGCCCCCACCGATGACGTGGTGAGCGACCCCCTGCAGGCCGCCGCAGAG
>JBDSPO010000008.1:0-12451 GCA_039930265.1 Lysobacter sp. | reverse complement strand
CGCAGCTGGTGATCGATCTGGAAACGCGGCTGGCCAGGGCGTCCAGGTCGCTGGTCGAACTGCGCGACCCGCGCAGCAACTACGCCGCGGTCGCGACCTCAGGTCTGGCCGCGCAGTACCCCAACCTCCAGCTCGACCAGTTCCTGCAGGCGCAGGGCGTCCAGCCGGACACGGTGTCCATCGCCAACCCGGAGCGACTGGCCGCGATCGACCGGCTGATCCGCGAGCTCAAGCCCGAGCAGTGGCGTGCGTTCCTGCGCTGGCGCGTGGGCGACTCGATGGCGCCCTACCTGGCCAAGGCGTGGCGTGACGCCCGCTTCGACTTCCACGGTCGCGTGCTGACCGGTGCCGTTGCCCAGCCCAGCCGGGAGCAGCAGGTACTGGATGCAATCAACCTCGCTGCCGGCCCCATGCTGGGTCACGAGTACGCTGCGCGCCACCTCACGCCGGCGACCCGCAGCGAGGCACTGCTGATGGCCGGTCAGGTGCGCGATGCATTGGCGGAAGCATTGGCGCGCGACACCCGCATCAGCGAACCTGCCCGCGCCGAGGCTTCGGCCAAATTGGCCAAAATGGGTATCGAGATTGGCATTCCCGCCCGCGACCTCGACTTCACCATCCAGCCGATGGGCCGGGGAAGTTTCGGCGGCAACATGCTGATCGCGTCCACCTGGCGCCATCGCGAGGAGATGCGCCGGATCGGCGCGGCCAATGCGGACCGTCGCTGGGATGTCCTGCCGCAACAGCCCGCCCTTGCCTACGACCTCGCCCAGAACCGCCTGATCGTCACTGCGGCCGCTCTGCAGGCGCCGCTGCTGGACCCGCTGGCACAGATGGCGACCCGGTACGGTAGCTACGCGGCACTGGTGGGCCATGAAATCAGCCACGGCTTCGATTCGCGCGGACGCCATGTTGCCGCCGATGCCGAACTGCGCGACTGGTGGGCCGCCGCCGATGCATCCACCTGGGACGTCATGGGCAACCGCATCGTCGCCCAGTATTCCGGCTTCGCCGACCCGGTGCTGGACGGCAAGCAGGTCAACGCACTGCTCACCCGCGACGAAAACATTGCCGACGTCGCCGGTGTGCAACTGGCGTGGGAGGCGTTTGTGAAAGCCCATCCAGATGCCGACAAGGCGGCCAAAAAGGCATTCTTCGAGGGCTGGGCCGGCCTGTGGCCGCAGCATGTGACTGCAGAAACAGCCGCGCAGCGGGCCGCCCACGGCCTCCACGCGCCCGGCAAATGGCGTACCAACGGGCCGCTGATGAACATGGCGGAGTTTGGCGCCACGATGGGTTGTAAAGCAGGCACGCCCATGCAGCTCAGCGCCGAGCAGAGGGTGGTACTCCGTCCCGCCCCTGAGCCTGCCAAGGCCAAAGCCAAGGGTGGCCGTCGCTGATCCGACGGGTCCTCCAGCACCACCAGGACAATGAAAACGGCGCGTGCAAACGCGCCGTTTTCATCGGTTCTGGCGCATGAGATCTGCGCTCAGCGCACAATGCGCGGGCGCGGCGGACCGCGGCGACCGAACGGCGACTGCCCCCGCCAGTAGCGGATCAGCAACCAGCCGAACAGCATCCCGCCCAGATGGGCGAAATGGGCGACACCCGGCTGATAGCCGCTGAATCCGAGCATCAGTTCGATCGCGCCGTAAACGATGACCAGCGTGCGCGCCTTCATCGGAATCGGGGGGATCAGCAGCATCACGCGCTGGTTGGGAAACAGCATGCCGTACGCCAGCAACAGACCGAACACGCCACCGGAGGCCCCGACCGTGGGATAAGCCATGCCGCCCTGCGACATCGTCCAAGCGCCCACCAGCAGCTGGCAGACCGCGGCGCCGGCAATACAGGTCAGGAAGAACGTCAGGAAGCGCCGCTCGCCCCACGTGTGCTCCAGCGGCGCGCCGAACATCAGCAGCGCCACCATGTTGAACAACAGGTGGGTGAAGCTGCCATGCATGAAACCGTAGCTGAGCAACTGCCAGGGCATGAACTCGGGGCTGGGTGATATGCCCTCGCCGCCGCCCAGCGGCCACAGCATGAAGACGGACAGCGCCGCCTCGCCCAGCACATTCTGCAGCAGGAACACCACGGCGTTGGCGATCAGCAACGCGCGCGTAACAGGGGGGAGATTGGAAAACATCGCAGCTCCTTGGGGACGGTCCCATGGTAGCTGCTGGGCCGGCTTCCGCGAGCATCGCGCACCCTACCGCCCTGTTTCAGTCACCGTTGCCCCACAGTTGCTCGTCCAGTGTTGCGGCCGCGCGTTGCCCGCGCACCCGGCCGCCCTCGACCCGTACGCCCTCCGCGCGCAATCGGCGGCATTGCTCGGCGTGTTGCGCCGAATCAGGGGGGAACGCAATCCGCCCGTCGGCACGCAGGACCCGGTGCCAGGGCAATCGGGCATCGTCGCGGTCCGCCAGCAGGCGGGCGACCATGCGCGCACGGCCCGGGAGCCCTGCGCGACGGGCAACCTCGCCGTAACCTGCGACCTGGCCCGCCGGTATCGCCTGGATGACCGCAAACACGCGGATACGGAGCTGCTTTTCCATCGCGGTAGCATAGGCTCCCCACGCCGGAGCCAACCATGCATACCTTCAAGTCGATCCGCCAGCACCTAGCCGATGCCGGGTTCAACGTCGTCCTCCAGGACGAAGGCGTTGCCAGCATCGAGCTGTCCCTCGAGCAGGGCAGCCGCCACCAGACGATTTTCCTGTCCGAACTGCACGATGAGGATGGCAGGCCATACCTGCGTGTCAGCAGCGCGGTGGCCCCCGCCACCGGGGTGGATGCATCGCGTGCGCTCAACTTCAACTGGCAGAGCCGGGTCGGCTATCTGGCCATCGGCGAAATGGGCGGCGATCCCTATCTGCAGCTGTGCGAGAACCGGCCGTTCGAAGGGCTGGACGGTGCCGAAGTGCACCGGCTGGTGCTCGATATCGGCGGCACCAGCGATCGCATGGAGCGCGTGCTTTCAGGCGCCAAAGACGTGCTCTGACGCAAGTCGCGGTTTACGCCCAGCCCATTGACTGCATCCCAAGGAACGCCAGGTAGGCAATACCGCCGGCGCACGGGATGGTCAGGATCCAGGCCCAGATCATCCGCTCCACGGTCGTCCACTTGATCGCATTCAAGCGCTTGGAGGTGCCCACGCCCATGATGGCGGCGGAGATATTGTGGGTGGTCGATACGGGGATGCCCAGCGACGAGGCCGCCAGAATCACCGAGGCGGCACTCGTCTCGGCCGCGAAGCCATGGATGGGGTGCAACTTGACGAGTTTATGACCCAGGGTCTTGATGATGCGCCAGCCACCCGCGGCGGTGCCGGCGGCCATCACCAACGCGCAGGTGAACTTGATCCACAGATCGATGTCGCCTTCGGTGAGCGCGCCCGGGGACGGATGCAGGAACGCCAGCCAGCCGGGGAGGTCGTCCAACACCCCCGTGCTCTGCGCGCTGACCAGGGTCAGGGCGATGATGCCCATGGTCTTCTGGGCGTCGTTCATGCCGTGGGCGAAACCCATCCCGGCCGCGCTGACAATCTGCGCTTTGCCGAAGAAGCCGTTGACCCAGCGCGGACGTGCCAGCCGAGCCAGCGCGCCTCCGCTGCGTGCCATGCCGGAAATGATCGCGAACAAAACCCCCATCAACAGGAAACCGGCGGCAAAGCCAAGAATCGGTGAGCTGAACATCGGCACGATCACCTTCCACACCACCCCGGCGCTGCGGTAGATCGGCTCGGCCGGCTCCGACCAGATGATCGCGTCGAAGTTGTTGGACGCGGCCGCCAGGGCCGCGCCGATCAGGCCGCCGATCAGGGCGTGCGAGGACGACGACGGCAGGCCGAGCCACCACGTGATCAGGTTCCACACGATGCCGCCGAGCAGTGCGCACAGGATCAGCTGAGCGCCGACCTCGACCACACCGATGTCGATCAGCCCGGACGCGATGGTCTTCGCCACCGCGGTGCCCACCAGCGCACCGATGAGATTCATGCTCGCCGCCATCGCCACCGCCTGTGCCGGTGACAGCACCTTGGTGGCGACCACGGTGGCGATCGAGTTGGCGGTGTCGTGGAACCCGTTGATGTATTCAAACACCAGCGCAACGAGCACCACGCCCATGACCAGGGTCAACATGCCGGAAGCCTCAGGAATTCTTCAGGACGATTTCATACGCCACAACGCCCGCCTCGCGGCAGCGGTCGATGGCCTTCTCCAGGATCTCGAAAAACTCCTTGAGCAGGAACATCTGCAGCGGGGCCAGCTCTCCCGAGTAGATCTCCCGGTACAGCTCGAGCATCAACCGGTCCGCCTCGTTCTCGATGGAACGCAATTCATCACTGAGCGCCTTCATAGGCTCCAGCTTGATCTTGCGCAGCTGCTTGACCATCTTCACCACCACGCTGGCGGCCTGTTCCAGCATCGCCGCGCGCGGCGCGAAGTCGACATCGGCCAAGTGCTGCAGGGCCAACGAGTACCGGTCGGCGAACTTCTCCACCTGCTTGTTGATCTTGTGCAGGGCGGAACTCAGCGCCTCGATGTCCTCACGCTCGATGGGCGTGATGAAACTGTCCACCAGCTCCTGGCTGATCCGCTCGGAGGCGTCGCGCTCGCGCTGGCGGGCCAATTTGAAGGCGTCGAGCGCTGGCTCCCGCTCACTGCCCTTGAGCATTTCGTGCAGTGCCCGGGTACTGTCATGGGCCGCCACGGCGGACTGCTCCAGCAGGTCGTAGAACTGGTTGCCTTGGCCGAACATGGTCTGCAGGGAAAACATCGGTCAATTACCTCGTGGGGCGGATGCAATGTGTCGCGGCGGAAAACGCAACCCCGACGACGGCAGGTGCGCGGGATGGATCGAAGGACGACCCGGGTGCACAGCGAAGGTGGGCAATTATGACGGTTTCGCCCGCTTCACGTGTATTCATTGATGGTTGGCGGGCCGGAGGGGCCTACCTGCTAAAATCCGGCGGCGTCGCACCGACGCGTCAACGCGGTCACATGCGCTCCATGGGCGACGATTCAAAACCTCCGTCTACACGCGCCACGGCGCCTTCTGGCCGCCGTGGCACCCCCGCCCAGCATTCCAACCCAGGGAGGCGCACGCCATGCTGAAGTTCGGAATTGTGCTGGTGCTGATCGCCTTCAATGCCTTCTTTGCATTGTCGGAGATGTCGGTGGTTACGGCACGGAAGGCCAAGCTCCGGCACATGGGCGTGACCAGCCGGCGCGCGCGCAAGGCATTGGATCTGGCCGAGCACCCCGACCGCTTTCTTTCCACGGTGCAGGTCGGCATCACCCTGATCGCGATCCTCACGGGTATGTTCGGTGGCGAGGCGATCGGTTCGGCAATCGGGGAGTGGTTGGCGCTGAGCGTACCGCTGCTCGGCGACTATTCCAGCACAATCGGACTGGTGCTGGCGGTGGTGTTGATCACCTACCTGAGCATCGTGCTGGGCGAGCTGCTGCCCAAGCGGCTGGCACTGCTGGCACCGGAAAAGCTGGCCAGTCTGGTGGCGGCACCGATGCACTGGGTCTCCTGGATCGCCACCCCCGCGGTGTGGCTGTTGATGGTCAGTACCCAGGGCATGCTCAAACTGCTGCGGCTGGATCAAACCCAGGCCTCAAGCGTGACCGAGGAAGAGATCCGCCTGCTGGTCAGCGAGAGCCACGAGCAGGGCGTGATCGATGCCGACGAGCGCAAGATGATGAACCGGGTGCTGGGACTGGGCGATCGCACCGCCGACAGCCTGATGACCCCGCGCACGCGGATCACCTGGCTGGACGCGGATGCGCCGCTGGACGACAACCTGGAAACGATGCGCACCTCACCGGTATCGCGCTTTCCGGTGTTGCGGGGCACCGATCAGGACGTCATTGGCGTGGTCGAGGCCAAGTCGCTGCTGCGGGCGCTGGCGCCCGGCGTGCCCATCGACCTGTTCGGCCAGATGCGTGAGGCGTTGTTCGTCTCCGAGTCGACCCATGCGATGAAATTGCTGGAAATTTTCCGCGAGGAGCAGCAGTCACTGGCACTGGTGGTTGACGAGTACGGCGATGTCACCGGACTGGTGACAGTCAATGACGTGATGGGAGCGGTGATCGGCCGCGTCCAGGCCGGCATGGGCAACGGTCACAGCGAGGCGTCCGACGAAACGGCGGGCCCGGTGGTGCAACGCACCGACGGTTCGTGGTTGATCGACGGCAGCCTGCACCTGGAGGACCTGCACGAACTGGTGTCGGGATCGGTGCCTGGAGAGGATGAACACGATTTCCACACCGCGGCCGGCATGGTCATTGCTCACTTCGGTCGCATTCCCAATGTCGGCGAGCAGTTCGCCTGGCCCGGCTGGCGGATCGAGGTGATCGACTTGGACGGGCCGCGGATCGACAAGCTGCTCTTGCAATGCGAACCCGTGCAGGATCCCGAGAACGATGAGACCAGTGGATAGACACCCCAAGGCGGGGGTACCCCTTGATGCGATGACGGGAACCCGCGCGTTGCTGGACGCGTTTACCGTCGGTGATCAAGAGCAACTGCTGCCGCTGGGCGAGATGTTTGGCGGACTGGGCAAGCGATCATTCGGCATGTTGCTGTTCATTGCGATTCTCCCCTCCTTCCTGCCCATCCCGGGCGCCGGGGTCGCCAGCGGTCCAATGGTCGCCCTGCTCGGACTGCAGTTGATGCTGGGACGGACCACACCTTGGCTGCCGGGGTTCATCGCTCGGCGCGGTCCCACCCGGAAGACGATCACGCGCTTCCGCGACCGCATCGCGCCGTGGCTGACCCGGGTGGAGCGCTTCTCCAAGCCGCGCGCGCCCGCATTGCTGACGGGGCGGCTGGCCAGCTTCGTCACCGGCGCGCTGCTGGTGGTCCTCGGCACCCTGCTGTCACTGCCGATTCCCTTCACCAATTACGTGTTCGGCGTCCTGCTGCTGCTGTTCGCATTGGCGTTGCTGGAGCGCGATGGCCGTTTGATGGCCGTGGCGTGGCTCGGCGGCGCTGCCTCCGTGGCGTTTTTTGGCGTGATCTCGGGGCAACTGGCGGGTCTCGCCGCACAGATGGTCGATGTCCTGATCTGAGCGGTGCTCAGACCGCCAACGCATCCCCCGCCGTGCGCCGGCACAGGGCGAGAAAGTCCTCGGGTGGCATGGGATAGCCGAGACAGAACCCCTGCGCGAGATCACAGCCACGCTGGCGCAACAACTCATACTGCGCCACGTTCTCCACCCCTTCGGCGACCGCGGTGATCCCCAACGAATGCGCCATTGCAATGACGGCGGTGGTGAGCGCCAGGTCGTCGGCATCGTGGAGGATGTCAGCGACGAAACTGCGGTCGATCTTCACGCCGTCCACCGGCACGCGCCGCAGATGGCTCAGGCCCGAGAAGCCGGTACCGAAATCATCCAGCCACACGCGCACTCCGGCGGCGCGCAATTGCTGCAGCATCCGCCCGGCATGCGCCTCATCGGCGATCATCGCGGTTTCCGTCAATTCGACGTGCAGGCGGCCCGCGTCCAGACCGGTAGCGTCCAGAATATCTGCCACGCTGCGCGGCAGATCGCCCCGGCGCAGCTCCCGCCCGGAGACGTTGACCGATACAAACAGCGGATCCACCGCCGGCAAGCGGGGCCACTGGGCGGCATCGCGGCAGGCGCTCTCCATCACCTTGGCGCCGATGCCTTCGATCAGACCGCTCTTCTCGGCCACGTCGATGAACACCGAGGGCGGCACGTCGCCGAGTTCGGGATGGTGCCAGCGCAACAGGGCCTCCGCGCCCACCATGGCGTCGTCGGAGACACGGAACACCGGCTGGTAGACCATGCTGAGTTCGCCGCGATCCCACGCGCCGCGCAGTTCGCTCTCCAGCCGCACATGGCGCTCCAACGCGTGGTCCATCACCTTGCTGTAATAGCGCGCGCAGTTCTTGCCCGCCAGCTTGGCCTGGTACATCGCGATGTCCCCGTTCTTCATCAGCGTCGCGGCGGTGGCGGCGTCGTCGGGGTAGATACTGATCCCGATCGAAATCCCCAGGAACACGTCGCGCTCGCGCTCGCGCAGAGACATCGGCGCGCCCAGTTCCGCCACCAGCACCTCGCCAAGCGTGGTCGCCTGCGCGCGCACATCGTCCCCGTCGTCGCCGGACTGCATCAGGATGACGAACTCGTCGCCGCCAAAGCGGGCCAACATCGCCTGTGGACCGCCGATGCGCTGGACCACCTCCAGGATGCGTCGGGACACCTCCAGCAGCACATCGTCGCCGACGTCGTGGCCCAGGGTGTCATTGACCTGCTTGAAGTCATCGATATCGGCAAACAGCAGCGCGAGCTGCCCACCGGTACCGCGCAACTCCGCCAGACGTTCATCCAGTGCTTCGCGAAAAGCCAGCCGGTTGGCCTGACCGGTCAGCGCGTCGGTGTAGGCCATCGCACGTATGTCGCGATCATGGCGCGCAACGCTGTGGCCCATGCGGCGGAAAGCTCGCATCAGATCGCCCAGTTCGTCACGGCGCCGGCTGTCGGGCGAGAGGACATCGAAGTCACCCGCCTCGATCGCACGCGCGGCGTCGGCCAGCACGGTGATCGGGCGCACCAGCCAACGCTGGATCGACCAGAGTACCGCGCCGCCGATGACGATCAGGACCACGCCAATCAGCGCCATTGACAGGCGCTGGCGTTTGCCCAGAGCTCCCAGGCGTGCGCCCAGCTGTAGCGCAGCCTCATCCTGCAGTGCGCCCATCGCTGTAAGGTCGTAACCGATGCGTACGCCACCCAGGCGCTCCTGCCCGATCATGATCGGGGCGGACACATCCATCACAGTCGGGCTGAACTGGGTGAGCAACGATGAGGCGGTCAAGCTTGCGGGTGCCAACGCGTCGTCCATCCCCCGCCCATACCCCGGGATCGTCTCACTGCCGTCGTGGACGATGTTGCCCTGCGGGTCGAACACCAGCACGTAGCGGATCCACGGTTGCCGCAGCGCTCCCCGGACAAGCACACCGATCCCGTCAAGGTCCTGGAAATAGAGGGGGTTGGTCAGCGACTCGGCCAGTGGCGCGACCATGTTCTCGACGCGATGCCGGAGGTTCTCTTCGGCGACCGCCTGCATCGCTGCGTGGCTGAGACCCTGGACTTCTTTCTGGGCCTCCGTCTGCCGATGCAATATCCAAGCGCCCAGCACCAGCAGCGCCGCCATCGCGGCCAGCATCATCGCCAGGACCTTGACCTGTAAGCCACTGCGGACGGGAATCACGGAATCTCTCACTCGACCCGTGTCCGGACCAGGCGCACCAGGCCCTGCAACGTCTCCAGCGAGCGCTGCGACTCGGGATCGATGGGCAGAAACGCGGTGGTGCCGAAAAATTCGCGCAGCGCCGGCCCGGCCAGCGGATCATTGACGGCATCGCACAGTACCTGGCGCAGCCGCGCGCTCACCCGCGGATCCAGATTCCCGCGTACGAGTTCAAGCGCTCGCGGGTAGTCCTCGCTGCGCCCGATGACAACCATGTCCTTCTTGAATGCCGCCGGCATCCTGGAAGGATTTTTCCAGTCCAGATTGCTCATCACCCCCACGTCCACCAGCCCCTTGTGCACCCAGGTGGCTATATTCAGTTCCGAACGCGCGAACAGATACCCCACCGCGTCAGGGCGCACCGCATCGCGCGGGGAAAGCAGGATGTCCAGCTCGACGCCGCCGCGCAGCAACTGGCCGGCAGGGATGAAGTACGCGCTGGTGGACGAGGTACGCTGGAACGCGATCCTCTGACCCCGCAGCAGGTCGATGCCGGTGATGCCGCTGTCCCCACGTGCAAAAAAGACCGTGTGGTAACCGCGTTCACCCTCGCGCTCGGTGACCAGCAGCGGCTGGGCCCCGGCGCGGTCGGCCAGCAGCATTCCCGAGCCCGCCGTTTCGGTGATCCAGTCGACCCGCCCGCGGCGAATATAGCTGGCCATCTGCTGGGCATCCTTGGCCATCAGGATCCGACCTTCACGGATCCCGACCGATTCCATTCGCGGGACCACATAGTCCAGCAAGGGCTTGAGCTGCTCGTAGTGCGACATCGGGTCGTCACTGATCCGACCCAACACCAGCACGTGGGCGTCCACCGCCCGGGCAGACGGAAACGGAAGGACGGCGCACAGGAGCAACACCAGCATCGCGCGGCGCGCGATGCGGAAAACCGGTGCAATCAGCGTGCGCGCACGGTCCGGACGATCCAATGGCATCAGATTACCTGCAACTGCCATCAATGACGGCCCCCGCGGCAGATTACACCGCCAGTTCACCGTTGTGCAGCCAACGCCGCCATACGGCTGGCGTCGGACAGAATTCCCCGCAGAAGTCGCAGCTCCCGCTCATCCAGCCCGGTCCGGAGGAATATCCGGCGCAGCTTGCGCATCGCGGAGTCCGGAGACCGGCCTTTGTGGAAATCGATCGCGTCCAGGGTGTCGGCCAACTGGGCAAAAAAGCCTTCCAGTTGCGCGTGCGAGGCGACTGCGACCTGCGCTCCAGACGACTCACCGAAAGCGCCGGGTGAAGGATCGGCGCTCACCGCCGCGAGCAGCGCCAATCGGATCTCGTAGGAGATCACCTGCACCGCTGCCGCGAGGTTCAGTGAGCTGTAATCGGGATTGGCGGGAATGTGAATTGCGGTGTGGCACAACTGCAACTCGTGGTTTTCCAGACCCGTACGCTCGCGGCCGAACACCAGCGCCACTTCGGCCGCGGCAGCCACGGCAACCGCGCGTTCGGCGCCGTCGCGCGGTGACAGCTCCGGCAGGCTGACCCGGCGGCTGCGCGCCGTACAGCCCAGCACGAGCTGACAATCGGCCACGGCCTCGGCAAGCGAATCAACCACGACCGCCGCCTCGAGCACGTCCGTGGCGCCCGCCGCCAAGGCCAGCGAATCCACGCCGAGCGGGCGCTCGGGCGCCACCAGCACCAGTCTGCCCAGACCCATGGTTTTCAGCGCGCGCGCGGCCGAACCGATGTTGCCGGGATGCTGGGTGCCGACGAGAACGATGCGGACGCGATCGGCCCGCGGCAGTCTCGGCGACGGTTCTGGGTGAGCGGTGGTCATGACGGCAATGGTAAACTCCTCGGCTGGCCGCGGATATGTCCGTGCATCGCCGGATGCTCTTTTCCTTCGCCACCCCTCCCCCCACCTCCCCGCTCGAGGCCGTTTTGCCATGCAGAAACCCGCCATCAACCTCATGGTCAAGGCCGCCCGCGCCGCCGGCAACGTGCTGTTGCGCCACATGCACAAGCTGGATGCGCTGAACGTGGTGGAAAAGGACCGGATGGACTTCGCCAGCGAAGTGGATGAGCTGGCCGAGAAGGAAATCATCAAGGAATTCCGCCGCGCCACCCCGGATTACGCGATTCTTGGTGAGGAAGGCGGATTGTTGAACCCCAAGAGCGGCACCGCCCGTTCCACCTGGGTGATCGACCCCCTGGACGGCACCAGCAACTACCTGCGCGGGATCCCCCATTTCTGCGTGTCCATTGCGCTGGTGGAAAACGGTGAGCCTGTGCATGGGGTGATCTTCGACCCCATCCGCAACGATCTTTTCACCGCCAGTCGCGGCAGCGGCGCGACCCTGAACGACAAACGGATCCGCGTGGCCGACCGCAAGGACCTGGACGGCGCCCTGATCCTTACCGGCTTTCCGCCGCGCGAGCGCAAGCGCGCAAGCGCGCAGCTCACGTGTCTGGACACGCTGTTCACCGAGATCCAGGACATCCGGATCTCGGGCTCGGCGGCGCTTGATCTGGCCTACGTGGCCTGCGGACGCGCCGACGCCTATTTCGAAGCGGGCATCAAGCCGTGGGACATCGCCGCAGGCGCCCTCATGGTGCGCGAGGCAGGCGGCAAGGTCAGCGATTTCCGCGATCGCACGACCGGACCGATGGACAGCCGCGGGATCGATCCCCGCCCGCTGCTGGCCGGCAACCTCAAGGTCGCCGGGCTGCTGCAGCAGCGCATCCTCAACACCGGATACGCCAGCGCGTTCGACTGACCGCGACGTCGGGCACCAGCGGCGCCGCGACCTGCAGACCTTCCGGGCGAATGTCCTCCGGCCCCCGCCTGCGGCGGCGGCCTCCCCCTTTTACTTCGCCCCGAAGGTCTGCAGGTCACGCATGCAGGTCGCGTCGGTGCTGGAACGACGGGGGTGAATGCCCTTGGGTGTGAAGTAGAGGAGGAGGCACCGGCTTCATCGGTGCCGGGGGACATTCACACACGAGGGTATTCGCCCCCCGGCGCCCCCGCAGACAACCCGCTTTCTCCCCGGACGGGAAAAGAACAAACAGAAAGGCCGCGCATCGCTGCGCGGCCTTTCTGTTTGCGGCGGTGGCCGGCGGCTTACGGCCGACGGGCCAATGCCTCTTCGTCCTTGGCTTTGGGCAACAGGTCCTGCTTGGTGACCCGCAGCGCGCCGACGGTCAACAG
>JBDSPO010000007.1:0-11690 GCA_039930265.1 Lysobacter sp. | reverse complement strand
GATGTCCGCCGGCATGGGGCAGGAGGTGATCGCCGTGGCGGCCACGGTCTTCGCGCTGGTGGTGATTGCGCTGCTGCCCCGGTTGGTACCGCGGAGCAATGGCCGCTGAAGTCCCGCGTATGGGTGGGTGGCTGTCCGTGGCCCGTCGCAGACACGCTGTCAGTCCGCGCGGGTACCGAAAATCTTGTCCCCGGCATCGCCCAGCCCGGGCAGGATGTAGCCGCGCTCATTGAGCCGGTCATCGATTGACGCGGTGTATATCTCCAGGTCGGGATGCACTGCTTCCACGGCGCGCAGACCCTCCGGGGCTGCGACCAGAAACAAGCCCTTGATCCGGGTAGCACCCGCGGCCTTGAGCATGTCCACGGTAGCGATCAGCGTCCCGCCCGTGGCCAGCATCGGGTCGAGGATCAGCGCCGTGCGGTCGCGCATCTCGCCAACCAGCTTCTCGTAATAGGTGACCGCGCCGAGGGTCTCCTCATCGCGCTTGAGGCCAACGACACTTACCTTCGCTGCCGGAATCATGTCCAGCACGCCCGGAAGCATGCCGATCCCGGCGCGCAGGATGGGCACCAGGGTGATCTTGCGACCCTTGATCCGGCGCACGGTGATCGGCGTGCCGGCCCAGCTTTCGATCTCGACCGTCTCGGTTTCCAGGTCGGCAGTGGCCTCGTAGGTCAGCAGCGTCGCCACCTCGGAGGACAGTTCGCGGAATGACTTGGTGCTGTTGTCGGCGCGCCGCATCAGGCCAAGCTTGTGTTGCACCAAGGGGTGGCGGACTTCGACGATCTTCATGCGCGGACCAGTGGCAGGGTTGCCCCAAGTGTGGCCGAAAGGATGGCGGCCATCCACGTTGCCGCGTGGCGCGCACATGAAAACACCCGGGTTGCCCCGGGTGTTGGGTTCGGTCGCACGTGGATCCGTGTTGCGGAAATCGACGGATGCGTCATCGCACCTTTTTGTAGATCGTCATGCCAAGCAGGAACAGAACGACAGCGATCACAAGGGCAGCGATAAACAGGAACTTGGCGATGCCCATGGCGGCGCCGGCCATTCCGCCAAACCCCAGCAACCCTGCCACCAGACCGATGACGGCAAAAATGATGGCCCACTTGATCATTGGAACTTCTCCAGTCGTTGGACGTTTCGGCAGCCGGACGATTGTGCCCGCTACCCACATCCCCCCACGAACGCTAACTTCGACCTTGTGCGTCGAAGGTGAACGGGTGCGCCGCGCTGATGCGCAGCGAGTCGCACAGGGCGCGCTTGCGCGGCGCCGGCAGCCGCTTGATCGCATGCTCCGCCCGACTGGCACTACTGCGGTCCGCGCAGGAAAACTGCCCGAGCAGACACGCGGGCGGATGCGAACGGGTGTAGCGCGCACCCTTTCCGGCCACGTGCTGCGCATAGCGGCGGGTGACGTCGGTGGTGATGCCGGTATACACGCTGCCGTCGCGGCATTCCAACAGGTAGACAAACCAGGCCATCCGCGCAGTGTAGCGACCGCTGCCGGGGAAAAATGTTCATCCGCCGTTGCAGCGGCGAGGCCGCCACGCCCCTAGACTGGGGGCACACCATCGCTCCGGTCCCACGCATGCTTTTCCCCTGGCGCATCAGCGCCCTTTGCCTCGGATTGCTCCTGACAGCCTGTGGCGTCCAGCCGGCCGGCGACGGGGCGGGCGGCAGGGTCAATCAGACGCGCGCCGAGGCCCCCGGAGGGGCCGTGTCCGATGCCGAACTGATGGTGCCGGAACCGTTTGATGTCGTTGCCAGTGAGCAGTCAGGCATCGACTGGCGACCGCTGTCGCTGGACTCCGGCAAGGTCTGGATCAGCTGCGACCATGACTATGCCAACGGTGAGGGCGTGGAGCTGTCGGCGCCGGGTTACAGCGAGATCAGTGCCGCATTGGCCCCATGCGGCGGCGGCCTGATGCGGTTGCGGTACCAGGGCAAGATCTCGGCGGAGTTCACGGCGTTGATCGAGCGCACCGTCGAGGTCGCCGATACCCTGGGTATTCACAAGCGCATCCTGGACATCGATTCGACCGGCGGCCAGATCGAGGAAGCGATTCGCGCCGGCGACAAGATCGGGGCGTCTGCCTGGACGATCTGGGTGCGCGAGGGCGCGGTGTGCCACAGCTCGTGCGTGCTGGTGTTGGCCGCCGGCGACATGCGCATGATCGCTGGCAAGGTCGGCATCCACCGGATGATCCGCATCAGTTCCAAGGCCACCACCCGGGCTGAGTTGCAGCAGGAACTGCAGGCCGTGCACGCCGATGTGCGGGAATATCTCCAGCGCAACGGGGTCGCGTTTGCGGTCGCGGATTTGATGATGACCGTGCCCAACCGCAGTCTGCGGCTGCTCACCGCCGAGGAGATGGACCTGTACGGGTTGGATGGCCAGAACGCCGCGGAAGACGATCTGCAACGGATCGAACTCACCCGCAAGTGCGGCAGCGCGTTTGTCGAGCGCAAGGACGCGTTCTATCGCGTGTTTGAACGCGATTGCCAAAGGACTGGCGAGGATGTCGGAGGCATGGGCGACTGCGGGCTGGAGCTGCGCAAGCGTTTCGGATTCCCGGACTCGCAATGCCCCCGGCAGAGTCCGCTGTCGGAGTTCGATTCCGCCCTGCGCTTGCCCATGCGCAGCGTGACCGGGACCTCGGCCAGCTGAACCACCACGCGTCCGGCGTCGCGCCCAAGCCGTGCTGGCCGCGCGCACGTCGTGTTAATGCCGCCGCGGGCAGGATGGGGGCTCACGACACCGCCGGGGTGTCCAGACGGGAGACCTGACATGGGTAACAGCAACGTGGGCGACGACCTCAAGGCGATGGCCCAGGACGTGGCGGATCTGGGTGCCGGTTATATGCGCATGGGACGGCGCTGGCTGGAAATGCAGCGGCAGCAGGTGTCCGGCGAAGCGGCGCGCGCAGCGAGCCCTGAAGCAACGCCGGAACAGGGCGGGGAACACGGGACGCGCGGCGGCTATGGGCATCCCCGGGGCGAAGCCCGCGGCGGGCATGGCAGGGCCGACGCGTGCGGGGTCAGCTACCGTGGCGTGGGTCCGAAGAATTACGTCCGCTCGGATCAGCGGATCACCGAAGATCTTTGCGAAAGTCTTACCCGCGACGAGCGTGTCGACCCCAGCGACATTTCCGTAACTGTCTCCGGCGGGGTGGTGAGCCTGGCTGGAACCGTTCGCGCTCGTTGGATGAAGCACCGGATCGAGGATTTGGCGGCAGCGTGCGAGGGGGTGCGCAGCGTGGAGAACAACATCCAGCTGCCTGCAGCGGCGCCATCGGCAGGCTCGCCTGCAGCGGGAACGAATCCGCCTGATGATCCGGTGATGTAAGGCCTACCGGCATTGGGATCGCGGTGGATCGCGATCCCGATGCCGGTCCGGATCATGCCGCGGTGGCGACCACCCGGATCTCCACGCCCTGAAGGGTTACGGTTTGCCCGACGCGTATCTTGCACGTCTTGCGCAGCTCGGTGCGGCCGTCGACCGCGACCGCACCACTGGCAACAATCTGCTTGCCGATGCCGCCGCTGTCGCACACGCCGCACAGCTTCAACAGCTGATTCAACTCGACGTATTCGTGCGCGCTGTCCAGCTCGAACTGCAGGGATTCCATCGCCATGACCGGTGTAAAGGACGGTCAGGGTCGCAGCGCGGGCGTCAGCGCGCAACCTGCCGACGCGTGCAACCTGCGATCATGGCGCATGACGACGACCGCTTCCGACCGCTCTTTCGCTTCTTTGAATCTCCCGCCCGCTTTGTTGCAGGGTGTGGAGGCGCTTGGCTATCAGGAGCTCACGCCGGTCCAGGCGCAGTCGCTGCCCGCGATGCTGGAAGGTCGTGACGTGATCGCCCAGGCGCCAACCGGCAGCGGCAAGACCGCGGCGTTTGGACTGGGGCTGCTCAGCCGGATGGATCCCACCCGCATCCAGACCCAGGCATTGGTGCTGTGTCCGACCCGCGAGCTGGCCGACCAGGTTGGCAAGCACCTGCGCAAACTCGCGCTGGGGATTCCCAACCTGAAAGTGTCCGTGCTGTGCGGTGGCATGGCACTGGCGCCGCAACTGGCGTCACTGGCGACCCACGACCCGCAGGTCGTGGTGGGCACGCCCGGGCGCATCCAGGAACTGCTGCGCAAGAAAGTGCTGCATCTGCGCGGGGTGCGCACGCTGGTGCTGGACGAAGCTGATCGCATGCTCGACATGGGCTTCGAGGAGCAGATTCGCGAGATCGTCGGCAAAACGCCGGCAGACCGCCAGGGACTGCTGTTCTCGGCCACATTCCCCGACGCGATCCGCTCGCTGGCGGGGGCGATGCTGCGTGACCCGCTGGAAGTGACGATCGAGTCGGCCGAGAGCCCGACCCGCATCCGTCAGCTGTTCTACGAAGTGGAGCCGGCGCGCAAGACACCCTTGCTGGCCGCATTGCTGCTGCAGTTTCGCCCGGAGTCCTGCGTGGTGTTCTGCAATATGCGCCGTGACACCGAAGAAGTCGTCGACTCGCTCGCGCACTACGGGTTCACCGCGCTGGCGCTGCACGGCGACATGGAGCAGCGCGACCGCGACGAGATCCTCCTGCGCTTCGCCAACCGCAGTTGCAGCGTGCTGGTCGCCAGCGACGTCGCCGCGCGCGGTCTGGACGTGGAAGATCTTGCGGCAGTGGTGAACTATGAGTTGCCCACCGACGCCGACACCTACGTCCACCGCATCGGCCGTACCGGTCGCGCGGGGCGGGAAGGGCTCGCCCTGAGCCTGTGCGCTCCGCGCGAAGTGTCGCGGGCGGACATGATTGCCACCCATACCGGAGCTGCGCTGGAGTGGGGCAGGGCGACGCCGCTGGTGGGCAAGGCCACCGGTGTGGTGCCGGCAGCGATGGTCACCGTGCGCATCGATGCGGGCAAGACCGACAAACTTCGGCCGGGCGATATCGTGGGTGCGTTGACCGGTGATGCTGGGCTGCCAGTGGCCGCGATCGGCAAGATCGACGTGTTCTCCACCCGGTCCTACGTCGCGATTGCGCGCAACCGGGTCGACGCCGCGCTGGCCCGGCTGCGCGAGGGCAAGATCAAGGGCCGCCGGTTCCGCGTCCAGCGGATCTAATCCACCACCGTCTTCGACTCGGAGGTCGCGAGGATCTCCAGATGTGCGCTGGGACGTGGGTTGCCCAACAGCGGATAGATGAACACCGCGCCGAGGATGATCAGCACGCCGAAGTAGAACTGCAGGCTCAGCTCATGCTGCTCACCCAGCAGGATGATGGCGAGCGCAATGGCGTAGACCGGCTCCAGGTTGGTGGCCAACTGCGCGGAGAACGCGCTCATGTGGCGCAGCGCGACCAGTGACAGCGCGAACGGCAACAAGGTGCAGACCAAGGCCAGCAAGAGCAGCAGCCAGCCGTCCTGGATACTGGGCAGGGTCAGCAGGTTGGCACTGCCGAAGATCGGCAGCAGCAGTGGCATCAACGGCGCCAGCAGGGTGAGGGCAAGGGTGCCGGCGCCAAGCTCCACCGCGGTGACGGTCAGGGGATCGGCGTGCTCCACCAGGCGCTTGTTGAGCGAACCGAACAGCGCCACGAGGATCGCCGACGCAACGCCGACGACGATGCCTATGCGCATGTCGTCCGGCACGCCATCCACCACCAGTGCCACGCCGGGCAGCACCGCTACCCCCAGCAGAAAGTCACGGCGGGAAAACCGGCTGCGCGCCAGCCAGGGCTCGACCATCGCGGTGAAAACCGTGGCCAAGGCGATGCAGGTGGCGCCAATGGAGGCGTTGGAAAGCTTGATAGCGGCGTAAAAGGTCAGCCAGTGCAGCGCCACCAGAACGCCGATACCGGCGTACGCCCACAGCAGCCGCGCCGGCATTGCCCGAACGCCGCGCCAGACCCGCGGCACCAGAGCCAAGGCGACGGTGACGAGCAACATCCGCCACCACACCAGCGGCAGGGCCGGTAGCGTGATCAGCTTGCCGAGGATCGCGGTGAACCCCCACAACACGACGCAGAAATGAATCTGCACATAGGCTTTGCTGGTCTGGGTCATGGCAGTCGGTCGAATTAGCCTGCCATTGTGCGCACTGCATCGGCTAAAACGCGACCCGCGGGGGAAAATTGCCTGGGTCACCAGGCCCGTGAAAGGACGGCGACACACTCCGCAAAGTTCAGGGCGCGGATGACCCTTGGGCGGGATCCGCTGTTCCCAGCCACGGGTCGTAGCTGCCGAACCACCACATGTGCCCTTCGATATCCAGGCAGCCGTAGCCGCGTCCGCCGTACTCCTGGTCGGCGATGTCGATCAGGATCTCCGCGCCCGCCGCAACGGCGCGGGCGTAGTGCGCGTCGGGATCGCTGACGATCACGCAATTGCTCTGGGTTTCGCAGTCGTCGATCTGGTCGGGTTGGACCATGCGCTGATGCCATTTGTCCGCGCCATCGCAGGGCGGGGCGTCAGCGGCGGAGCCCAGCATCACCATCCCGCCCTCGAGTACCAGCTGCGCGTGGTGCACGATGCGTGCATCGGCGTGCACCAGCAGGCGCTCGAAACCGAACGCCTCGCACAGCCAGTCGATGGCAACGTGCGCGTTGCGGTACTGCAGGCAGGGAATGATGGTGCTCTTGCCCATCGAATCAGTCCCGGATGTCCGACTCGTCGGTCTCGAACTCCGCCAGCACGTCCAGGTCGAATGCCAACGCCTCCACCGTCTCCCGCACCCGTTGTGCGGCCGTATCGTTGGGTGCCTCCACCTCGATGACGTGCAGGCCCGGGCCGGCGTTGTCCATCAGCCCGGCAGAGCTGGAGTCGGCATCGTCCATGTGGGTCATGAGGTCGCTGATTTCCTCGACGTGCTCGATGCCCGGGATGCTGGTCAAAAGGTCGCGGATGGCACGACTCGCGTCCTCGCTGCCGGTGATCCTGATGCGTATCTGGGGCATTGCCTGAACCTCCTGGGATGGGGAGGTTCAGGCTAGGCACGCAACATGCAAAAGCACGTGACGGGCGCGCTTGTCGGCAGGTGTCGTGGAACGGCGTCGCGAGCGTCCCGGACGGTCCCGGTCAACGCCATACACCGCTGCCCGGTTAGCGCGATCAGCGATTCGGCAATGGAACGTTGCACAGGTCGATATGCCCGGCGCTGGCCTTGTACCAGTCATCGCGGCGATTGCGGCGCGCCTCGGTCACCGCCGCGAAGGTGGCGCTGTCGGTGCGTAGCAGTTGCACGCGTTCGCGCTGCGCTGCCGGCAGCTCGCTCGCCAGCCGGATCGACCCGATCGGCGTGCGCAGCGCCGGGTCTGCGTAGACACCCATCGGTTCGGGACCGCGCGGGGTCGGCGACAGCAGCTCCATGCCACGGACCACCCGGCCGACCAGGGTGATGTTGCGGTCAAGTTGGCGCGGTGACTGGCCGATGGCAACGTAGAGCTCGGCACCGTTGCTGGAGTCCGCGGCCATGTCACGACCGGCGCCCAGTGCACCGTAGCAGTGGGTCATCCAGGCTTTACCGGTCGCGGGATCCCGGGCGGCCGGGAATCCTTCGACAAAACCCACCGCGGGGGCCCAGCCGTCCGCGTCGGGAAGTTCTGTGAAAGCCAGCCCGCCGGCAGGACGCTCGAACTCGGCGGGCAGGTGTCGCTTCGCATCGCCCAAGGAACGCGCCGACGGCTCCCCAGCATCCGGATCACCGAACTGGACCACGAAGTTGTCCTGCGCGCGGTAAATGCTCAGGCCATCCCAGAAGTGCTGGCGGGCGAGCGTTCGGATATTCGCCACGTGCTCAGGCGCAAATTGCGGTGCCAGTTCGATCACGACCCGGCCCGCGGCCAGATCCATATAAAGGGTGTTGACCGCTTCCGGCGTACGCCAGGCGGAATCCGGCGACCCGGCGAGGATCTCGCTGACCGACAGGGGTTTGGCCGGTGCGGCTGCGCGTGCTGCAGCGGGCGCGGGCGCCGCTGCGGGAGATGCGGCGTGCGCCGTGGTGGTGGCGATCAGCGCGGACAACAGGGTGCACACCGATATGGCACGCGACAACGGACGCAGGTTCGGCACGGAATGCTCCAGATCGACAGGGTCGGGCGATTCTGGCGGAATCCGGCGGCGACGGGCAACACGCACCGGAACCGGGCCCTCTCACGCCTGTGCCGCCGCAGCGGCTGCGGACTCAGGCGGCGTACTTTCCGATGAAGTCACGCACCTGCGGATACACCTGTTCGCGCCAGCGACGGCCGCTGAAAATGCCGTAATGGCCGGCTCCCTCGATGGTGCTGTGATGCCGGTCGGCGGGCGCTATGCCGGTGCACAGGCCGTGCGCCGCGCGGGTCTGGCCCTGCCCGGAGATATCGTCCAGCTCGCCTTCGATGGTCAACAGTGCGGTGCCGGTGATCGCGCCGGGATCCACGCGCTCGCCGGCCACATCCCACAACCCACGCGGCAGAAGGTGCTCCTGGAATACCACCTTGATGGTGTCCAGGTAATACGCCGCCGGCATGTCGAGCACCGCGTTGTACTCGTCATAGAACGTGCGGTGCGACTGGGCATCGTCCAGATCGCCATTGAGCACGTCCTGGTAGAAGTCCCAGTGCGACTCGGCATGGCGTGAGGGATTCATCGCCATGAACCCGCTGTGCTGCAGGAAGCCGGGGTACACGGGGCGACCGTGACCGGGGTAGTTCGCCGGTACATCGTGGATCAGGTTGTCGCGGAACCAGGACAACGGCTTGTTGGTGGCAAGGTCGTTGACCTGGGTGGGGCTTTCGCGGGGGTCGATCGGGCCGCCCATCATCACCATCGAGCGCGGGGTCTGCTCACCGCGCGACGCCATCAGCGAGATCGCGGCCAACACCGGCACCGTGGGTTGGCAGACGCTCACCACATGCAGGCTCTCGGCACCGATGAAACGGATGAACTCCTGGATGTAGGCGATGTAGTCATCCAGGGTGAACTCTCCCTCGCTGGCCGGAATCATTCGCGCATCGGTCCAGTCGGTGATGTAGACCTTGTGGTCGCGCAGCATGGTGCGCACCGTGTCGCGCAGCAGGGTGCTGTGGTGCCCGGACAGGGGTGCAACCACCAGTACTGACGGCTGGCTCTTCATCTCGCTCAGATTGCCGGCATCATCGGAATAGCGCTTGAAGCGCAGCAGGCGGCAAAACGGCTTGGTGACCATCTCGCGCTCGATCACGGGGTGCTCGCCGCCGTCAAGCTGGACGCAATGGATGCCGAACTCGGGTTTCTCGTAGTCCTTGCCGATGCGGTACATCAACTCGGACACCGCGGCCACCTGGCCCGCGCCGGGCAGTTTGCCCAGCCACGTGCCGGAGCCACCGAACACTTTCGCGCTGGCGTCCGCCCAGTAGGTCATCGGGGCCATCCAAGCGCGGCCGAACTCGTGCATCTGGTAAAGCAACATGTGAAGCCTTGAAGGTATTGGTGCGCTGCAGCGTAACGGATAGGGGTGTGCGGCGCGTTAATCTGCGCCGACGGCTACCCGCCTGACTCCAGCGCGGCCAAGCCGTCGCGCAGGTTGGGCGACAGCCACAGGTGCGAACCCAGCGGGTGGAGGCCGATCCGCGTAAAGCGTTCCCGATAGAAGCCGGCAGGGCGGGCATGGAAACCCGCGGTGTCTCCGGCGATGCCATCGCTACGGGTGAACGTCTCAAGAAAGGCGACGCCGGCACACAGCTCCGCCAACGCGGGCAAGCCCCGCTCCAGTTCGCGCGTGGACAGGTAATGCAGCACGTCGCTGCAGATCAGCAGGTCGGCCGGTGCACACGGTCGCAGGTACTCGAAATCGCCAAAACGCGCGAGATGCAGCTTGCGCCGGGCGCCGAAGCGCGTGACCGCATACTCGCTGCTGTCGAACCCGAGATAGTCCAGCTTGGGTCGCAGTTTCAGCAGCGGTGCGCGCCAGGCGCCCTCGCCACAACCAATGTCGAGGATCGTCCGCAACGGTCGTTCCAGATGGTATTCCGCGGTGGCGACCGCCAGGGCCACTTTGCGCGCCAGTCGCGCGGGACCGCCGATTGCCGCGCCGCGGGCGGCCGGGTCGCGGTACCACTGGTCAAAGTAGGCCTGGTCGTACTGTTTCGTCATGGGTGGCTGCGTGCACGTCGGGCGCGCGCATCGGGCGCGCAGGCCATGCCATCCTAGCGTGCACAGCATTCGCTGAAGGAGCCGCCCCACGCATGAACGCCTACATCTGGACCAAGACCCTGCACCTCGTGTTTGTGATCGCCTGGATGGCCGCGGTGTTCTATCTGCCGCGAATCCTGGTGAACGTGGCGGAGGCGGGTGATGAGCCGGCGGTGCGTGACCGGCTCGTGCTGATGGGCAAGCGGCTGTACCGGTTTGGCCACGTGATGTTCGGCCTCGCGCTCGCGCTGGGCATGGTGTTGTGGATGGGCTACCGCTTCCTGCCGGACTACCCGACGATGGTCGCGCCCGGCACCGGTTGGCTGCACGCCAAGCTGCTGCTGGTCGCGCTGTTGTTCGCCTACTACATCGTCAGCGGACGCTGGCTCAAAGGCGTGCCCACCGGCAAGGCACTGCCGTCGTCAAAGGCATTGCGGTGGTTCAACGAGATTCCGGTGCTGGCATTGGTGGCAATCGTCTGGCTGGTGTTGGCGCGTCCCTTCTGATCGATGGCCGAGGGGGCGTACGGCGTGCCGGCAGGGGTAGCCCAGCCGGCACTCGTCAAGCGTCGGAATGTCCCAGCAGACGTTCCCCGCGCCGATGTCAGCGCGGCGACTGTCCCTGGAAAGCGGCCTGAGAGGGCAACTCCACCGGTACGCCGTCTGCATTGCACGCGCCGCCCGCACACACGGCCTGCCGCAGATACGGGGTGGACTGCAGCATGAAGTGGAAGATCGCGTTCTGCTCCACGCTGCCGCGCACGGCACTGCTGCCCGGACCGCTGGCCCAGATACCCACGTCATCGCCGCCGTGCGACTCGTTGGACGTGGGGACCAGCGCTTCCTGAAGGTAATCCGGCGCCAGCGTGTCAACCGCGGTCAGGTCAGGACGACCGGCTGCGGGCTGGTAGCCCTTGGTCTTGTGCGGAAAGGTCTTCGGCCCGGCCGGCTGGGTGTCGCTGGCGCCGGTATAACCCGGGCCATTGGAATAGCTCAGCGTGGTGTATGGCATGCCGCGGGCGTCGAGGGCCAGTTGCCGCTTGCCGTCCACGTCCTCACGGACCTTGTCCATGATCGGGTTGCCGCGCGCCGGATAGCCGACAAAGCTGAGCGTGTGAGCATGGTCCGCGGTGACCAGAATGAGGGTGTCGTCGGCGGAGGTCAGTTGGGTGGCGACCCGCACGGCGTCTGCCATGGCGATGGTGTCGGTCAGCGCGCGGTAGGCGTTGCCGTCGTGGTGCGCGTGATCGATGCGACCGCCTTCAACCAGCAACACGAAACCGTTGGGGTTGCCGGCGAGCCGGGAGATCGCCGCCGCGGTCATCTCCGCGATGCTGGGCTCGCCAGCGGGATCCTTTGCGCGATCATGCTCGTACTGCATGTGGCTGGGTTCAAACAGCGCCAGCAGCGGTTTGCCCGCGGGCGCGGCGGCGAACTGCTGCGCATTCCACGCGTAGGCACCACCAGGATGCCGCTGCTTCCAGGTGGCGATCAGGTCGCGGCCGTCAGCGCGGCGTCCGGACTGGTCGGGATACTCGGGATCGGT
>JBDSPO010000006.1:0-17728 GCA_039930265.1 Lysobacter sp. | reverse complement strand
GGATGCAGCACCACGCCGTTGCCGATCAGGCACAGCGCACCTTCGCGCAGGATGCCCGACGGGATCAGGTGCAGGACGGTCTTCTTGCCATTGATGACCAACGTGTGGCCGGCGTTGTGCCCGCCCTGGAAGCGCACGACCGCACCGATCTGCTCGGTCAGCAGGTCGACGATCTTGCCCTTGCCTTCATCGCCCCACTGGGCACCGAGAACGACGACTGACTGACCCATTGCATATGCTCCTGAAGCATTCGAGGGCCAGCGCGTGCCGACCCGGGCGGAGAGTTCCGCGCATAGAAAAAGCCGGGAGGATTTCGCCCCTCCGGCTTTTCCGCATTATCCGGGTTTCAGGGGGCCGAAGCCAGCCCGATGTGCCGGTGATTGGTTATAACAGCCGCAGCAGCCACAACGACACCACGCCGACTATCAGCACCACGCCGCCCAACTGCCGCAACTGGCGATCATCCAGCAGCCGAAGTTGCTCCATTGTGCGCCGCCAACGGCCCGGAAGGGCGAACAGGAACAGCCCTTCCAGCACCGCAACCAGACTCAGTGCCGACAACAGCTCGACACTCATGCCCTGCGCCCTTGAAGGGCAAGCCGGCTCAACGATCGTTGCCGAAGTACTTCAGGAAGTCGTCGTTGCGCTCCAGCATGATCACGCCCTGGCCATCGCTGAAGGACTCGCGATAAGCCTCCAGACTGCGCTGGAAAGCGTAGAAGGACGGGTCCTTGTTGGCAGCCTTGGCGTAGATCGAGGTCGCTTCAGCATCGCCCTGACCGCGCAGACGCTGGGCGTCACGCTCGGCCTCGGCCACGATCACGGCCTGCTGCTTGTCGGCACCGGCACGCACGGTCTGGGCCTGTTCGGCACCCTCCGCACGCAGTCGGCTGGCGACCTGATGACGCTGGGCGCGCATCCGGCGGTAGACGTCCTGGATCACCTGGCTGTCGGTCGGCAGATCGATCTGCTTCAGGCGCAGGTCGATGATCTTCACCCCGACCGTGCTGGCGCCTTTGTTGATCGACACCAGCTGGCGGTCGATGATCTCGGCGCGGTCACCGGACACGAGCTGCTTCAAGGTGCGCGAGTTTATTTCGTTGCGCAGCGAATCCTTGATGATCGGTGCCAGACGGTCCACTGCCAGGCTCTCGTCGCCACCGGTTGCCCGATAGAACGCACGCACATCCTCGATCATGCCGACGGTGAAGAAGTCGACGCTGACGTCCTTGCGCTCGGAGGTGAGGTAACGCTCCGGCTCGGCGTTGAACACCGTCAGGCGGCGGTCGAACACCATCGCGGTTTCCACCAGCGGCAGCTTGAAGTGCAAACCGGGACCAACGTCCGCACGGGCGACGCGGCCCAGGTTGAGCACCATGCCCACCTGGCCCTCGCGCACCACGAAGGTCGACCCCATCAGGCCGAGCACAACGGCGACGGCGATGGCGATCCACATGGAATATTTCATCGGACCACCTCCGGACGGCTGGACGGCCGTGTGCTGCGTTCACCGCGGGGCGCGGCTGGCGTAACGCTGGACGTGTCCGGCGCGAGGATCTCGGGCGTCAGCAACGGCGCCGAGGAGGTATTGGCGGAGCTGGCCGACGGGCCGGTTGCGCCCTTTGCGGGATCCATCGGCACGTAGATCAGCTGACGCGAGTCGCCGCCCACCACCTTGCGGTTGCCCGACAGCACTTCCTGCACTGTCTCCAGCCACAGACGCTTGCGGGTTACTTCCGGCGCGTCCTTGTACGCATCCACCAGCAAGGAGAACCGGTCGGCGTCACCCTCGGCACGCGACACGGATGCATCGCGATAACCTTCGGCCACGGTGCGCACGCGCGCTGCCTGACCACGGGCCTCCGGCACGACCTGGGCGGCATAGGCTTCCGCCTCGCTGATCAGGCGATCCTTGTCCTGCTGCGCGCTGTTGACGTCATCGAAGGCCGGCTTGACCTCTTCCGGCGGACGCGCGTTGGGCAGGTTCAGCTCGGTCACCACCAGCCCTGTGCGATACGCGTCCAGCGAGGCCTGCAGCTGCTCGCGGGCGGACACGGCCAGTGCGCTGCGGGCGCCCAGCACCGTGTCCAGGGTCGATCGGCCAACCTGTTCGCGCACCGTGCTCAGCGCCGCCTGTTGCAGCATCGCGTTGGCGTCGCGGCTGCCGAAGACGTACATCTGCGGATCGCTGACGCGGTACTGCACGTTGATTTCGACCTGGACGATGTTCTCGTCGCTGGTCAGTACCGGGACGTTGGTGCCGAAGGTCTTGATCTCGGTGGCATTGATCTTGATCGCGTTTTCCACCGGCCACGGCAGCTTGAAATGCGGACCGGGCTGGAGGACGCGGGAGAACTGGCCGAAGCGCAGAACAACCGCGCGCTGCTGCTCGTTGACCAGCAGGAAGCTGTTGAAGGCAAGCCACACGGCGAGCACGACCAGCACCCAACGGCCCGGACCACCCGCTCCGCCGCCCTGGCCGTCGAACAGGCCACGCAAGCGATCCAACACGTCGTCGACGCCGTTGCCGCCGGACCGGCGGCGCGGAGGACGGCCGCGGCCGCTGCCGGAGTTGTCGCTGCCAGGGATATTCCAGGCCATGCCTGCTCCTAATGAGGGTAAACGCTGCCGGCAGAGCGCAGGCAACAGATGATTCTAGGGGGGGGAGACGCCGGCCTCAAGCCAGCGCCGTCAATGGAACTCGTGATCCGGGTCGCGCTCGGGCAGCAATGCCTGCAAGACATCGCCATTGGGCTGCGAATGCAGCCGCTCAGCCTCCGCCAGCGACAGGTCCACCTGGATGCGCCAGCCATCTTCCACGGACTGCTCATCGCGGACGGCGCCCAGTTCGTGCAGGCGTGCGCGCAGCTTGCCCGCGCGGGACGGGATCTCGATCTGTCCGGTCACCCGCTGCAGGTCCAGCAGCTCGCCGATCACCTCCGGCAGCAGGTCGAGTCCAGCGCGATTCTGCGCCGACACCCAGACGCGAGGGTGTCCTTCGGCCGGGCGGTCGATCCGCGGCAGGCGCTCGTCGAGCTTGTCGATCTTGTTGTAGACCAGCAGCTGCGGAATGTCGCCCGCGCCGATTTCGGCCAGCACCTCGTCGACCTGCGCAATGCGCTCCTCGCGCAGCGGATCCGCGGCATCCACCAGATGCAGCAGCAGGTCGGCCTCGCGTGCCTCCGACAGGGTCGAGCGGAACGCAGCGACCAGCTCGTGCGGCAGGTCGCGGACGAAGCCGACCGTGTCCGCCACGACGATGGACTGACCGGCCAACTCGATCCGGCGCACGGTCGGATCCAGGGTGGCGAACAGCTGATCGGCGGCGTAGGCGTCGGCACCGGTCATCGCATTGAACAGGGTCGACTTGCCGGCGTTGGTGTACCCGACCAGCGCGATGCGGGGCACTTCATTGCGGACGCGGGACCGCCGCATCTGGGTGCGCTGAACCTCGACTTTCTCGAGCTTCTTCTGCAACTGCTCCAGCCGCTTCTGCAGCAGCCGGCGATCCGATTCCAGCTGCGTCTCACCGGGACCACGCAGACCGATGGAACCGCCGCGCTGGCGCTCCAGATGGGTCCAGCCGCGGATCAGGCGGGTCGACATGTGCTTGAGCTGGGCAAGCTCGACCTGCAGCTTGCCCTCGTGGCTGCGCGCGCGCTGGGCGAAAATGTCCAGGATCAACCCGGTCCGGTCGACCACGCGGCACTCCAGCAGGCGCTCCAGGTTGCGCTCCTGCCCGGGACTCAACGGGTGGTTGACCAGTACCAGGTCGGCGCCGGTCGCCGCCACCGCGGCCTGGACTTCTTCCAGCTTGCCGGTACCGATCAGGATCGACGCGTTGGGGTGGTCGATGCGCGCCTTGAGGGTGGCGACCACGGTCGCCCCCGCCGAGCGGGCCAGCTCGGCGAACTCCTCGATCTGCCCCTCCTCCACCGGACCACCGGCGTGAGGCTGGATCAACAGCGCGTTTTCACCCTTGCGGGAGCGTTCAAACAAGAGGGTTGGCCCGTGCGATGGTCGTAGTCATGCCTGAGTAGATGGGTGCAAGCCCGCAGAACTCAAGCGTCGCCAGCGCGCTGCGACCGCTCAGTCCGCGCGCCCGTCGTCATCCGCCTCGGCGGTCTGGACCTGCCCGCCACTGGGACCGACACGCACATTGCGCGCCGGGACGACGGTGGAAATGGCGTGCTTGTAGACCATCTGGCTGACGGTATTGCGCAGCAGCACCACGAACTGGTCGAACGACTCGATCGTGCCCTGCAGCTTGATGCCGTTCACCAGGTACACCGACACCGGAATCCGCTCGCGGCGCAACGCGTTCAGGAAAGGATCCTGCAAAGATTGTCCCTTGGACATTACATTTCCCCGCTTGGTTTTTTTCTAGTTATGGGCGGATGCACGGTCTTGCCTGCATCCGCGCCACCGGCATATCCCCTGCCAGCGACCGGTCGATGGTAGCGCAACCGCTGCGCTGCAATCGTGCCGCAAACGTCAGCTGGCGGGGGACCGCTCGGGGACAGTGACCACGGTCACGGCAGAAAGCGTGCGAGCGCGGCCTCCAGCGGCCCGCGCTGGGTGATCGGATCGAACCAGCGCGCATCCAGCTCACCGCGCAGCCAGGTCAGTTGGCGCTTGGCCAGCTGGCGGGTCGCGTGGATTGCGCGCGCGCGGAAATCGGCGGCATCACCCTGCCCGTCCAGGTACTCCCAAGCCTGGCGGTAGCCGACCGCCCGCACCGCGGGTAGATCCAGCGGATTCGGGTGGTTCTGCAACGCCGGTGCCTCCCGCAGTCGCCGGACCTCGTCCAGGAATCCGGCCGCCAGCATCTGGTCGAAGCGATGTTCGATGCGCTGGTGCAGGGTCGCCCGGTCGGGCGGCGCCAGCACCAGCTTGAGAACCCGGAACGGCAGGCGCGGGGCTGCGGGTTCCGCACGCCACGCGCTGATCGTCTGTCCGGATACCCGGAACACTTCCAGGGCGCGCTGGATGCGCTGGGCGTCGGTGGCGTGGATGCGTGCTGCCGCGACCGGGTCGACCGCCGCCAACTCGGCGTGCAACGCAGCCAACCCGCGACTGGCGATCTCGCCGGCGATAACCGCGCGAATCGCCGGGTCGGCCGTGGGCATGGCCGAGAGTCCGTGCAGGAGCGCGTGGAAGTACAGGCCGGTACCGCCGGCGAGGATCGGCACCCGCCCACGGGCAACGATCGCGTCCAGCGCGGCGCGGGCGTCCGCGGCAAACTCCGCTGCGGAGTACGGCTGCCACGGCTCACGCACATCGATCAGGTGATGCGGGGCACGCGCCAGTTCGGCGACGTCCGGCTTGGCCGCACCGATATCGAGGCCGCGATAGACCAGCGCGGAGTCCACGCTGATGATCTCACCGCCCAGGCGTTCCGCCCAATCCAGGGCCAGCGCCGTCTTGCCTGACGCCGTGGGGCCCATCAAGGCAATCGCCAACGGTCGGGTGCTCATCGGGCGCGATCAGCGTCGAGTTGTTCACAACGCCTGTGGACAAGTGAAGGCGTGAAGCTGTGGACAAGTCGATAAGCGCGATGACTGGCAAGGCGCCTGGTCATGTTGGTGAAAATTTGACCACCGCGTCCCAGACCTTCAACGCGTCGACCGTCGCGGCGACGTCGTGCACCCGCAGCAACATGGCACCGCGTTGCGCGGCGATCAGGTGCGCGGCAACCGATCCGTGCACGCGCTCGGCGACCGCTTCGCGGCCGGTCAACTCGGCGATGGATCGCTTGCGCGACAAGCCGGCCAGCACCGGCAGGCCGAGGTCGGACAGGCGTTCCATTCCGGCCAGCAACGCGAGGTTGTGCTCGAGGTTCTTGCCGAAGCCGAAGCCCGGGTCGATCACCAACTGCTTTTTCGCGATGCCCGCCATCTCGGCCACGAACACCCGTTCGGCCAGGAAGCGGTGCACCTCGCTGACCACGTCGTCGTACTGCGGCGCGGCCTGCATGTCGTGCGGCGTGCCCTGCATGTGCATCAGGACCACAGGCACGCCCAGCTCGGCAGCCGCGTCCAGTGCGCCGTCGCGGCGCAGTGCGAACACATCGTTGATCATTCCCGCCCCCGCGGCGACCGCCGCACGCATCACCTCCGGCTTGGAGGTGTCGACGCTGATCGGCAGACCCGTATGGGCGACCAGATGCTCGATGACAGGCAGCACCCGTCGCAGCTCTTCGGCCACGTCGACCTCGGCCGCACCGGGGCGGGTGGACTCTCCGCCCACGTCGAGCAGGTCGGCACCTTCCGCGGCCAGACGCAGCCCATGGGCGATGGCGGCGTCCACCGACGCGTGCTCGCCGCCATCGGAGAACGAGTCCGGGGTGACATTGACGATGCCCATGACACGCGCGCGATCCAGCCGCAGCAGGCGGCCCCGGCAATCCAGGGTGGTGACGGTATCGAACACGGACGGGCTCCGGACGTGAGTGCGTTGACGAGCGTCATTGTGACCGCGCGTGGCAACCCGGGGGAAGCGCGTGCGACCCGATCCATATGGCACCCCCTGACACGACAACGCCCCTGTCCGGGGCGCTGTCGTTACACGTTATCGCGGAGGAACCTTAAAGCTGCTCGGCGGTGCCACCGATCGGGCCGGGCGAGCGCGGCTGCTGATCCTTGGGCGGCAGCGGCAGCGGGGCGGCCGACTTGACCCAGTCCGCGGGCGGACCCGGCGTGCGGCCGGCCATGATGTCGTCGATCTGATGCGCGTCGATGGTCTCGTACAGCAGCAGGGTATCGGCCATCACGTGCAGCTCGGGCTGATGCTTGGTGAGGATCTCGGTGGTGCGCTGATACGCCTTGTCGAGGATGCCGCGCACTACTTCGTCGATCTTGCGGGCGGTGTCGTCAGAGACGCTCTTGTGCTGGGTCACCGAACGGCCCAGGAAAACCTCGTCGTCTTCCTCGCCGTAGGAGATCGGGCCCATCTCGTCGCTCAGGCCCCACTTGGTGACCATGTTGCGGGCCATCTTGGTCGCCCGCTCGATGTCGTTGGACGCACCCGTGGTGACCTTGTCGGGCCCGAAGATCAGCTCCTCCGCCACCCGGCCGCCGTACAGCGAGGCCAGCTGCGATTCGATCGCCGTGCGGTTGTAGCTGTACTTGTCACCCTCCGGCAGGTACATGGTCACGCCCAGCGCACGGCCGCGCGGAATGATCGTGACCTTGTAGACGGGGTCGTGCTCGGGCATCACCCGACCGACGATGGCGTGGCCCGCCTCGTGATAGGCGGTGAGCTTCTTCTCGTCGTCGCTCATCACCATCGAGCGGCGCTCGGCGCCCATCATGATCTTGTCGCGGGCCTTGTCGAAGTGGTCCATACGGACTTCCTTCGCGTTCTCACGCGCGGCAAACAGGGCTGCCTCGTTGACCAGGTTGGCCAGATCCGCACCGCTGAAGCCGGGCGTACCGCGGGCGATGGTCATCGGCACCACGTCGTCGGACAGCGGCACCTTGCGCATGTGCACGCGCAGGATCTCCTCGCGACCGCGCACGTCCGGCAGACCCACCACCACCTGGCGGTCGAAGCGGCCCGGACGCAGCAGCGCCGGGTCGAGAACGTCGGGGCGGTTGGTGGCGGCGATCACGATCACCCCTTCACCGCCTTCAAAGCCGTCCATTTCCACCAGCAACTGGTTCAGGGTCTGCTCGCGCTCGTCATGACCGCCGCCCAGGCCGGCACCGCGGTGACGGCCGACCGCGTCGATCTCGTCGATGAAGATGATGCAGGGCGCACTCTTCTTGGCCTGCTCGAACATGTCACGCACACGGCTGGCACCGACGCCGACAAACATCTCGACGAAGTCGGAACCGGAGATCGCGAAGAACGGCACCTTGGCCTCGCCGGCGATCGCACGCGCCAGCAGGGTCTTACCGGTACCCGGAGGCCCGACCATCAGCACGCCGCGCGGAATCTTGCCACCGAGCTTCTCGAAGCGGGTTGGGTCGCGCAGGAACTCGACCAGTTCGCCGACTTCCTCCTTGGCCTCGTCGCAGCCGGCCACGTCGGCGAGGGTCACCTTGATCTGGTCCTCGCCCTGCAGCTTGGCGCGCGACTTGCCGAAGCTCATCGCGCCCTTGCCGCCGCCCTGCTGCATCTGCTTCATCACAAACAGCCAGAACGCGATGATCAGCAGGATCGGCAGGAAGTTGAGCAGGATCGACCAGAACGACGGGCCGCCAGGGGGCACCTGCTCGATGCCGACGTTGTGCTCGACCAGTTCGTTGACCAGGTCCTTGTCACCGGGGCTGAATGTGGTGAACTCGGACCCGTCCTTGCGCTTGCCGGTGATCGTGGTGCGATCCTCGGCGATCTTGACCCGCTCGATGCGGTCGGCCTGCACCTGCTGGACAAACTGATCGTAGGCCAGGGGACCGGCTGCGCTGGTGGTGCGTGGACCGAATGCCTGGAACACCACCATCAACACGACGGCGACGATCACCCAGAGCATCAGATTCTTGGCCATGTCGTTCATAGGATATCGGTCACTTTCTTGGTGCGAACGGCCTGCCGCGGCAGGCATCGGGGGAACTTCAGCAACGGTGGCAGGAGGACAACCTTCCTGTCACTTCATTTCCGCGCGTTTGCCCAGTGCCAGGGCATAGACCTCCGGAGAGCGCTTGCGCGAGGCTTCCGGTTTGCGGATCGCGACCTTGGCATACCGCCGTCGCAACTCGCGCACGTAATCGTCAAAACCCACCCCCTGAAACAGCTTGATCAGGAAGTTGCCATCGACGCGGAGGTGTTGATCGGCAAACTCCATCGCCAGTTCCGCCAGATACAGCGCCCGCGGCATGTCAACCGCGTCCACACCACTCTTATTGGGGGCCATATCGGAGAGGACAAGGTCTACCGGCTTGCCGTCGAGCGTGCTTACCAGCTCGGATAAGACCGCATCCTCCCTGAAATCGCCCTGAAGGAACTCCACCCCGGCCAGCGAAGGCATCTCCAGAATGTCCAGCGCGATAATCCGCCCACTGTCGCCCATCGCCTTGCGCACCCACTGCGACCAGCCTCCCGGCGCGGCACCCAGGTCCACCACCACCATGCCGGGTTTGAGCAGGCGGTCGCGCTGGACAATTTCCTCCAGCTTGTAGGCGGCCCGCGAGCGCAAGCCTTCCGCGCGCGCCTTCTTGACGAACGGGTCGGAGTGATGTTCCTTGAGCCAGCGTTGGCTGCTCTTGCTGCGGGTGGCCATCGAATCACGAACCGCTGGAGTACGGGCCGGCCATGATACCCTGCGTGCCCTCCCCAACCTCATTCGTGTGCATTGATGGCTACTGTCCTGACCAGCGCCCAGACCCGTTTCCTGCGCGGCCAGGCCCATGACCTCAAAGCCATGTTGCAGGTTGGCGGCAAGGGCATCACCGACGCTCTGGTGGCCGAGCTTGAGCTCGCGCTGGAAAATCACGAGCTGGTGAAGATCAAGGTCGGCGCGGCGGACCGCGAAGTGCGCGATGCGATGATCGAGCAACTGGTAACGCGCACAGGCGCCGCGCTGGTGCAGCGCATCGGTCACACCGCGACCCTGTATCGCGCCAGCACTGAAAAGCGCCACATCGTGCTGCCGCGCGGCTGACGCGCCGGTCGGTTGTCGCCAGGGCGCCGCTTGGTAGCATGGCGCCATGGAACTGACCCTGGATCGCCCCGATTACGAATTTTTCCTGCGCGGTGCCGACGGCACCATGGCGCTGGTCAATGACCGGCGCCTGACGCGCAGCTTCGTGCTGACGCCGCATCACCTGTCCGAGGACTGGGGCGCGCGCGATATCGGCGCACTGTCCGCCGCGGATCTGGAGCCGTTGCTGGCGCTGGAGCCCGAAGTGATACTGATCGGCTGTGGGGACCGCCAGGCATTTCCGCCCGCCGCGGTGATGGCGGCGTGCCTCCGCCGCGGTATCGGCATGGAGGTGATGACCAATGCCGCCGCCGCGCGCACCTTCAGCGTGCTCGCCAGCGAGGGTCGGCAGGTGGTCGCCGGCTTCATGCTGCCGGGCTGACCGAGCTGCCACGGTCACCTGTCGGCGGTTATTTTTTTGGCAGGTAAAGCAGCGGATCGACCGGCTTGCCGTTGTAGCGGATCTCGAAGTGGAGCATGTCGCGCGACGCACCGGTGCGCCCGAGTTCGGCGATCTGCTGGCCCGCCTTCACTTTTGCACCCTCGTTGACCAGCCGGCTGCGGTTGTGGCCGTAGGCGGACAACCATTGCTCGCTGTGCTTGATGATCACCAGCTCGCCGTAGCCCACCAACCCGGAACCCGAATAGACCACTGTGCCATCGCCTGCGGCGCGCACCGCGGTACCGGCAACACCGCCGATATCGATGCCCTGCTTGGTCGGCTCGCCCGCCACGTAGCGGCTCAGCAAGGCGCCATCCACCGGCCAGCGCCAGGCGACACCGCTGGCCAGCGGGGCGGCACCGGGGCTGACCACCACCGGAGGACGCGGTGAGGTCGACGGTGCCGTGCCGGCGTTGGACGGGCGGCTCGCAACGGCACCACCCGTCCTGGGATACAGCAGCAACTGCTGGCCCGGATAGATCGTGTAAGGCGCGCCCAGCCCGTTCCAGGCCGCCAGATCACGCATTGCGATGCCGTTTTCGGTCGCGATGCGGTACAGCGTGTCGCCGCGCTGGACAACGCGCGTGGCACCGTATTTAGGGGTGGAAACCGGACTGGATTCCCGGGTGACTGCGCTGGAGCACGCGGCCAGGGCGGTGGCGACCGCAGCGGCCAGCAGCCAGCGCGTGATTGTCGTGCGTTCTGGAATCATCATGCTCATGTGCCTTGTTGTGTCCTCCAGACCAGCCAGGTGATGGCGGCGAGCAACAGCACCGTCGCAATCCAGCCGACCGGCTCGATATATCGCCGCAGGGCCGCCTCGGCGCGCTCACCGCCGAGCCGGATCGCCAGCGCGAGCAGGAACACGCGTTTGCCGCGGCCGACGAACATGCTCGCCATAAACGGCAGCATCGGCACCCCAACGATGCCAGAGGCCCAGGTGAAAATCTTCAACGGGATGGGCGTGAAACCCACCACCACCAGCAACCAGAACGCCTTCCACGGCGAATTGGCGGCGATCTCGCGCAGCGCTGCCACCTCCACATCAATGCGTTCCAGCCAGCCCATCGACGCCAGCAGCGGCCGCACCAGCTCAAAAGCGTAATGCCCGAGCAGGTAACCCACGGCCGCGCCCGCCAGCGAACCGATCAGGCTGAACGTTGCGAACCAGAAGGCGTGCCGCGGCCGCGCCAGGCACATCGGCGCCAGCATCACTTCGGGGGGCACCGGAAACACCACCGCCTCGGCGAAACTCAGGCCCGCCAGCAGCGCGGGCGCGCGGGGATGGCGAGCCCAGCCGATGGTTCGCTCGTAGATCGGTCCGAATATCTTCACGCGCACGCGCCCTTCAATCGATCATCCCCGACAGCAGCGGTACGAACACGACCGAGCCGATGGTTTGTTGGCTGACAACCCCGTCAGCGTCTTTGTACAGGCGCAGCAATGATTGCCCGGAGGCCGCACCGACCGGCGCAACCAGCACGCCGCCCGGCGCGAGTTGCGCCGTCAACGCTTCCACCAGAGCCGGCGCCGCGGCGGTAACCAGAATCGCGTCGAAGGGGCCATTCTCCGCCCAGCCGGCGCGGCCATCGTCATGCTTGGTGCGGATGTTCATGCCCAGCTGGCGAAAGCGTTTGCGCGCGGTGCGCAGCAGTTCGCCGATGCGCTCCACGCTGTGCACTTCCAACCCCAGCGCGGCGAGGATCGCGGCCTGGTAGCCCGAGCCGGTGCCGATCTCCAGCACCTTGGACGGCTGCACCTGCATCAGTGTCTCGGTCATTGTGGCCACGACCCACGGCTGGGAGATCGTCTGGCCGTGACCGATCGGCAATGCGGTGTCTTCGTAGGCGCGGCTTTCCAGCGCCTCGTCGACAAACAGGTGGCGCGGCACGTTGCGCACGGCGTTGAGGACACGCTCATCGCGGATCCCGTTGGCGCGCAGGCGCTCCACCAGCCGGTCACGCACGCGCTGGGACGTCATGCCCGAGCCGAGGGCTTCCGGCTGCAGGCGCATCTTCAAGCTCATGGCTGGGTCTCCGCATCGGCCGGACCGAGCGAAGCTTCCAGCCCGCTGACCCAGTTGGCCACCTGCTCGAGTGCCTGGTAGCGCGTGAGGTCGACCTTGATCGGGGTGATGGAGATATAGCCGCTGCGCACCGAGTGGAAATCGGTACCGGGGCCGGCGTCCTGTTCGGGGCCGGCCGCGCCGATCCACCACCACTGCCGGCCACGCGGATCCTGCTGCGGGACACAGGCTTCGGCGCGATGGCGATTGCCGAGGCGTCCGACCTGGAACCCGCGTATTTCGTCCCACGGCAGGTCGGGCACGTTCACATTCAGAATGGTGTCGGCCGGGAGCGGGTCGGTGACCAGGCGGGCGATGATCTCCACTGCCGCGCGCGCGGCGCTCGCGTAATGCCGGCCGACATGATCGGCGGTGACCAGTGACACGGCGACTGCGGGCAGGCCAAGAAAGCGGCCCTCCATCGCTGCGGCCACGGTACCGGAATAGATCACATCGTCGCCGAGGTTGGCGGCGTTGTTGATCCCCGACACGACAATGTCGGGCTCCTTCTTCAGCATGCCGGTAATGGCCACATGCACGCAGTCGGTTGGCGTTCCGTACACACGCCAGGTGCTGTCGTCCTGCTGGTGCACGCGGATAGGCATGTCCAGGGTCAGGGAGTTGCTGGCCCCGGAGCGATCGCGGTCGGGGGCGACCACCAGCACTTCGTGGCCGGCAGCGCGCAGGCCCTCGGCCAAGGCAAGAATGCCGGGTGTATCGACGCCGTCGTCGTTGCTGACCAGAACTCGCATGATCTCCCTTGGCGAGCGCCGCAGGGGCGCACAGCAGTGGTGGCGGGACCGGCGCCTGGGCCGGTGTGGAGGCGGATCGGTGACGTCGGCAGCTCGGCTGCGTCGATCGTCGGGGCCGATCCGGGGCAGGCGACCATGATAGCCGATGGCGACCGCCCGCCCAGTACGGCAGCCATCGAAAACCCGTTGTCGATGCGCCGCCGGCGGCCGCTGCGGCGCGTTAGGCTATGCCGATGGATATTGGAACGCCACGGTGACCACGGTGGATGACGACGACGCGGCGCTGTTCCGCGACGCGATCGGGCCGGTGCGCAAGCTGCCCGAGCGGGCCCTGCCCCCGGCCGCGCCGCGACCCCGCCCGCGTGCGCGAATGGGCGAGCTTGACGAGGCGGACGCGCGCACCGAATTGAGGCACGCGCTGCATTCGCCGCTGCTGGAAGCCGAGGACCCACTCGCCTGGCGTGGGGCGGTAACCAACGAAGCCTGGCAGCGCCTGCGCCGCGGGGAAATGTCGGCGCAGGAGGAGCTGGACCTGCACGGGGTGGATGCCCACACGGCCGAGGCACTGGTGCGGGATTTTCTCGCCGATGCCCGCCGCCATGGCCTGGGTTGCGTGTGCATCATCCACGGCAAGGGTGGACGTGGCAGCGGCGATATCGGACGCAGCGGCGCACCGATCCTGAAGAATCTGGTCGACCGGATGCTGCGTCAGCGAGCCAGCGTGTTGGCGTTCCACTCGCCCGCGACCGCCCGGGGTGGCAGTGGCGCCGTGGTGGTGCTGCTGGCGCCGCTGACCCGCCGCTGATGCGGCAAGCCGCGGTCAGGCCGCGTTGTCCGACGGCGCTGCATTAGACGGTGCGCCACCGCCGACCGTACCCAACTCCGCCAGCACCACCGTGGCGTAGGCGCCAGGCGGAAGGCTGAACGCCAGTTCGAGACTGGTCGGGTCGAGCCACCGCCAGGCCAGATCGCCCGGGCGCAGGCGCAAGGCGCGGCGCTCCTGTTTCAAGCCGGCTTGCTCGATCCCGTCACGCAGCCGCAAGGCGACCGGATCCGCGATCGCACCACGCTCCATTGCCAACGCCGCCTGCGTGCTGCGCAATTCGCCGCGCCCCCACAACGGGCCGCTGGGGTGGATATCAAAGCCCGCCAGCCGCTGCGCCAGATCGCTGCTGAACGGTTCCGGCCCAAACACACTGCGGCTGCCATCCAGCATCCATACCTCGCCGTCCAGGCCGACGTCCCAACACCCGGCATCCACGCGGGCCTGCAGCACCTGATTGAACAGGGCCGAACGCGCGGCCGACAGCAGCATGCCGCGCTCGTCACGACGCACCCGGCGGCCCTCGAACATCGCCAGCGCCTTGCCCAGGTTGTCGCCGCCCCGGCCGAAGCGCTGCTCGCCAAAAAAGTTCGGTACGCCGCGCGCGGCGATCTGCCCAAGACGGTCGCCGATCGCGGACGGATCGCCACTGACGTCGCGCAACACCAGCACGAAGCGGTTGCCGGCCAGCGCGCCGCGCGGCAGCTTCTTTGCGTGCCAGGCATGCTCCACGACCCGCAGGCCATCGACCTGCAGCGCGGCAAGATCCGGCGCGATCTTGCGTGGCAGATGCACGCTGAAACGCTGCCGGGTCACGGCGTGACGATCTTTCAAGCCCGCGTAACCGATCGCCATTTCGGCGACGCCCGCCCACTCGGCGAGGCTGCGCGCGGCGAACGCGGTATTCATCCCACGTTTCTCGATGGTCAGCAGCAGGTGCTCGCCGCTGCCGGAGGGTTCAAAGCCGGCAAGCTCTTCGACGAAGAAATCTTCCGGAGTCGCTCGCATCCGCGCCTGCAACACCGGTGCGCCGTGCGCGCGCACCCCTTCGGTTCCCTGCGCGTGCGGCATCCCGGTGCCCCCCGGCTCGCTCATGCGCGAACAAGCAGGCAGGCCGCCATCGCGGCGATGCCTTCGCCACGCCCGGTGAATCCAAGGGTCTCGGTGGTCGTCGCCTTGACGCTGACGGCATCGAGGCCGGTCTGAAGGTCGGCCGCCAGCAATTCGCGGATCGCCCCAACGTGCGGCCCGACCCGCGGTCGCTCGCAGATCACCGTGATGTCGGCATTGCCCAGCACCCAACCGCGCTCGGCCGCCAGTTGCCTGCAGTGACGCAGAAACATGCGGCTGTCGGCATCCTTCCAGCGCGGATCACTGGGGGGGAAATGGGTGCCGATATCGCCCAGCGCGAGTGCGCCCAGGATGGCGTCGCAGAGGGCGTGGATCACCACGTCGCCGTCCGAATGGGCCAGCACGCCACGATCGTGAGGCACGCGCACGCCGCCCAATACGACGTGATCGCCCTCGCCGAACGCGTGGACGTCATACCCCTGACCGATACGGATGCTCATCTGGATCAACCCTGCTGCAATGAAACGTGGGCGCTATTGTCGCCCACGCCGCGACAGCAGGAACTCGGCGAGGTCGCGGTCCGCCGCGGTGGTGACTTTCAGGTTGTCCTCGCGGCCCTCGACCAGCGTCGGGAGGAAGCCTGCAAGCTCCATGGCCATCGACTCGTCGGTCACCACGACTCCCGCGCTGCGGGCGCTCAGCAAAGCCGCGGTCAACAGGTCGCGCCGGAACAGCTGAGGCGTCAGCGCGCGCCACAGGTGCTGGCGCGGCTCGGTGGCCACGGACCGACCGGCGGCATCGGCGCGCTTGAGGGTGTCGCGCACCGGGGCAGCGAGAATCGCCCCATCACCGCCCTGCCCCACCGCGCGCAGCAGCCGGTCCAGATCGTCGGCATGCAGGTTGGGGCGGGCGGCGTCGTGGACCAGCACCAAGGCATCGCCTGCCAGCTCGGCTGGCAGTGCCTGAAGCGCTGCCAGGACCGAGTCCGCGCGCTCGCCGCCACCGGTGCAACGCAAGACGGGCTTGCCGAGGCGCGCGGTCCAGCCCGGCCAGTGGGTATCGTCGGCCGCCAGTGCGACAACCGCTCCGCCCACGCGCGGATGTGCCAGCAGCGCGTCGAGCGCGTGCGCGATCAACGGCCGCCCGGCGATCTGCAGGTACTGCTTGGGCACCGCACCACCGAACCGGCTGCCACTGCCGGCCGCGGGGACGATCGCCCATACCGCCGGTGAGGAGCTCAAGGCTCGACCACCACCGGCTCCGGTTCAGCACCCGGCGAAGCCGTCGACTCGGGTTCCACCACGCGGTAGAACGTCTCGCCCGGGCGGATCATCCCCAGCTCGCTGCGGGCGCGATCCTCCACCGCGGCCTCACCGGATTTGAGATCCTCGACTTCCGCCGACAGGGCGTCGTTGCGTTGCTGCAGGCCTTCGTTTTCACGGGACTGCTGATGAACGCGTTCCTGCAGCAAGGCGACCGACTCGCGGCCGCCCTCGCCGTCCCACAAACGGTGTTGCAGGAACGCCAGCAATGCGACCAGCGCCACCAGCAATGCCGCCATCCAGCGCATGCGGAGAAATCAGCCCTTCAACGACACGAACGCGTCGCGACCGGCGTAGCGCGCCGCGTCACCCAGCTGCTCTTCAATGCGCAGCAACTGGTTGTACTTGGCGACGCGGTCGCTGCGGCACAGCGATCCGGTCTTGATCTGGGTGGCGGTGGTCGCCACGGCAATGTCGGCGATGGTGGTGTCCTCGGTCTCACCGGAGCGATGGGAAACCACCGCGGCATAGCCGGCGCGGTCCGCCATCGCAATCGCCTCGAGCGTCTCGGTCAGGGTGCCGATCTGGTTGACCTTGATCAGGATGGCGTTGGCGACGTGCTGGTCGATGCCCTCCTGGAAGATCTTCGGGTTGGTGACAAACAGGTCGTCGCCGACCAGCTGAACCTTCTTGCCGAGCGCGTGGGTGAGCTGCTTCCAGCCGTCCCAGTCGTTCTCGTCCATACCGTCCTCGATGCTGATGATCGGGTACTGCGCGCACCAGCCGGCGAGGAAGTCGACGAACTGCTCGGAGGTCAGGCGCTTGCCCTCCCCGGTGAGGTTGTACTTGCCGTTCTCGTAGAACTCGCTGGAGGCGACGTCCAGGCCCAGCAGGATGTCGTCGCCGGCCTTGTAACCCGCTTTGCCGATCGCCTCCAGAATGGTTTCCAGTGCTTCCTCGTTGCTGCGCAGGTCGGGCGCGAAGCCACCCTCGTCACCGACCGACGTGCTCAGGCCGCGACCCTTGAGCACCGACTTGAGCGCATGGAACACCTCGGTCCCCGCGCGCAGGCTCTCGGAAAAACTCTCGAAGCCCACCGGCAGGATCATGAACTCCTGCAGGTCGACGTTGTTGTCGGCATGCGCGCCGCCGTTGATGATGTTCATCATCGGCACCGGCAGCACGCCCGGACGATCCCCGGCCAGGTACTTCCACAGCGGCAGGCGGCGGCTGCACGCCATCGCGTGGGCGTTGGCCATCGACACACCGAGCAGTGCATTGGCGCCCAGACGGGCCTTGTTGCTGGTGCCGTCGAGGTCGATCAGGCGGCGATCGATGCCGGCCTGGTCGGCCGCGTCCATGCCCACCAACGCCTTGGCGATCGTGGTGTTCACGTTCTCCACCGCGGTGCGCACGCCCTTGCCCAGGTAGCGGGTCTTGTCGCCGTCACGCAGCTCGACGGCCTCCTTGGACCCGGTGGAAGCCCCCGAGGGCACCATCGCGCGGCCGAAGCTGCCGTCGGCAAGGGTGATCTCTGCTTCCAGGGTCGGATTGCCGCGGCTGTCGAGGATTTCGCGGGCGTGGACTTTGGCGATTTCGGTCATGTCGGGTCTGTCAGGGTCTCAGAGTTGGGATTCAAGAAACGGATGGCGCTTGGTGACCTGATCGAT
>JBDSPO010000005.1:0-10164 GCA_039930265.1 Lysobacter sp. | reverse complement strand
GCGTATTCCTTGGCTTCGTTGCCGCCTTCGTCGTCGCGGATCTGCTTGCGCAGGAATAGATGGATGCCCAAGGGCATCAGCACCAGCAGGAAGATGGAACCCCCCAGCGACAGCCAGCCCACGGGCTTGGTCAACAGTTCTACCCAGATCGGATGCATCACGCGCCTCCTTGTGGCGATATCAATCGCACCATCGTGCCCGATTCGGCCACCGCGATCTTGAGCGGGATCAAACCGGGCCGGCGGGAACCAGCGGCACCGTCTCCAGCGCAGTATCCCGTTCGGGGTGGACTGCCCACAGCGCCGCCAACGTGCGGCCGTCGCCGGGCACCACGACGGCGGGGGCGATTTCCGCCAGCGGGCGCAACACAAACGCGTGGACCAGATCCGGTCGCGGAATGCGCAGGTTGGCGGGCCCCGTCAGCATGACGTCGTCATAAAGCACGATGTCGATGTCCAGCGTGCGATCACCGTAACGCGGGCCGCTGCGATCGCGCAGGTGGGCGTCCTCCAGCGCGTGCAACCAGTCGTGCAACGCCACCGGCGACAGGTCGGTCTGGATGATCGCGGCGGCGTTGAGAAAATCATTGCCATCAAACCCGACCGCCCGGGTGCGGTAGACCGGCGAGAGTTCGATCGCGCCGAAGCGGGCGCGCAGCTCATCCACCGCTTGCCGCAGGTGGCGCACGGGATCCAGGTTGCTGCCCAGACTGAGGTAGGCGCGGCTCACGAGTCGTCGTCGCGGTGGTGGTCGCGATCTGACTTGAGGTCGGGGAGGGAGACGCCGTGCTCACCGTCGCCGGTGCTCGCCGCGCCCCGCTCCGGCGGCAACTGCAGCGCGGTCATCATCACGGCCATATCCGCGCCGCTCGGTGCCTGGTACAACCGCAGACCGAACTCGGGCAGCATCGCAATAAGATGGTCGAAGATGTCCGACTGGGTGTTCTCGTAGACCGTCCAGCCGACGTCGTTGGTGAAGCAGTACAGCTCCAGCGGCAAGCCGGTGGAGCCGGGGTCGAGCTGCCGCACCAGCAGGGTCATGTCCTGGTGGATGCCGGGATGCGCGCGCAGATAGTGCTCTACATACGCGCGGAACGTGCCGATGTTGGTCACCCGGCGGGTGTTGACCGGGTCCTTGCCGTTGGCCAGCAGATTGGCGTTGAAGGCTTCCAGTTCGCGGCGCTTGTCGATCAGGTAGTCATCGATCAGCGCGATCCGGCGCAGCCGCGCACGCTCGTCGGGCTCCAGAAACCGGATGGAGGACTGGTCGATCAGCAACGCGCGCTTGATCCGGCGACCTCCGGATTCCTGCATCCCGCGCCAGTTTTTGAAACTGTCGCTGATCAGCCGGTAGGTGGGAATGGTGGTGACCGTCTTGTCCCAGTTCTGCACCTTGACGGTGTTCAGGGCCATGTCGATCACGTCACCATCAGCCTGCAGGGCCGGCATCTCGATCCAGTCGCCGACCCGCAGCATGTCGTTGCTGGTCAACTGCACACTGGCCACCAGCGACAGGATGGTGTCCTTGAACACCAGCAGCAGCACGGCGCTCATCGCACCGAAGCCCGACAGCAGCAGCAAGGGCGAGCGGTCAACCAGGGTCGCAATGATGACCACCGCGGTGAGCACATACACGACGATCTTGACCACCTGCAGGTAGCCCTTGATCGGCCGCTGGTTGGCCCGGCGGCTGCTGGCGACGTACAGTTGGTTGACCGCGTCGAGCACGTGGCTGATCGCCAGCGCGATGGTCAGTGCGACAAACGCCAGCGCCACGTTGCGAACCACCGTCTCCACCCCGTCGGGCAGTCCGGTGATGGTCGCGATGCCGCTGGCGATGATCAGCGCGGGGACCACGTTGGCCAGACGCGCGAGCACCTTGCGCGACATCAACGCGTCATCCCAGCGCATCGGCGTGGCTTTCACCAACCCTCCGACCACCCGCACCAGCAGCAGCCGGGTCACCCAGTTGGCCCCCCACGCGGCCAGCAGGAGGGCACCGATGCGGACGACAGTGAGTGTGTGGGGGAAGGCGGTCAGCGGCTGCAGGAACGCCAGATCGGTGAGGGGAGTCATCCCGCCATGGTAACGACCGGGCGTTCGATCATCACCCCGACCGCGCGCGCGCCGCGCACGGCGCCGGGCTTGCTCAGCTTGAGCCGTACCCGTACCACCGCGAACTCCTCCAGGATCAGCGCTGCCACGCGTTCGGCCAAGGTCTCCACCAGGCCGAAGTCGGACTGGCCGACGTAGGCGATGACACGCTTGCTGACGGCCTTGTAGTTGAGCGTGTCGCCGATCGCGTCGGTGGCCGCCGGGATGCGGTTGTCGAAGGCCATCTCGATGTCGAACACCAGGGTCTGGCGGATCCGCCGCTCCCAATCGTAGATGCCGATCAGCGCATCCACTTCCAGCCCTTCGATGAATACCTGGTCCATTGCGTTCCCTTGATGCGGTGTCGGTGGCGGTGGCGCGCGCGGCCGCCGCAGCGTGTGGGTGAGCGGGTGGTCAGACCGCCGGCAGGGTCGCCATGTCCCAGCGCGGCGACACATGCACCGCGGCATCGGCGCGCTGGCCGGCCTGCAGCCGCAGGGCCCCGGCGAAGGCGATCATCGCGCCGTTGTCGGTACAGAACGCCGGCCTGGGGAAGCTGACCCGGCCGCCGCGCCTCGCCGCCATGGCGTGCAGCGTTTCCCGCAGCCGCAGGTTTGCGCCGACCCCTCCGGCCACCACAAGCGTGGCGCATCCGGCCGCCTCCAGGGCGCGCTCGCACTTGATCGCCAAGGTATCCACAACGGCCTCCTCGAACGCCCGGGCGATATCGGCGCGCGCCTGCGGCGACTGGTCGCTGTCGCGCCAGGCCAGCATGACCTGGGTCTTGAGCCCGCTGAAGCTGAAGTCCAGTCCCGGGCGGTTGGTCATCGGGCGGGCAAACCGGTAGGCGCCTGCTACGCCCTGCCCTGCCAGCGCGGCCAACTGGGGACCGCCCGGATACGGCAGACCCATCAGCTTGGCGGTCTTGTCGAAGGCCTCCCCGGCAGCGTCGTCCAGGGTCTCGCCCAACAGCCGGTAGCTGCCGATCGCATCCACCGCGACCAGCTGGGTATGCCCACCTGACACCAGCAGGGCCACGAACGGGGGCTCCGGGCGACCCAGCGGGTCATCCTCAAGCAACGGCGCCAACAAGTGACCTTCCATGTGATGCACCGCCACGGCCGGCTTGTCCAGCGCCCACGCCAGCGATCGCGCCACCCCGGCGCCGACCAGCAAGGCGCCGACCAGACCCGGGCCGGCGGTGTAGGCGACGCCGTCGATGTCGGCCACGGTCATGTCCGCCTCCGCCAGGGTCTGGCGTATCAGCGGCAGCAGTTTGCGCACGTGATCACGACTGGCCAGCTCCGGCACCACCCCGCCATACTCGGCATGCAGGGCGATCTGGCTGTAGAGCGCGTGCGCCAGCAGCCCGTGACGGGTGTCATAGACGGCCACGCCGGTCTCGTCGCAACTGGTTTCGATGCCCAGAACTCTCATCGGCGATTGGCGGCTTTTCCGCAGAAGTAGGAGTGGAAAGGGTACGCCAGCCGTCGCGCTCACGCGTGCCGGCGGCAGAAGCACCGCGGTCACTTGCGTCGGTGCTGCCTGTCTCGCTATCATATGCGGCTCGCCCGGACTTGCCGGGCAGTTCACCCGAACCGAGATTCCGCATGCCCGCCGTTAAAGTCCGCGAAAACGAGCCCTTCGAGTTTGCCCTGCGTCGCTTCAAGCGCACCTGCGAAAAAGCCGGCGTCCTCGCCGAGACCCGCAAGCGCGAGTACTACGAGAAGCCGACCCAGGAGCGCAAGCGCAAGGCTGCCGCCGCAGTGAAGCGCCAGTCCCGTCGCGTGTCGCGCGATGTGACCAAGCGTCAGCGCCTGTACTGATCGAGCGGTCGGACGGGCGTTGTCCGGTGTCCCAGTGACGCCGTTGATCACACCTCGTTCGATCCGGTCATCCTACCCTGTGCTGAAAGGCCGGGGCACGGATTGCATGCATCAAGCCGGCCGCGTCACGACGCGCAGCCGGCTTTTTGCGTTGGCTGACATTCCCTGCTGAGGCTTTGCCATGACACTGAAACTGCAACTGACCACCGACATGAAGGCCGCGATGAAGAGCGGCGACAAGCACAGCCTGGGCGTGATCCGCCTGATGCTGGCGTCCATCCAGCAGAAAGAAGTCGACGAGCGCATCGCCCTCGACGACGCCCAGGTGCTGGCGATCCTCGACAAGATGGTCAAGCAGCGGCGCGATTCGGTCAGCCAGTTTGAAGCGGCGGCCCGCGAGGACCTGGCGAGCATCGAGCGCGAAGAGATCGTCGTTATCCAACGCTACCTTCCCGAAAAGCTCGACGAGGCCGCGATCAGCGCCGCGATCGAGGTGGCCGTGGTCGAGACCGGTGCCGCCGGTCCGGCGGATATCGGCAAGTTGATGGGCGCGCTCAAACCGCGTCTGGCCGGCCAGGCGGACATGGGTCTGGTCTCAAAGCTGGTGAAGCAGCGCCTCAGCGCCTGATACCTGCCCGCGCACCGTACGCAACGCCCCCATGCCCGCCCGTTCCCAGCGCATCCGTAAATTGACCGCACGGCTGCAGCAAAGCTGGCCGATGAAGTTCGCCCAGCGTTTCGTCCAGTACGACATTCTGGCGCTGGCGGCGGCCCTGTCGTTCTACACCCTGCTGTCTCTGGCGCCGCTGGTGGTGATGCTGTTGTGGCTGACGACATCGATGTATCCAACGGCACAGGGCGAGTTCTTCCACCAGATCGGACTGTTGGCCGGTCCACAGGTGGCCGACACCGCTCGCATGATCGTCGCCAATGCGGAACAGCGTCCCGGGACGGGCTCGCTGGCGGCGATGCTGGGCGCCGGTGCGTTGCTGATCGGCGCATCGATGGTGTTCGGCCAGTTGCAGGCGGCGCTGAACCGGGTGTTCCGCAGCGACGCCAGCCGACTCGGCGGCGTGCTGGCCTGGCTGCGCAAGCGCCTGCTGTCGTTTGGCATGGCGCTGGGGGTGGGTTTCCTGCTGGTGGTGTCGATGGCCGCGCAGGCGGCGCTGGCACTCGTCCTGGCGTGGTTGCCGGACCTGTTGCCGGTACTGGCCGAGCTGGTGTCTTTCGTCCTCTACACGATCGTGTTCTCGGTGATCTACCGGCTGCTGCCCGACCGCCCGGTGAGCCGGCGGCGGGCGCTGCTGGGCGGGGCGATGACTTCGGTACTGTTCATGGTCGGCCGCTGGGCGATCGGGCTGTACCTCGGCCAGTCGACGCTGGGCAACGCCTACGGCCCGGCCGGCGGGCTGGTGGTGATGCTGGTGTGGCTGTACTACTGCGCGGTGGTGTTTCTGATCGGCGCCCTGATCACCGCGATGCTGGACGAGCATGCGCGGGTCAAGCGCCGGCTCGCCGACGAGCAGGCCGCCGCCGCGGACCCCGCATCATCCGAGGAAGCCGCTGCCGCTGCCGCTCCGGCTCCGGCCGCCTGAGCGACCCACCACGCGCACGCCGGTCGTGTCGGTGGCATCCTAGCGTCCCCTCCTTTTCCGATACGGATGTCCTCCGGACACGCCGGACACCCCTGTATGGCCCGCATCCCCGACGCGTTCATCGACGACCTGCTCGCCCGCTCCGACCTGGTCGAGCTGATCGGCGCGCGGGTGCCGTTGAAGCGCCAGGGCAAGGAGTACTCGGCCTGCTGTCCGTTCCACGACGAACGCACTCCCAGCTTCACGGTGTCGCCGGCCAAGCAGTTCTATTACTGCTTCGGTTGCCAGGCCAGTGGCACGGCCATCAGCTTCCTGATGAACTACGACCGGCTCGAATTCCTCGACGCGGTGGACGAGTTGGCCCGCCACGCGGGCATGGCAGTGCCACGCGACACCCAGCAGCGCAACGTCAATCCTGACGGGCAGGCGCTGTTTGATGCGATGAGTGCCGCCGCGCAGTTCTTCCAGCGGCAACTGGCCGACAGCCCCAAGGCCCGCGCCTACCTGGACGAGCGCGGGGTGGATCCGGCGATCCGCGAACGCTTTGGCATCGGGTATGCGCCGGAAAGTTTCAGCGCGCTGCGCGACAGCCTGGGCACCGACCCGCGACGGCTGGCGCTGCTCGAACGCGGCGGGCTGTTTTCGCGCAATGACAGCGGGCGCAGCTACGACAAGTTCCGCGACCGGGTGATCTTCCCGATCCATGACCGCCGTGGCCGCCCGATCGCCTTCGGCGGGCGCGTGCTGGACGCCGACGCCAGTCCGAAATACCTCAACTCGCCGGAGACCGAGCTGTTCCACAAGGGACGCGAACTCTACGGCCTCTGGCAGGTGCGCCAGACCCACAACAAGATCCCGCGACTGGTGGTGGTGGAGGGCTACATGGACGTGGTCGCGCTGTTCCAGCACGGCGTGGACACCGCGGTGGCCACGTTGGGCACGGCGACCACGCCGGACCATGCCGAACTGCTGTTCCGCAACGCGCCGGACGTGTATTTCTGTTTCGACGGTGACCGCGCCGGCCGCGCCGCGGCATGGAAGGCGGTCGAATCGATCCTGCCGCGGATGAAGGACGGCCGACAGGCGTTCTTCCTTTTCCTGCCCGATGGCGAGGACCCCGACAGCATCGTCCGCGCCGAGGGGGCCGCCGGCTTTGACCAGCGTCTGGTCGCGGCGACGCCGCTGTCGCAGTTCCTGTTCGATTCGCTGTCGGGCGACGTCAATCTGGGCACCCTGGAAGGCAAGGGTCGTCTGGCCGAACGCGCCAAGCCATTGCTGGCCCAGATCCCCGACGGCGCTTTTGGTGACCTGATGCAGCAGCGCTTGACGACGTTGACCGGCGTGGGCGGCCGCGATGCCAGCCCGCCCGCCCGCCCGTTGCCGGCGCGCAGCCGCAACAACCACGGGGTCGCTGCGCCGCGCCGCAGTCTGGTGCGCACCGCAATCATGCTGTTGTTGCATCAACCGCCGCTGGCGATGGAGCTGGAGCCGCCCTTCAGGTTCGCCAGCCTGCAGCAGCCGGGGGTGGAGTTGCTGCTGGACATACTCGGGGTGATCTTTGACCGGCCCGACATCACCACCGGTGCGCTGGTCGCGCATTTCGAAGGGCGCGAGGAGCACGCGTCGCTGCAGAAGCTGGCCGCGACCACGGTCCCGGGCGACGACAACGCTCCGCGCACCATCCTGCTGGACACGATCACCCAGCTGGACCGGCAGAGCCGGCACCAGCGCTTGACCGAGCTGCAGAGCCGACTGGTGAGCCTCGGCGATGAGGAGAAGGCAGAGCTGCGCGGCCTGCTGAGTACCCGCTTCGATTAGCGCGATCCGGGCGCGTCGTTCACCCGTGCCCGCTCACCCCAGCGGCACGAACTCCACCGCCGCGGCCGGCTGCAGGAACGGCAGCAGCCAATGGTCGAGCAACAGGAAGGCGAACAGCGCCATCAGGTAGACGATGGAGAAGCCGAAGACCTTCATCGCGTACATCTCGTCGGGCGGATCCATCAGTCGCCAGGCGTAGTACAGAAACGCCGCGCCCAGCACTGCCGCACCGCCGAGATACAGATCGCCGCTCATGCCGATGATCCGCGGCAGCATGGTCACCAGCACCAGCAGCACGGTGTAGAACAGGATCTGCCAGCGGGTGTACGCCACCCCGTGGGTCACCGGCAGCATCGGCACCAGCGCCTTGGCGTAATCGGCGCGCCGGAAGATTGCCAGCGCCCAGAAGTGCGGCGGCGTCCAGACGAAGATGATCAGCACCAGCAGCAGCGCGTGCGCCCAGTCCCACTGGTTCTGCATGCCGGTCACCGCCGACCAGCCCAGCAGGGGCGGTGCCGCGCCGGCCAGCCCGCCGATGACGATGTTCTGCGGCGTGGCGTGCTTGAGATACACCGTGTAGATGACCGCGTAGCCGATCATCGAGGCGAAGGTCAGCGCCGCGGTCAACACGTTGACCCACACCAGCAGGATCAGCATCGACAGGCCTGCCAGCGCGAGCGCGAACACCAGCGCCTGGCGCGGCGTGACCTGGCCCATCACGATCGGCCGCCACGACGTGCGGGCCATCTTGGCGTCGATGCGCGCGTCCAGCAGCTGGTTGATGGTGGCCGCCGATGCCGCCGCCAGCCAGATCCCGATGAAGCCCAGCACCGACTCCTGCAGCGGCGGCAGGCCGGGCACCGCGAGGAACATGCCGATCGCGGCAGTGAAGATGATCAGCGCGACCACCCGGGGCTTGGTTAGCGACCAGTATTCGCGGCAGGTGCTGGCAAATGTGCGGTCCATCAGGCCTCCGGTGCGCGCAGGCGCGCCAGCAGGGAGACCAGCACGAACAGCAGCAGTACCGCCCCGGCGTTGTGCAGCACCGCGGTCCACAGCGGCAGCGCCAGTTTGACGTTGGCGATTCCCAGACTGGCCTGGGCGATCACCGCCAGCCCCAGCAGGCTTGCCCAGGTGCGCAGGCCCGGCGTGCGCAGCAGGCGCGCGGACAGCCACAGCAGGTAGGCCAGCACCACCACCGCCATCAACCGGTGGGCCATCTGGATGGCGATACGGCTGGCGCCGTCGAGCACGCCGCCCTCGTAATCCACCCCGATCCCGCGCCACAGCACGAAACCCTCGCGGAAATCGGTGGGGGGCCACCAGCGGCCGACGCAGGTCGGAAAATCAACACCGCAGGCGAGTGCCGCGTAATTGGCGCTGGTCCAGCCGCCGAGCGCGATCTGCACGCCGACCACCACCAGACCGGCGACCAGCCAGCCACGCAGCCGGGGCGCATCTGCCAGGAGGATCGGCAGATTGGTCGCCCGCCACGCCATCCACAACAACAGGGAGAACGTCAGCAACCCTCCCAGCAGATGCGCCATCACCACCACCGGCTTGAGCAGCCAGGTGACGGTCCACATCCCCAGCAACGCCTGGAAGACGATCACGCCCAGGGTGAAGGCTGCAACGCGGGCAAGGTCGAGGTTGCTCCAGCGCAATGCCGCAAACATCAGCATCGCCTCACCGGCCAGCGCCAGCACCGATGCGGCGACATGCTGGCCGCGCATGTACAGCGGAATCGCAATGGCCACCAGCAGCGACGCGCCGAGGATCTGGGCCACGCCGTAGCGGCGCCGCCTGGCGGCCAGCAACGCCAGCGACAGCGTCAGCACGCCAAGGGCCGCAGCGATGATCCGGTGCAATTGCTCGCGCCATGCTTTGTGGACTTCCACCGCACGGATCGCGACCGCCGCGTGGCCGTCCCCATGGCTGACGTCGGTCGGCCAGGCGGCGCGGCCGTAGCAGGTCGGCCAATCCGGACAGCTCAGCCCCGCATCGGACAGCCGCACGAACGCTCCGAACACGATCACCCCGACGGCAAGCAATACCGCCAGCCACGCCACGCGGTGAAAGTGGCGGGTCGGTCGGACCACCGCCGGACGGGCGGGTCCGGCTGCGGAGTTCGGCTCGGAGGTGGTGACAGTCATGCGGCTCTCTGGCATTGGATCGGGGTGGATCGTGGCGCGGACAGTAGCGCGATCAGATCAGTTTCAACAGTTTGGCCAGATCCGCGCGCAGACCACCGGCGTCGAAACCGGGCGCGTAACGCAGCACCACGAAGCCGTTTGGGTCAATCACGTACACCGGCACTCCCGCGGGATCGATCAGGCCGGGCAGACGGGACGTCCATTGCGCGGCGTCCACGACCTGCCGAAGGGTCCGCGGGACTTGCGCGTCCGCCGGTGGCAGGCAACCGGGCGCGTCGCAGATCCACAGCACGTGGACCCGGTCGGCATCCTTGCCGAACAGCCGCCAGACCGTGTCGATGTCGTGTGCCAGACGCTTGCATTCCTCGCCGCAATTGGCCGGCGGGGCCAGCGCAATGCGCCAGGTGCGTTCACCGGGGTTCCAGGCGTACGCGCCGCCAACGGCCAACTGCGGGACGAGTTCGCGCAGGTCGGTGGGCGGCTGCAGCAGTTCGCCGTGGTTTTTGCGGCCCTCCGGCTGCCAACCCGAGAAGCGCAGCGCGCCGGCGACCAGCATGCTGCCGAAGAACAGCACCGCGATCGCCACCAGCATCGTGCGGTTGCGGTTGCGCACCCGGTTGTCGACCGGAGGGGGCGTGTGTGGCTGGGGATTGCTCATCAATGGGGGTCCATGGTCGAC
>JBDSPO010000004.1:0-3112 GCA_039930265.1 Lysobacter sp. | reverse complement strand
AGCGGTCGGAATGGGCGTCAGTGGCGGTTAAGCGCTGCCGTCGTTATCCTAGCCTGTCCGCTCGGGGCTGTTGACCGGCGAGGCATCCCATATCGGGGCGGTGCGTCCGCTTCGCGTCACCACCGGAGGTTTCACCGAATGAAGTTGCGTTTGATTGCGGTCGCCGTAGCGGCCCTGACCCTCACCGCTGGCCAAGCCTTCGCCCAGGACGTTTCATCCGAGAAGGGCAAGCTGAGCTATGCGCTCGGCTACGACCTTGGCCGCAACGCCAGCGAAAGCGGCGAAGCACTCGATGTCGCGACCATCAACAAGGGTCTGCAGGACGGCTATGCGAAGAAGGACCCGACCGTACCGGTCGACCAGCTCCGCACCGCGGTCGAGAACATGCAGAAGCGCCAGCAGGCCAAGGCCAAGGCGGCCTGGGATTCCGCGGCTGCCGAGAACAAGACCCGCAGCGACGCCTTCATCGTCCAGAACAAGGCCAAGCCCGGCGTCCAGTCCCTGCCCAGCGGCGTCCAGTACCGCGTGATCGAAGTGGGCAAGGGTGCCAAGCCCACCGCCGCCAGCACGCTGTCGCTGCAGGTTGCCGGTCCGTTCCCCTGGGGCCAGCGCCAGGCTGGCGAGGCGTCGCAGGCGCGTGACATGCCGCAGATCAAGCTCTCGGAAGTCGAGATGCCGGCCATGCGCGAAGCCTTGCAGATGATGCCTGCCGGTTCCAAGTGGGAAGTCACCCTGCCGGCCGACAAGGCCTACGGTGCCGACCCGCGTACCGGCATTCCGCCCAACATGGCGGTGCAGTTCGAAATCAAGCTGGTCAGCGTCAAGTAAAACCGTGCTGCGGAGCGTTCCGCACACCATGTTAAACGTTGCGCCGGCCTGTCCGGCGCAACGCGTTTGTGGCCTTTGGAATGTCGATTTCAGGAGTGTTGCCGTGTACCAGCCATTGCCGCCCATGCTGACTCCCTGCACCGGCGTATGTGTCCTGGACGTGCTTGGGCACTGCGAGGGTTGCCACCGGACCGGTGACGAGATCGCGCGCTGGTCGCAGATGGACGACGGCGAACGGCTGCACCTGATGGATGAGGTACTGCCCGGTCGCGAGACGGGCCGGGGATGAACGCCCCGGCGCTGATCGAGCGCCTGGACGCGGCGGGCCGTCTGCGCCGCGCGTTGCATCCGCTGCAAAGCCGCCTGACCGGCCAGGCGTGGAATCATGCCGAACTGCATGATCTGCTGACCCCCGGGTCTCCGCAGGCCGACGCTGCGGTGCTGGTGGGTCTGGTGCCGCGTCCGCACGCCACCCAGGTGATCCTGACCCGCCGCACCGACGCCCTGCGCCACCACGGTGGCCAGGTCGCGTTTCCCGGTGGCCGGCTGGAGTCGCACGACGCCGATGCGGTGGCCGCAGCGCTGCGCGAGACCGAAGAGGAAATCGGCCTGACGCCGGCGCAGATCCTGCCGCTGGGGTTGCTCGATCCGCTGCTGACCATCACCGGTTTCCGCGTGATTCCGGTGGTGGCCATGATCGACCCGGTGCACGTATTGCGCCCGGACCCGGGCGAGGTCGCCGAGGCGTTCGAAGTCCCGCTGGCCTTCCTGCTGGACCCCGCCAATCTGGTCGGCCAACAGGTGGACTACCGCGGCCGCGTGCGCGACGTCTGGGAGTACCGCTATTCGCCACAGCGGATCTGGGGAGTGACCGCGTCTATCCTGTTGAACCTGCGACAACGCCTGGAGCAAGTGTCATGACCGAGCCATCCTCTTCGACCCTCGCGTCGCCGCGCTGGCAGTCGCTGGTAGTCCCGGAGGCGCTGGCGGCCTCGCTGGGTCGCACTGATCTGGTGGTGCTGGATGCACGCTCGTCGCTGGCCGATCCGGCGGCGTGCGAACGCGCCTATGAGCAGTCGCACCTGCCCGGCGCGCGCTTTGCCGACCTCGATCGGGACCTGTCGGATCACCATCGCTACGGTGGCCGCCACCCGTGGCCGGGCGCTGCCGACTTCACCGCCAAACTGGGCGCGTGGGGCATCACCCCGCAGCACCAGGTGGTGATCTATGACGCGGGCGACGGCGCCCTGTCGGCGGCGCGCGCCTGGTTCCTGTTGCGTGCGCTCGGGCACCATGACGTGGCCGTGCTGGACGGTGGCTGGGAGTCATGGACGAGCGCGGGTCTGCCCGTGGAAGCCGGTGTGCCGGCCGTGGCGCATCCCGCGGTATACGACGCCACGTTCGCGGCAGAGCGACTGCTCGACGCCGCCCAGGTGCAGGCCCACGTGGCTGCCGGCGGCCTGTTGATCGATGCGCGCGCCGCCGAACGGTTCCGCGGCGAGGTCGAGCCGATGGACCGGGTTGCCGGGCATGTCCCGGGCGCGATCAACCGGCCGTATGCGCAGAATCTGCAGGACGGCCGGTTCAAGCCGGCGGCTCTGCTCCATCAGGAGTTCGAATCCATCCTGGCTGGGCGCGAGCCGAGCGACGCGGTCGTGATGTGCGGCTCCGGCGTCACCGCCTGCCATCATCTTTTGGCGATGGCCCACGCCGGCTTGCCGGGGGCGAAGCTGTTCACCGGATCCTGGAGCGGCTGGATCGAGGATCCATCCCGCCCGGTCGCATCCGGGGCGTAACCAGGTCGGTAATTCGCCGCCGTAAGTTGATTTTCAGGTCGCGTCAGTGTGGCCGAACGCGGCAGCCAGGCTCTGCGCTTCTGCAACCGCGTCCACCCTGGAACGTCGGGTGCGAATGCCCTTGGGTGCGAAATAAAGGAGGAGGCACCGGCTTCATCGGTGCCGGGGGACATTCGCAGCCAAGGGTATTCGGACCCGGCGCTCCGACAGTCCCACCCGATCGGTGCCAGAGACATTCCCACCCAAGGTCCTTCGCTCCCGGCGCCCCGCGAACCCCGCATCTGTCGCGCTTTCCCCCCGGACAGGAAAAGAACCTATTTTTTGCCGAGCTGTGCCACCAGCGCGTGCAACGCCGCCTGGGTGCCCGGTTCAAACCAGCCTTCCACGAAGCGCTCCAGATCGATGTGCTCCGGCTGCAACGCCTCCACGATCTCCGCACGGGCGATCCGACGGGTGTGGCGCATGGCGTCATGCGGCAGCGCCAGCAG
>JBDSPO010000003.1:0-3168 GCA_039930265.1 Lysobacter sp. | reverse complement strand
CGCAGCGTGCTGGTCAACGATGTCTTGCGTGGTCATCTGGCCAAGGGCGTGCTGGTGATCGTGCGCCATGGCGACGGCTATGAGCTGGTACCCCGGGCTGCCGCGGAGAAAATCCGCGAGCGCGATGCCGACGTCATCGTCCTCGATCATCGGCGTGGCGACGACGGCAAGGTTGGCGAGGCCAGCGAAGACGACGAGTACTACAGCCGGTTCCAGGTGCCCGATGATCTGATCTGGTAACGGCGTGGCCGCTCAGCGCAGTAGAGCCTGCGCGCGGCGGACGACGTTTTCCACGGTGAAGCCGTATTCGCGGGCAAGATCGTCGATCGGCGCGGAGGCACCGAAATCATCGACCGCGAGCACATCACCGCCGTCACCCACCCAGCGATGCCATCCTTGCGCGCTGCCCGCCTCCACCGCCAGACGTGCGTGGACTTCAGGTGGCAATACCGAGTCGCGATACGCCGCTGACTGCGCCTCGAACAGGTCCCAACTTGGCATGGACACGCAGCGCACGTGGATGCCGCCGCGTCGCAACACCCCGGCCGCTGCCACGATCAGGCCGACCTCTGAACCACTGGCGATGAGAATCAATACCGGTGCATCACCAGCTGCAACGTCCAGGACGTATGCGCCTTGCCTCACGCCATCGGCCGATGCGAAGACGTCCCGTGCCAGCGTTCGGACGTCCTGGCGGGTCAGTACCAGCAACACCGGCCGATCGCGTGTTTCCAGCGCGACCCGCCAGGCAACCGCGGTCTCGTTCGCATCGCCGGGGCGAATTACCGTCAAGCGGGGAATCGCCCGCAAGCCCGCCAGTTGCTCAACGGGCTGATGCGTGGGACCGTCTTCGCCGAGCATGATGCTGTCGTGGGTGAACACATGAATCACGTGCAGCCCCATCAGGGCCGCGAGGCGGATGGGTGGACGCATGTAATCGGAAAAGATCAGGAACGTCGCACCGAACGGAATGAATCCTCCATGCGCAGCCATGCCGTTGCAGATCGCACCCATCGCGTGCTCGCGTACCCCGAAGTGCACGTTTTGCCCTGCCCGGCTCCAGCCACCTCCATCAGACCCCTGCTGATCGACGCTGGCTTCTGGAGGCGGGTTGAAGTCGCCCAACCCCTTGAGGGCGGTTTTGGTGGACGGATCAAGATCGGCTGATCCGCCGGAAAGTGCCGGCAGCCTGGCCGCTATCGCATTGATCACTTTGCCGCCGGCGGCTCGGGTCGCCATGCCCTGGGCATCCGTCGGGAAATGCGGAATGTCGGCGTCCCAAGCGGTTGGCAACGTTCCGGCCAGACGACCGCGCAGCTCCGCTGCGAGTTCAGGCTCGACCTGCGCGTAGCTGTCCATCCGCCGGTGCCAGTCCGCTTGCGCTACCTTCCCTGGACCGACTGCATCGCGCATGTGCGCGAGTGCGTCGTCCGGCACCAGGAACGGCGGCTCAACGGGCCAGCCGAGGTTCTGCTTGGTCAATCGCACCTCCGCCTCGCCCAGTGGCGAACCGTGGGCCTCGTAGCTGCCCTGCTTGCCCGGCGAACCGTAGCCGATTAGGGTCCGCACGACGATCAACGAGGGCCGGTGCGGCTCCGCCACCGCGGCGGCCAGAGCAGCGTCGATCGCCGCCACATCGTTGCCGTTTTCAACGGTCTGGGTATGCCAGTGGTAGGCCCGGAAGCGCGCCGCACAGTCTTCGGTAAAGGTGATGTCGGTCCCGGCCGAAAGCGTCACGCTGTTGGCGTCGTACAGGCAGGTCAACTTGCCCAGTCGCTGATGGCCGGCCAGTGATGCCGCCTCCGAGGCCACGCCTTCCATCAGATCACCGTCGCTGGCAAGCACCCATGTGCGGTGATCGACGACGTTGTGACCTTCGCGGTTGTACTGCGCCGCCAGCTGGGCCTCGGCGATCGCCATGCCAACCGCATTGGCGAAACCCTGTCCCAGCGGGCCCGTGGTCACTTCCACGCCAGGCGTGTGCCCACGCTCGGGATGGCCGGGCGCCCTGCTCCGCCACCGCCGGAAGCTCTTGATATCGTCCAGCGAGAGGTCGTATCCGCTGAGGTGGAGCAAGGCGTACAGCAGCGCCGACCCGTGACCGGCCGACAACACGAAACGGTCGCGGTCCGCCCACTCGGGATTGTGCGGGTTGGCCTTCAGCCATCGCGACCACAACACATAGGCCATCGGCGCGGCGTCCAGTGGCAATCCGGGATGTCCGCTGTCCGCCTTCTGGATCATGTCCACGGACAGGAAACGCAGGGTGTCGATGCACAACTGATCGAGGCGGGCGGACATGACGGTTACCTCACTGTTTCGGGGACTGGCCCTCCAGGGCGGCGTCGACGGTCTCCTGCGCCTCCTTCAGCAACTGCTTCAAGTGGCCCGCGTCGCGAAAACTTTCGGCGTAGATCTTGTAGATGTCCTCGGTCCCGGATGGCCGCGCGGCGAACCACCCGCTGGCGGCCACCACCTTGATGCCGCCGATTGCAGCGTCGTTCCCCGGCGCCTTGTCGAGCACCTGCTGAATCGGCTCACCGGCCAGCTCGGTCCGGCCGATCTGGTCAGGGGACAGTGCCGACAGCGCCCGTTTCTGCGCCTTGTTGGCGGGCGCTTCAACACGATCGGTAAACGGCTCGCCGTAGGCACTGCAGAGCTTGCGGTAGATCACCCCTGGATCGTCACCGCTGTTGGCGGTGATCTCCGCCGCCAGCAGCGCCGGCGCAATGCCGTCCTTGTCGGTGGTCCACACACGGCCGTCGCGACGGAGGAACGCAGCGCCTGCGCTCTCCTCGCCGCCGAACCCGAGGGAGCCCGAGAACAGCCCGTCAACGAACCATTTGAAGCCCACTGGAACCTCGTACAGGCCCCGGCCCAGACCGCCGGCAATGCGGTCGATCATCGCGCTGCTGACAACCGTCTTGCCGATCGCCGCATCCGCGCTCCATTGCGGGCGATGGCGGAACAGGTAATCGATCGCCACGCACAGGTAGTGATTGGAAGGCATCAAACCTGCGCCGGCAGTGACGATGCCATGGCGGTCATGATCGGTATCGCAGGCGAACGCGACGTCGTAGCGATCCTTCATGCCGATCAACCGACGCATGGCATACGGCGATGAAGGATCCATCCGGATCCGGCCGTCCCAGTCCAGGCTCATGAAGC
>JBDSPO010000002.1:0-4252 GCA_039930265.1 Lysobacter sp. | reverse complement strand
ACCACCACTTCCAGGCCGTAGATGCTCTGGAACTCGAACGCCTCGGTGTCGGCCGTACCGGTCATGCCGGCCAGCTTGCTGTACATCCGGAACAGGTTCTGGAAGGTGATCGAGGCCAGCGTCTGGTTCTCGCGCTGGACCGGAACGCCCTCCTTCGCCTCGACCGCCTGATGCAGGCCGTCCGACCAGCGCCGGCCGGCCAGGGTGCGGCCGGTGAACTCGTCCACGATCACGATCTCGCCGTCGCGGATGATGTAATCCACGTCGCGCTGGTAGATCGCGTGAGCGCGCAGGGCGGCGTTGAGGTGGTGGACCACCGCCAGATTCTGCGGCGAGTACAGGCCTTCGGTCTCGTCCGCGCCAAGGATCTGGGCGTCGCGCAGCAACTGCTCGGCGTGTTCCTGGCCTTCCTCGGACAGGTGGACCTGCTTGCCCTTCTCGTCGACCCAGTAGTCGCCCTCGCCGTCCTCGGTTTCCTGCCGGCCCAGCAACGGCACGATGCGGTTGACCTTGATGTACAGCTCCGGGGAGTCCTCGGCGGGACCGGAGATGATCAGCGGCGTGCGCGCCTCGTCGATCAGGATCGAGTCGACCTCATCGATGATCGCGAAGTTCAGGCCGCGCTGGTGGCGGTCCTCTTTCGACAGCGCCATGTTGTCGCGCAGGTAGTCGAAGCCGAATTCGTTGTTGGTGCCGTAGGTGATGTCCGCGGCGTAGGCCTCGGCCTTGTCGCCGTGCGGCATGTTGGGATACACCACGCCCACGCTCAGGCCGAGCCAGTTGTAGAGCTTGCCCATCCAGGCCGAGTCACGCCGGGCCAGATAGTCGTTGACGGTGACCAGGTGCACGCCGTCGCCGGTCAGCGCATTGAGGTAGACCGGCAGGGTGCCGACCAGGGTCTTGCCCTCGCCGGTGCGCATCTCGGCGATCTTGCCCAGATGCAGGACCATGCCGCCGACCAGCTGCACGTCGTAGGGGCGCATGCCCAGCACGCGGCGCGAGGCCTCGCGGCAGACCGCGAACGCTTCCGGCAGCAGGTCATCGAGCTTGGTGCCGTCTTGCAGCCGCTGCTTGAACTCCGGGGTCTTGGCCTGCAGCTCGGCATCGCTGAGCTTCTCCATCTCCGGCTCCAGCGCATTGATCTTGGTGACAGTGCGTTGCAGCTGGCGCAGCAGACGGTCATTGCGGCTGCCGAAGACACGGGTAAGCAGGTTGTTGAGCATGGATGGTTCCAGTCGGATTTCGTGACGGCGGCAACAGGAACAGGGCGCCGGGCGCCCTGTCTTGGCAAACGCCTATTCTAGCGTGGGGGCGGCCGGACGCCTATCAAGCCCGACGTTGTCGCCCGCCACGTGCGCGAGTTCCCTCTGCGCGATACCCGATCAGCCGTGCAGCGGCGACTGCTGGCTGAGGAACTTGTTCGGATTGACGGCCTGGCCGTTCTGCCACACTTCAAAATGCACGTGGGCACCGGTGGAACGGCCGCTGGAACCGGCCTTGGCCACTTCCTGTCCGGCGCGCACCAGTCCGCCGACCTTCAGGGTCAGGCGCGAGTTGTGTGCGTAACGGGTGACGTAGCCGTTGCCGTGGTCGATCTCGATGGTGTTGCCGTACCCGTTGCGCGAGCCGGAGAAGCTGACCACGCCATCGGCGGCGGCCATCACCGGATCACCCACCTTGGCCTTGAAGTCGATGCCCTTGTGGAACGCGCGGCCACCGCGGAACGGGTCGGCGCGATGGCCGAAGTTCGAAGTGATGTAACTTTCGACCGGCTCACGCGACGGGACCGCGTTCATGTCAAGCTGGCGGTTGAACAGCAGCGATTCCAGTACGGAGAGCTGCTCGCCCGATGCGCGGAACTGCACACCCAGCTCGTTCAAGCCCTGGTCCAGCTCGCCCTTGGGCATGTCTTCGACCGGGCCGACGCCGCCGATCCCGACCGGCTCGTTGAAGTCGAACTCGCCGTCCTCGAGCTGGCCGATCCGGGTCAGGCGCTCGCCGAGCGCGTTGAGCCGGTTGGCTTCAGCCTGCAGTTCGCCCAGGCGCGCGGCAAGGGCATTGATCTCGCGCTGTGCATCGGCCTGGGCCGAGGAGATCTGGGTCTGCTGGCTGGCGACCTGGTCACGCAGTCCGTGGTTGGCCGCGTAACCGCCACCCAGCCCGAGGGCAAGGCCGCCGCCGAGCAACAGGGCGCCGGCATGGAGGGGGCGCTGCACTGCCGCCTGGAGCGCGCGGTGGGCCAATGAGGCCCAGGTCCCGCGCGTTGTGTTTAGGATGTCTTGATAGGTCATAGGTCCGATGTCTGAATTCAAATACAAACCGGCCAGGTCAACGCGCCTTCCCTCGACCCCCACCGCGGCGCTGGATGCGCTGCTGGCGGTGCCTGCGGGTGACACGATCCGCCGGGCCCTGTGGCTCGACGAACTGGACCGCCGGTTGCGTCCGCTCCTGCCGTTTCCGCTGACCGCGCATGCGCGACTGGCGAATTACGAGCCCGGCAGGCTCGTGTATCTGGTGGATTCTCCGGTGTGGCGGGCCAAACTGCGCCTGCTTGCTCCGGAACTGCTGGTGAGCGCCCGATCCATGGGTCTGGACGCGGCGGAGCTCATCATCAAGACGAGTCTTCCTTCCCGTGCGCCGCCCCCTGCGGTACCCGGGAAAACCGTGACCATGTCCGCGACCGCGAAAGCATCACTCGAGGCTGCGCTGGCGTCCCTTAAACCTGCCGCCCCCGATGGGACGGATGACGCCGGGTGAACCTGCAATCGACCGGACGTTGCTGCTGCCGTGACGATCAAGTGAACACCGACGGGGCATCCTAAAGCGCAAAAACCCCGGACTTGTTAAGAATCCGGGGTTAATTCGTGTGTAATTCGTTAAGTTTATGTGAAGCAGTCACATTCGTGATGCACGCACGGCGCCCACAGCGGACCTGTGGAAAACGCCTTAAACCGCCGCCAGCTGGCCGAATGCGGTGGAAATGGCGGCCGGGCTCTCGTCCTGGGTATAGCTGACGATCTCCCACGCGTCCGCGTCGTCGAGCAGGGCCCGAACCAGCGCATTATTGAGCGCGTGACCGGATTTGAAGCCGTCATATGCGCCGATTACGGCGTGACCGGCCAGATAAAGATCGCCAATGGCGTCGAGGATCTTGTGGCGGACGAACTCGTCCGCGTAGCGCAGGCCGTCCTCGTTGAGGACGCGGAACTCGTCCAGCACGATCGCATTGTCCATCGAGCCGCCAAGGCCGAGATTGCGCTCGCGCATGTATTCCAGATCGCGCATGAAACCGAAGGTCCGCGCACGGCTGACCTCCTTGATGTAGTTGCTGGTGGAGAACTCCAGCGTGGCGCTCGATTGCGCATCGGGAATGGCCGGGTGCTGGAACACCACGGTGAAGCCGACCCGGAAGCCGTCGTAGGGCTCGAACCGGGCGATCTTGTCGCCGTCGCGCACTTCGACCGCGCGCTTGATGCGGATGAATCGCTTGGCCGCGTCCTGCTCGGTGATCCCGGCGGACTGCAGCAGGAAGACAAACGGACCGGCGGAGCCGTCCATGATCGGCACTTCGGGCGCCGAGAGATCGATGTAGGCGTTGTCGATGCCCAGGCCGGCCAGTGCCGACATCAGGTGCTCGACGGTCTGGACCTTGGCGGCCCCCTGGCTGAGACCCGTGCACAGGGTGGTTTCGGTCACCAGTGCTGCGCGCGCGGGAATCTCGACCACGGGGTCCAGATCGATACGGCGGAACACGATGCCTGCGTCGACAGGTGCCGGACGCATGGTGAGGAAGACTTTTTCGCCGCTGTGCAGCCCCACGCCGGTGGCGCGGATGACGTTCTTGAGGGTGCGCTGACGCAGCATGGGAATGGTGCAACCTGGGAGGAAAAAGCGAGTTACGGTACCACGCAGCCTGCAGCGGTCAGGTCAATCGACGCTGAACACGCGGAGCTGTCCGGCCGGGAAAATGACCGGTCGACCGCGACGAATCGCGGGCGACCGGCCCAAATGCCCCGCGCAACCTGCGCGGGACCAAGACGAACCGGACTATGGCATTACGGCAACAGCGGGCGGATCAGTCCGCCTGACGGCGCAGGAACGCCGGGATATCAAGGTAGCTGTCGGGACCGAAGTCCGCCGCGGTGGATGCGGACGGGGTGGATTCGATCTGCGACGGTGCACTGCGCAGGCTGTTGCTGAAGCTCGGCACCGGGGAGATCGAGGTCGCGACAGCGTCGTCCATCGGGTATTC
>JBDSPO010000001.1:0-4441 GCA_039930265.1 Lysobacter sp. | reverse complement strand
GGTCATGTCGAGATCCTCGCCGGATGGGTAACGACCCGCGCGACGCAGGTCATGCAGCCATTCCATCACTGTGACCGGCGTGGGTCACTCGGGGCGTCCCCCAGCTGGGGTTTACCCGTGGTTGCGGGCGCTCACGGCGCGGGCGCGAGGTTGACCCGGGTGCTGATGGCCACCGTGGCGGGGATCATCTCCGGGGACGCCCAGTCGCCGCCGCCGATCCCGAACTCCAGCCGCTGCACGCTGGCGCGCCCGGTCAGCACCGGGCTGGCGCCGGCGGTCCAGGTGAAGGTCAGGGTCACCGGACGGCTGATGTTGCGCACGGTCAGGGTGCCGTCCGCGGCGTAGCGGTCCTGGCCCAGGTGGCGGAAGGTTTTCGCGGTGTAGCGGGCCTGCGGAAACAGCTTGCTGCTGAAGAAGTCGCTGCTCTGCAACGTCTCGTCGCGCTCCGGATTGGCGGTGTTGGCACTGGCCAGCGGGATGTCGACTTCCAGCACGGCGCGGTCGAGCTGGCCCGGATCAAAGCGCAGCGTGGTGCGGAAACGGCTGAAGTGGCCGGTGAAGACTTCGCCTTCAAAACTGGAGGCAAAGGTCAGGGTCGAGCCGGGTGCCTGCACGTAATCGGCGGCGACGGCGGTGCCACTGGCAGCCAGTACACCGGCCAATGCGAGCGCCCACCGGGCGGCAGATGCTTTGCGGTAAGGCGCGCGGTGTGAGGTCGTGCTCATCGGGAGTCTCCGGTGCTTGAAGGTGGGGAGAGTGATCGCGCGCGGCGACCGGGGAGCATCCGCCGCAGGGTGGCGTCGCCGACGAAATAGTGATGGTAGAGCGCCGCGCCGGCGTGCATCAGGACCAGCGCCGCCAACGTCCAGAACAGCCATCCATGGGCGTCGCGGGCGATCTCGCGCAGACCGGTATTGGGGGCGACCAGCTTGGGCACCTCGAACAGGCCGAACCAGTGCAGCGGCCGCAATCCACCGGCCGAATCAAACAGCCAGCCCGACAGCGGCATCGCCAGGATCAGCGCGTAGAGGAGCCAATGGGTGATACCGGCAATGCGGCGCTGACAGGTCGGGATGCTTGCCAGTGCTTCGGGCGCGCCGGCAAAAGCGCGCCATGCCAGGCGCACCAGCACCAGAGCCAGCACGGTCAGGCCGAGTGACTTGTGCAGATTGAATACCCAAAAGTAGCGCGGCGATTTGGGCACGCTGTCCAGCGACAGGCCGATGCCGGCCATGATCAGCACCAGCACGAGGACGGTCCAGTGCAGGAACTGGCTGACCGGACCCCAGCGGTCGACAGGATTTTTGAGGCTCATGAATCGGTTTCCGGGTCGGGATCGGGGGGCGATGGCGCTGCCTGTGGCGGGTCATCGGGAATCGCGGAACCGGGCGCGCGAACCGCTTCCGCCTCGATCCGGATCGTCACCTCGTCGCCGATCATCGTCGGCCAGGCGTCGATGCCGTAGTCGCTGCGGAGGATGGTGGCGGTGGCCGAGAAGCCCGCGGTGCGGCGGAACGGCGGCATCGGGTGGCGCTTGATCGCGTTTACGGTCACGTCCATGCACAGCGGCCGGGTCACGCCGCGCAGGCTGAGCTCGCCGCAGACCTCGCCCTGCCCGGGTGCCGTCGCCACCGCACGGTCGGAGACGAAGCGCGCCACCGGGTGGGCCTGCGCGTCCAGCAGCCGCGGTGCCAGAGTCGCAAGGTTCCAGGCCTCGTTACCCAGTTCCAGGCGCTGCAGCGGCACGCTGGCATCCAGCCGGGTCCGGCTCCAGTCGTCGGGGTCGAACTGCATCCGGCCCTCACTGCCCGATACCGTCCCCAGCGCCTGGGAGAAGCCGGCATGCGAGACGGCGAACATCACCCGGGTGTGCACCGGGTCCAGCACCCAGTCACGCGCTTCGCTGGCGGCGGCGGGCGCGCCGGTCATGGCGCACAACACCGCCGCCGCCGCGATCATGTGTCCGCGGGTCTCCCGCACGCGCCTGGTGGACGCGGAGATCAATGCAGGCATCGGATGGACCTGAGGTGACGGCATGGCCTCGATTCTAGACAGCCCGGCCACCGCGCGCGCGGTCGGATAAGCACGGACTGTTTCGTTCATGACAGCTTTCGCTTGCCCCGGCCCGGGCAATCACCGAGTCTCTGTCGTGGGCAGGGACGCCGTGGGCCGATACAGGCTGCGCGCGTGGGTCCGGGCGACGCCGGGGGGTGGCCGCGTCCGGAGACGATGCGGACGGGGAGAAAGGCGATGCGACACACACTTGCCGGGCTGTTGCTGGCCGCCGGCGCGCTGGTGCTGGGGGCCGGGGCGTCTGCGCGGGTTCCGGAGATGCCGCGTCTGCGCCATATCGACGTGGCCGCCGGACTGCCTTCCAGCGCGGTCAACAGCCTGAAGTTCGACCGCGACGGCTACCTGTGGCTGGCCACCGCCGATGGACTGGCGCGCTATGACGGCGTCGGCATGCAGGTCTGGCGGCACGACCCGGCCAACCCGCGAACGCTGCCGGCCAACTATTTGACTGTGGTCCATGTGGACCCGCAGGGACGGGTGTGGGTGGCCCCGGAGGGCCACGGCCTGAGCGTGCTCGACAGCAACCATACGGGCTTCCGTCACTACCGCCTGGGCACCCATCCGCAGATGGGCAGCGACGAGGTCTGGGCGCTGGCCAGCTACCGCGGCGCGCTGTGGTTCGGTACCTACGGCGGCGGACTGGGGCGGATGGAGGCCGACCAGAGCATCACCCGCTATACGCCCGATGAGGGCGATCCGCGCAGCCTGCCCGCGGACGTGGTGCTGTCGTTGGCGGTGGACGCCACTGACACCCTGTGGGTAGGCACCACCAAGGGCGTGGCGCGCTGGACCGGTCGCGATTTCGAGCGCGTCGTGCTGCCGGGCGACGACGGCGGGCCGATGATCTATTCGATCAATGCACTGGACGACGAACTGTGGGTCGGCGCCGCGACCGGCGTGTTCCGGCGCGGCCGCGATGGCACCTGGACGCAGCCCGCGTGGTCGGCGATGTTCGAAAATCCGAACGCCATCCTGAGCATGCTGGCGGGCAACGACGGCGAGCGCTGGATCGCTACCCAACGGCAGTTGTGGCGCGTGGTCGAGGGCGATGTGCCGGTGCCGGTGCCACTCGGTGCGAGGGGCCCGGCGACGTCCATCTACGAGATCGCGCGGCAGGGCACGGGCGCGATCTGGGTGCCGGTGCCGGGGGTGGGGCTGGGTTACCTGCCGCCGGACTGGCGACGCATTGCCGAGTTTCGCGGCGAGGATGACGCGCTGTCGGCGCAGCTGTACCGCGCGGTGACACCCGCCCGCAAAGGCGGCGTATGGCTGGCCGGAACGCGCGGCGAACTGGAGCGGCTGGACCGCGACGGCAGCACCGTGCCGGTCGCGCCGGGAGTGCTGGAGGCGCTGGAGGGTCTGACCCCGTGGGCGCTGCGCGAGCACCGCGATGGCGCCCTGTGGGTGGGCCAGCGTCGCCACGCGGTACGGATCGGCGAGGACGGGCGGGTGCGCCGCTGGGGCCCGGATGATGGGGCGGACGCGACCATGGCCGGTCCGCTGACGCTGATCGAGATGGCGCCCGACGGCAGCGTGTGGATGTCCTTTGGCGGCGCCGGTATCCAGCAGCGGGACCCGGTCAGCGGCCGGGTGTTGCGCACCATCAACGCGGGCCCCACGCAGGGTCTTGGCGTGGGCGACAGCCAGGCGCTGGGCTTTGACGGCGACGGTCTGCCCTGGGTCGCCGGCGGCGACGGCATGCTGCGCTGGAACCCGGCGACGGGGCGTTTCGCGCCGGTGGACGGCATAGCAGCGGAGGGCCGCATTTTTGCGTTCCGCTTCGACGGTCCCGATGCCCTGTGGCTGCAGCGTCTGGCGGGCCTTGAGCACTACCGGCGTGCGCAGGGTCGGTGGTCGCAGGTGAGCACGGTGGGCGTCAAACAGGGGATTCCGGCGGTGGAGGCGTCGGGGCTGGAGATCGATCGCAAGGGACGGGTGTGGGTGTCCAGCTCGCGCGGCCTGTACCGCTGGGATCCCGGCAGCCGGCGCGCCCGCCACTTTGGCCTGTCGGATGGCCTGGGCAGCCAGGAGTTCGTCAACCGCACCCTGGTGCAAACCCCCGAGGGGGTGCTGGTTTCGGCGCTGGCCGATGGCGGGATGGTGATGGTGGACACGGTGGCCGATGACCAGGTCGCGATCCACTCGCCCCTGCACTGGGACGGTTTCGAGGTGCGCCGCGATGGCGACTGGAAATCACAGGACCTGCAGGGGCCCCTGGTGTTGTCGCCGGGCGATCGCGAGCTGCGGGTGCAGCTGCGACTGCTGGCGTACGACAAGCCGCAGGCCAACGTCTACGCGACCATGCTGGAGGGATACGACCGTGACTGGGTCAGTCATGGCGCCCGGAGCGAGCGGATTTTTGCCGGAC